>JBGUPW010000286.1:0-27627 GCA_045130495.1 Ruminococcus sp. | reverse complement strand
CGCCGCAGAAGAGCTCGGCGTAAATATACTCGACGCGGGTCATTTTAAAACCGAAGATATCGTGATCCTTCCGCTGAAAAACAGGCTCGAAAAGGAATTTCCCGGCGTTGAGTTCATAAAATCTGCAGAATACCGCGACAAAGTGAAATTCCTCTAATTTTTTATTGCATATTTTGTAACTGTTTGGTATAATGTAATGAGATGTATTTATTTGGAAAAAGTTTAGGAAAAACCGCATGATCTCGGTGTGCGGCATTGCGTTTATAATTGACAGAGGTATTAATGAGAATAAGAAAAAAGAAATGGGCTGAGCCTGAGCTGAGCGTATGCGACTTCTACGTTAAAGATCCCGAGGCGCACGCCGGCAATTGGAGCAAGGCATTTAAAAAGGAGCAGCCGCTTTATCTGGAAATAGGCTGCGGCAAGGGCGGCTTTGCGGGACAGTTCGCTTTACAGAATCCCGACAAAAACATAATAGCGCTCGATATAAAGATAGATATGCTCGGAGTGGGCAGGCGCACCATCGTAAAGCTTTTTGAGGAAGCCGGCAAAAGCGCCGACGAGATCACAAATATCCTGCTTGTAAAATACAATGTCGAGCAGCTTGACAGGATAATAACTCCCGAAGATAAAATTGAGCGGCTGTTTATAAACTTCTGCAATCCGTGGCCGCGTCTCAAGCACAAAAAACGCCGCCTCACCTACTACAAAAAGCTTGAGATGTACAAAAGCTTCCTGCGCCCTGAGGCGGAAATACGCTTTAAAACCGACGACGACGAGCTGTTTGAGGAAAGCATTGAATACTTTGAACAGAGCGGATATACAATCACCTATCTCACCCGCGACCTCCACTCAAGCGGCTTTTCCGAGAATATCGTGACAGAGCACGAGCGGATGTTCACGGAGGAAGGCAAAAAAATCAAGTTTTTGATTGCCGTGCAAAACAAAGAATCCGAAACCGAAAAATACGAAACGAAAGAATCAAAAACAGAAGAATCAAAAACGGAAGAATCCAAAACGGAAGAATCCGAATAAACGCAAAGGAGGGACGCGATTGAAGCTGAAAACAGCCGCCGCAGCACTTTGCGCAGCAATGATTATAACAAACACCTGCGGCTGCAGCATTAACCTCAGCAAGGAGGATATGCTGCGTCCTCCGAAAACTATGGGCGACGAGGCGGAAATCGAGCAGTTGATTTCCAATTCGGCTCCAAACGGCTACACGCTGAAATATCCCAAAAGCGGTGCAAACCGCAGCGCGATAACGATGCACGATCTCGACGACGACAACGTCGACGAGGCTATCGCCTTTTTCCGCGACAAGGGCGGCTCCACAGGAGTGAGAATGCTCGTCATGTTCGAGGAAGACGGAGTGTGGAAGATCTCGGGCGATTATCTGACCGAAACCACCGATGTTGACTGCGTTCTCTTTGCCGACATCAACGCAAGCGGAAGTCAGGAGATACTTGTCGGCTACACCACCTACACCGCGGGAGTCAACTTTTTGTCGGTCTACACCTACAGCGACGGCAAAACCGACACGATCGAAGCGGGTCAAAACTACTCGGCGTTTTACTGCGGAGTTGTTGACAGCAGCGGAAAAAGCAGCGTTATGACCCTCTCGCTCTTCACACACGAAAATGACGCAAAGGCTACTCTGCTTGAGTACGATGAACAAAGCCGCTCGCTCAATCCAAAGGCGTCGGTTGCCATGGATCCTAATATTATAAGCTACAAATGCGCGGCTTTTTCGGAGCTGAGCGAAAGCGTAAAGGGACTTGTGATAGACGGGGTGCTCTCCAACGGGGATCTGAACACTCAGATAATCTATTACAACAAAGACATGAACGCTCTGAGAAATCCGCTGTACAACGAAAAAAGCGGCAACCTCACCCAACGCTCCAGCGATGTTATTTCAACCGATATCGACAACGATATGAAATACGAGATCCCGACCGTGTCCGAGCTTCCGTTCAATATAAACAACGAGAATATGAAAGCTGCCACTCAGGTCATGTGGAACAAATTCAGCGCTCAAAAGGAACAGCTTCTTCCCGCACAGCGCACCGCAGCGAATTTCAGCTATAACTACACAATAAATATCCCCGAGACCTGGCAGGCGGAAAGCTTTACCGCTCTGATGGACAAGGGCGGAGCACTGATGAGCTTCCGCGAATGGAAAAACAATTCGGAAGGCAAAAAGATTTTTGATATAGTGGTGTTCAAGGCTGCCGACTGGGAACAGGGCAAAAGCAACGAAAAATATACATTGATATACAAAGACAACCGATACGCCTACACATTTTTTAATTATGAGCCTGAAAGCTCGCTTGCGTTGAGCGACGACGCGATAAAAACCGCGTTCTCTCTGCTGAGCGGAAGCAAACAAACGGGAAACAACAACTGATTCAACGGAGGTTTTGACATGAAAAAAATACTTGTATGCGAGGACGAAGCAGCGATCCGCGACTTTGTGGTGATCAATCTTACGCGCGCGGGCTACGATGTTGTTGAGGCAGACTGCGGTGAAACCGCTCTCAAAAAATACGACGACAGCGACGGCGACTTTGATATAGCTATTCTCGACGTTATGATGCCCGGCATTGACGGCTTTCAGGTCTGCAAGGAGCTGAGAAGCCGCAACGGAGGGATCGGCATTATCATGCTTTCGGCAAAAACCCAGGAAATGGACAAGGTAACGGGTCTTATGCTGGGCGCAGACGACTATGTGGCAAAGCCCTTCTCCCCCAGCGAGCTGTTGGCGCGTGTTGACTCTCTCTACCGCAGAGTCGCTTTAGCTCAGTCTCGCTCCGAAAACAACTTTAAGGAAGAGCTCAAATCAGGCGGCTTCACTCTCAACCTCAGAAACCGCGCCCTTATGAAAAACGGCAAGATGATCGAGCTCACACAGGTAGAGTTCCAAATCATGGAATACTTTTTCTCCAATCCCGGTGTTGCTCTCGACAGAATCGACATTCTCAACCATGTTTGGGGCGACGCTTATGTAGGCGAGGATAAAATAGTAGACGTTAATATCCGCCGCCTGAGAATGAAGGTCGAGGACGAGCCTTCAAACCCGAAGCATATAATCACAGTTTGGGGTCTGGGCTATAAGTGGGACGCGGGAGATTAATTAATCTCTGCGGGCAAGCCGCTTTAACTAACCGCTGTTTTAAGCGAAAAAAAGGGAGCGGAAAAACCGCTTTGACGAACCGCTGTTTTACGCGGAAAAAAGGGAGATGAGAGCATGATAAAGGGTATAACAAAGCGCTGGATGTTTAACACGCTCAGCGTTATAATAACTATAATCATTCTTCTTGTCGTAGCTCTTATTTTCGCTGTTTCATATCTTTTTCAGTCGCAGATAGAGGGCGAGCTGCATTCGTCGTCCAACGAGTTGAGCGTTGTTTTTTCGGGCTTTCAGTCGGAAAACGCAAGCGAATTTACAACCGCCTCACGCGACTATGTGGAAAATTTTGACAAAAAAGAACAGTTCGGCGTTATGGTGCTGAATTCATCGGGACGCGTGGTGCTGACCTCAACCGGTTTTCTCCCCTCCGAGGACGAACAAATGACTGACTTTGATGAAGCCAAGTCAAACGGGCAAGGCTATGCGTTCTGGAACGGCAAGCTTTTGTCGGGCGAACGCGCCATGAGCGAGACCCGAATAATCACCGATGAAAACAACAACACCATCGGCGCGCTCCGCTACATAGTTTCAATGGAGCCCGTACACACGCGTATCCTGTTCTACAGCGCTATAATCATCGCGGTGGGCATAGGCGTGATCGTGATGGTAATTTTATCGGGTCTTTCGTTCATTCGCTCGATCGTCAAGCCGATCCGCAGACTGTCCGCAGCGGCAGCTCAGATAGCGCAGGGCGACTTCTCCGCTTCCGAAAAGATCGAGCACAAATACAACGACGAAATCGGCGATTTGTGCGACGCGGTAAGCGACATGGCAAAGGATCTGCAAACGACCGAGCAGATGAAAAACGACTTTATCTCACGCGTTTCCCACGAGCTGAGGACTCCCCTCACCGCGATAAAGGGCTGGGCGGAGACAATGCAGCTAAGCGAGCGCGGCACGCTTGACCGCCGCACCTTTGACCGCGGCATGGGCGTAATAATCCGCGAAAGCACCCGTCTTACGGGAATCGTTGAGGAGCTGCTCGACTTCGGAAGGATCCAGAGCGGCAGAATGGTGCTGATGAAGGAAAAAATCGACATTCTTGCCGAATTTGACGAAACGGTTTATATGCTCAAGGAACGCGCCGTAGAGGACGGCGTACATCTTCTCTACGACGACCCCGACATGGTGTTCCCGCCGATCTACGGCGACCGCAACCGTCTTCGCCAGGTATTTCTCAACGTGCTTGACAACGCCCTGAAATACACCCCGAAGGGCGGCATGGTGGCGGCACAGGTGCTTTATAACAAAGAGGAAGATCCCGACGTTATAAAAATAATAGTCACCGACACGGGCTGCGGCATTCCCGCCGAGGATCTGCCGAGAGTCAAGGAGAAATTCTTCAAGGCAAATCAAACCGTCGGCGGCTCGGGCATAGGCTTGGCTGTAGCCGACGAGATAATGAACCTGCACAACGGAAGGCTTGACATTGAAAGCGGCGAGGGTGTCGGCACCACGGTGACGCTCACCTTCCCCGTCTATAAAGAGGGCGAGGAAAACGAAAACCCCGAAACCGTAAAACTATAAATTACAGAAGGAATTAATATATGTCTAAAAAAACCAAAAAGATAACCTCAATCGGCGGCAGTGCGCTGATTGAGGGTATTATGATGAGAGGTCCCAAGAAGAGCACGGTCTGCGTGCGCACAGGCAAGGATGAAATCTACACCGAGGACGTAAGCATTACGACGATACCCGAAAAGGTAAAGCTTTTCAAGCTTCCGTTTTTCCGCGGGATCGCGGGCTTGATCGACTCAATGCGCCTGAGCTATAAGTCGCTTATGCTTTCGGCAGACAAGGCTATCGAATCCGCTGAAATCGAGGATGAGGAGCCTTCAAAATTTGAAAAGTGGCTCGACGATAAATTCGGCGACAAGCTGATAAAGATCCTCATGGCTTTCGCCTCGATCCTCGGCATAGCGCTTGCGATAGGTCTTTTCTTCTTCCTGCCTTGGGGCTTGTTTGAGCTTTTGAAGCTCGCGATACCCTCGATGCAAAACGGCGGGGAGGTCGTCACATTCTGGCAGTCGGTGTTTGAGGGCGTGCTCAAAATCGCGCTGTTCCTCTTGTACATCGTTATAGTATCTCAGACAAAGGACATGAAGCGCGTGTTCATGTATCACGGCGCGGAGCACAAAACTATTTTTTGCTACGAAAACGAGGAGGAGCTCACCGTTGAGAACGTGAGAAAGCAGACTCGCTTTCATCCTCGCTGCGGAACAAGCTTCATGGTGATAATGCTTATCCTCGGTATCCTTGTGGGTCTGTTTGTGCCGACGACTCTCGGCTTCTGGCGGCCCGTAATCAAAATAGCGCTTATTCCGATCGTGTGCGGAATCGGCTATGAGCTTATCAAGCTCTGCGGCAAGCACGACAACGCTTTCACCCGCATTATTTCCGCTCCCGGTCTTTGGGCACAGCGGATCACCACAAAAGAGCCCGACGACGGCATGATCGAGGTCGCGATCGTGGCTATTAAAGCGGTCATCCCCGACGACGGCTCCGACATCGTAAAATGCGGATGCTGAGGGACGTCCTCCTGAGCTGCCGCGGCGAACTGACTCGCGGCGGGATAGAGGACGCCGATTATGAGGCGCGGTGTCTGGTAACTCACGTTACCGGCTATGACCGCGCCGCTCTGATAGCGCACGGAAACGAAGATGTTACGGACGCTCAGATACAGCTTTTAAATTCCTTAACAGAAAAAAGATTGACCCGTTATCCCCTGCAATACATGTTAGGGGAATGGTCTTTCATGGGCTTCCCTCTCCTCGTCGGCGAGGGAGTGCTTATCCCACGCGACGACACCGAGGTATGCGTCGGTCTCGCGCTCGAATATTTAAAAAACAAGCCGCGTTCACGGGTTTTTGACCTGTGCGCAGGCAGCGGAGCAATCTCCATCGCTCTTGAAAAGCTCGGCAATGCCGAAGTTACGGCTGTTGAGCTAAGCGACAGGGCGTTTGATTTTCTTCAAAAGAATATTAAAATCAACAACAGCTCGGTGCGGGCGCTCTGCGGCGACGTTCTGACCTGTCACAGCGAAGTATCCGACCGCAGCCTTGACCTTATCATTTCAAATCCGCCGTATATCAAAAAATCCGAGCTGGCTGTTTTGCAGCCCGAGGTGCGGTTTGAGCCGCAAATGGCGCTTGACGGCGGAAGCGACGGATTATTTTTTTATAAAGCGATCGTGCATGGCTGGAGCCGCAAGCTGAAAAGCGGCGGTGCGCTTATTTTTGAGCTTGGAGAGGGTCAGGCGGAACCCGTTGCCGCCCTTATGAAGCAGCATGGTTTTGAAAAAATACGCACCGAGCTCGATTTTGGCGGCTGTCATAGGGCTATAATTGGGACAATGCTTTAAAAATAGAAATTTAGTTCGATTGATTTTCTGTAAAATTATTGTTTTTTTACCTTCAATCATTTATAATATAACTACCTTAGAGAGGTAATCACGAACAGAATTTAGTATGAACGGTTTGAAAAGAAAAACGGAGGTATATCATGGCAGTTGACAAGAACAAGGCGCTTGAAACCGCTATCGCTCAAATTGAAAAACAGTTCGGAAAGGGCGCGGTAATGCGCCTCGGAGAGAACTCACATATGACAATAGACCACATTTCCACAGGCTCCCTTTCGCTGGACGTTGCGCTCGGAATAGGAGGACTTCCCCGCGGCAGGATCGTGGAGATATACGGTCCCGAATCCTCGGGTAAAACCACCCTGTCGCTCCATTGCATCGCCGAGGGACAGAAAAACGGCGGCAACGTTGCATTTATCGACGTTGAGCACGCTCTTGACCCCACCTACGCGGCGGCGGTCGGCGTTGATGTTGACTCACTGCTCGTAGCTCAGCCCGACACGGGCGAGGACGCGCTCGAAATCGCCGAAGCGCTTATCCGCAGCGGCGCGATCGACGTTATCGTTATCGACTCCGTGGCGGCGCTCGTTCCCAAGGCGGAAATCGAGGGCGAGATGGGCGACAGCCATGTAGGACTGCACGCAAGGCTGATGTCGCAGGCACTCCGCAAGTTAGCGGGCGCAATCAACAAGAGCAACTGCGTGGCAATCTTCATCAACCAGCTCCGCGAAAAGGTCGGCGTTGTCTACGGCAATCCCGAGGTCACAACGGGCGGCAGAGCGCTGAAATTTTACAGCTCTGTCAGAATCGACATCCGCCGCGTTGAAACCCTGAAGGTCAACGGTGAAATGGTCGGCTCGCACACCAGATGCAAGGTGGTAAAGAACAAAATCGCTCCCCCGTTCCGCGAGGCTGAGTTCGATATCATGTACGGCGAGGGAATTTCCCGAGAGGGCGAGCTTCTTGATCTCTCGGTAAAGGCTGAAATCGTTCAAAAGGCGGGAGCATGGTTCAGCTACGACGGCAGACGTCTGGGACAGGGTCGCGACAAGGTAAAGGAGCTGCTTAGAACCGACAAGGAGCTTGCCGACGAAATCGAAGCCAAGCTTTGGGCGAATATAGACAAGCTCTACGAAAATAAGCGTCCCGCGTCAAAGTCAAAGGCTAAGGCAAAGGTGACGGATGCCGAGCCTGAGCCCGAGCCCGCCGAAAAGCCGAAGGCAAAAGCGGCGAGCATAGATATTTTAGCTGACGAATAATGCTTATCACCGCTGTTGAGCCGCGCCGAAAAGCGCTGAGCGCGCTGTTTATTGACGGCGAATTTGCAATGAACCTCGACACTCAGACCCTGCTCGAAAACCGCTTTGACGTCGGCAGGGAGATCGACGACGACGAGCTTAAAGAAATAATTGAAAAAAGCAATGAGCGCAGGGCTAAAGAAAAAGCCCTGTGGCTCATTTCATATCGCGACCATTCCAAAAAAGAGCTGAAAGACAAGCTGAAACGCAGCTTTGATGAAGACTCGGCGGAAAAAGCCGCCGACCGCATGGAGGAATTAGGGCTTATAAACGACGAGGCGTTTGCACACCGGTACGCCCAAAGCCTTATAAATCAAAAAATGCTCAGCCCCCGCGCTGTCGCGGCGGAGCTTGGAAGAAAAGGGATCGACCGCGATATCATAGACAGCATACTCGATGAAACCGACGTGGACTGCCGCGCAAATATCCGCGCCGTTATCGAGAAGAAATATAAAAATATCAACGACGAAAAAATCAAACGGCGTGCCGCCGCCGCCCTTCAAAGAATGGGTTACGGCTGGGATGATATTCGCGCCGTTTTTGAAGAATACAAAGAGGATTATTAATCATTATTTACAACTTAAGGATAGTCAAACGTAATATACAGCATGTTGTAGGGGCTTGCATCGCAAGCCTGTGAACCGAAGGTTTCCTTTTTTGCCGATATCGGATAGAAATACAGCTCAGACGTACAGGCGACCAATGGTCGCCCCTACTACTGTGAACGCAAATGCTTGCTTTAGTTGTTGACATTGGATTATTAATATAAAAAAACTGTAGGAGACCGCATATGAATGAAAAAGTAGCCATTGTTTCGCTTGGCTGCGCCAAAAATCAGGTTGACGCCGAAATGCTTCTGTTCACGCTAAAGCAGCACGGCTACACGCTCGTAAACAAAGCCGAAGAAGCTGACGCGGTTATTGTAAACACCTGCGGCTTTATCGACGCCGCAAAGCAGGAGAGTATCAATGAGATAATCGAGCTCGGCAGCTTGAAGCGCGAGGGCAAAATCCGCGCTATCATCGTGACGGGCTGCCTTGCAGAGCGTTATCAGGATGAGATCACCCAACAGCTCTACGAAATCGACGCCGCCGTCGGCATAGGCGCTAACGCTCAGATCGCCGGCATTGTTGACAAGGTTCTGCGCGGCGAAAGCGGGGTCGAGGTCTTTCCCGACAAGCTGCTTCTTCCGCTTGAAGGCGGCAGGATAATCTCCACTCAGCCCTACACCGCATATTTGAAAATCGCCGAGGGCTGCGACAACAAATGCACCTTCTGCGCGATCCCGATGATCCGCGGAAAATTTCGCAGCAGAAAAATAGAAAGCCTCATAGAGGAAGCCCGCAGCCTTGCGGCTGACGGCGTACGCGAGCTGAATATAATAGCTCAGGACACGACGCGCTACGGCGAGGACTTGTACGGCGAGCCTTCGCTCGACAGGCTTCTCACAGAGCTTTGCAAAATCGACGGGCTGCACTGGATAAGGATTTTATACTGCTATCCCGACAGCATAACCGACAGCTTGATCGACGTTATCGTGCGCGAGGACAAAATAGTAAAATACATCGACCTGCCGCTGCAGCACTGCAACAGCGAGATCTTAAAGCGTATGCACCGCCGCGGCGACAGAGAGAGCCTGACCGCCCTGCTGAAAAAGCTCCGCGACAGGATACCGAACGTTGTGCTCCGCTCAACCTTTATCACGGGCTTCCCCGGAGAAACCGAGGAACAGTTCGAGGAGCTTGCTGAGTTCGCCGGGGAAATCAGGTTCGAGCGGCTGGGCTGCTTCGCCTATTCTCAGGAGGAAAACACGCCTGCGGCAAAAATGCCGAATCAGCTTGACGAGGAAACAAAGCGCGAGCGCGCGGATATAATAATGGAGCGCCAGCAGATGATCATGGCTGAGTACTGCGAATCGCTTATAGGAACGGAAATCGAGGTTCTTGTCGAGGGCTACGACCGTTTGATCGAATGTTGGCACGGAAGAAGCTATGCCGACTCCCCCGAGGTTGACGGCTGTGTGTTCTTCACCTGCGGAGAAAAAATTCCCGCTCCGGGCGATTTCATCACCGTGACCGTGACCGACTGCATGGGCTGCGATCCCATAGGCGAAATGAAAATCCAATAACAAAACGGATGATATTATGAATTTACCCAACAAACTAACCTTGGCGAGAATATTGTTAGTGCCGTTTTTTGTCGCGGCGCTGCTTATTGACTTTCCGCTTAACAATCTTGCTGCCCTGCTTATTTTCATCGCGGCTTCATTGACGGATATGCTCGACGGCAAAATCGCGCGCAAGCAAGGGCTTATCACCGACTTCGGCAAGTTCGCCGACCCTTTGGCGGATAAAATACTAGTTATCTCCGCCCTGCTCTGCTTTGTGCAGCTCGGGCTGTGCGACTGCGTGGCGGTCATTATCGTGCTGTTCCGCGAATTTGCCGTCACCTCTATCCGCCTGATCGCCGCCTCAAAGGGCAAGGTCATAGCGGCTAATATGTGGGGCAAGGTCAAGACCGTCACACAAATGGTGTCGATCATCTGCATTATCACAATGCAGGTCGTGCTTGATTTGGCGCAGCTCGGCGTTCCTCTCCCCGATTTGCTTCCGACGGTATTTTATTATATCGGTGAGGTGCTTATCTGGATCTCGACCTTCTTCGCGCTTTTATCGGGCGTTGTTTATATCGCGCAAAACAAACAATTTATTTCAGATTTTTAAGGAGCGGTTAATATGCTACTGTACAACTCACTCGGACAAACAAAGCAGGAGTTCATTCCCCACGCTGAGGGAAAGGTCAATATGTACACCTGCGGTCCCACCGTTTATCACTACGCGCATATCGGCAATCTTCGCACCTATATAATGGAGGATGTTCTTGAAAAATACCTGCGCTTTGCGGGATACGACGTGAACCGCGTAATGAATATCACCGACGTGGGTCATCTTTCAAGCGACGCCGACACGGGCGAGGATAAAATGCTCAAGGGCGCCAAGCGCGAGCATAAGACCGTTATGGAAATAGCGAAGTTCTACACCGACGCCTTCTTTTCCGACTGCGAAAAGCTCAACATAAAGCGCCCCGACGTGGTTGAGCCCGCTACGAACTGCATTGATGATTTCATCGAAATGATTTCCGTACTGCTCGAAAAGGGCTATGCCTATGTCGCGGGCGGCAACGTCTATTTTGACACCTCAAAGCTCGAAACCTACTACGTATTCGGCAACATGAACGAGGAGGATTTGGCGGTCGGCGTGCGCGACAGTGTCGAGGAGGACGAAAACAAGCGCAACAAAACCGACTTTGTGCTATGGTTCACCAAGTCAAAGTTTGAGGATCAGGAACTGAAATGGGATTCTCCGTGGGGCGTTGGCTATCCCGGCTGGCACATCGAGTGCTCCTGCATAAGCAAGAGGCACAACGGCGAGTATCTTGACATTCACTGCGGCGGAGTTGACAATGCCTTCCCCCACCACACCAACGAGATCGCTCAGAGCGAGGCATATCTCGGTCACAAGTGGTGCGGCTACTGGTTCCACGTTCTCCACCTCAACGACGCACGCGGCAAGATGAGCAAGTCAAAGGGCGACTTTCTCACGGTCTCACTCCTTGAAAGCAAGGGATATGACCCCGTTGTTTACCGTATGTTCTGCCTGCAAAGTCACTACCGCAAGCCGCTGACCTTCTCCTACGAAAGCCTTGACAACTGCGTAAAAGCTTACGACAAGCTTATCAAGCGCATCTCGGCGCTCTCTCAGGACGGCGAGATCGAGAACGGCAAAGCAGATGAATTGATAAACAAATTCAAAGAGGCGATGGACAATGACCTTAACACCTCGCTCGGTCTGACTGTTGTTTACGACGTACTCAAAGCCGACGCGAACGACGCGACAAAGCGTTATGTCCTCGGCGAGCTCGACAAGGTCCTCTCGCTGAACCTTCTTAAAGGCAAAAAGGAAGCTCCCAAGGAGAGTAACCCGAAAGACGCCGAGGTTGAGGCACTTATACAAAAGCGCGCCGAGGCGAGAAAGAACAGGGATTGGGCGACAGCCGACGCGATCCGCGACCAATTAGCCGCCATGAAAGTCGTTGTAAAAGACACCAAGGACGGAATAAGCTGGCACTACGCCGAATAAATTAAACAAGTATTAATAAAGCAACAAAAAAATTCTCCCGCCTGATTCGTAAAAGAATCAGGCGGGATTTATTTGATAATTTATACTAATCCCTAATTAAAAGTAGACACAATCCATTTTCTGCAAGTAACGGATTTAATTGTATCAGCAGACAAAGAACAAATGGATTTACAAAGGCGCTCAACAACCTTGTCAAGAGTATGGAACACTTCGTTTCTAAAGCCTATTTTTCTGATTTCTTTCCAAATCTGCTCTATGGGATTCATCTCGGGTGTATACGGTGGAATAAAAACAATGCTGATATTTTCAGGGACAATCAAAGCGTTGGCTTTATGCCAAGCTGCTCCATCGCATACAAGGATAATCCTGTCATTCAAATATGATTCAGACAAATGGTTAAGAAATACGTTCATGCAATTGGTATTGCAATACGGTAAAACAAGAAAGCAACCTTCACCTGTCATAGGTTCTACAGCGCCGTAGGCGTAACGGTATTCCCTAATATGGTGACAAGGTACTAACGGTCTAATTCCTTTTTGACACCAGCAGTATTTTGGCTTATTGATCCGCCCAAAACCAGCTTCGTCCTGAAACATTAAACGCACTGTGGAATTGTGGAAACTTTTTGATTTTTCCTCTACGATTTGCTTAATTTTTTTGAGGCTTCAATAGCCTCCTCATCAGCTTTCTTAGGGTGTTTGCTTCTGGGCATTATTTTACGCCAACCGTGTCTTTTGAGAACATAATATATCTGCCCTCTCCCAATAGTATGACCTATTGTTTGCTCATATCGTTCTTTGATTTCCTTGGTTTCGACAATTTGCCCTTGTTCTGCTTTTTTCACAAAGTATTGCAGTAGTTTTTCTTCTTCTTCGTAATTCAGATTGCGATGGTTGCCGCCATACTTGTTTGACGTGATGTCTTCTAAGCCTTTTTCAAAATACAACTTGATGATTTTTGCAATATTTGCTTTGCTGTATCCGGTTGCCTTTATGATCTCTTTATAGCTGGCTCCTTCTGCCCTTAAATACAATACTTTTAAACGATTTTCTGTTTGTTTATTCTTGTTGTTCTTACGCGCCCGTTCTATTTCTTATTTTTGTTCCGCTGTTATCTGATACTTCATTTTTATCACCAGTTTTATTATATCAGATAATTCTATTCTTGTCTACTTCTTATTTGAGACTAGTATCAAAATGTAAAACCGCATAATTCAGGTGTGCGGATTGCAAAGTTAGATTTTGTGGCGGTTTGCTTCCATTCCACACAAACCGGTAAGCTATAATCAGGGCAATTCTTTTTGGGGATTTTAAAAAACCCACAACTCGTCGTTTGTCAAATTATGGAGATAAATTAATTTCTTTGTCATCTTTTGTCATCTAATGATAAAATTTCCGCAAAAATGTGTCAATTTGCGTTTTCTCGGAAAAATCACTTGACATAACTGCGTGTCTGTGGTATCAGAATTCCTGCAAGCGAGCAAGGCTTACTTCGCAGCAATCGAATACTTAGGGGTATAGCTCAGTTGGTAGAGCAGCGGTCTCCAAACGGGAACCGCAACTTAATTTCTCGCATTATTACTGGATTTCTCAGGCTTGAAACATCGGTTTCAAGCTTTTTTTCGTGTTTAAATTTTTGCAAGTTCTTAAATTGATTTATGCAATATTGAGGTCAGAACTTGCAAAAACCCCAGAACAGCATCAATAGACCAGCACTTTTTCAACAGCAGAGAAAAAGGCGACTGATACTTTTTTGAGCTTCTCTCTTTTGTCAGTTTGCGCTCTGCTCTGCTTAATCGATAATCACTGCGTAGATAAATTATAACTGCTACCGTAATAATTCTAAACCAGCTTGATAGTAATTATAAATTATACCGCCATAAATAATTAAATGTTGTGCTCAACTGTTCCTGTTGAGTACAACATTCTCTTTTTATATGTTAATTCAATTGAGTTTTTCCGACAGTTATTTCATCTTACAATCTAAAGCAGATTTTCAGTTTTGAAAAAATCCCTTTTCTTTGTTTATGCGTCGCAAATTTTGAACGTAACTACTTCGCGGCTCTTTCGGAAAACATCTCCAAATAGTGTTGAAAAATTACTGTATCTATGGTATGATAAGAGTACTGAGGAGCTGTTTATCCTTAAGAAATGAAGATAATATAATTACACCTGTAAACAGTTCGATGGCGATGGAAGGAATGCATCTCACTGCGGAGAATAAGAACCGTCTTAGATATTTTTTATCCAACTCTAATAATCTTGAAAACATGATTAACGATTTGGTGAAAAAGTCGAGATTTAGATTTAAAAAAATTTATTAAATAGAACGGAGTTTATATGACTAGTTTTAAAGTGTTTATTGGTTCAAGTAATGATGAAAAAGAGGAACGCGAAGCTTTAAAAAATCTTTTATCAAAAGCCAATATTGTTACTCGTGATTATGGAGTTGAAATTTCTCCTGAAATGTGGGAAATGCAGCCAACAAATATGACTGGAGGTTTGCGTGAAAAACAAAGCGAATATAACAGACTTCTTTTATCATGTGATATGGCTATTTTCTTGTTTTCTAAACGAGTTGGTAAGTATACTTTGGAAGAATTCAAATTGGCATGTAATGATGTTAGACAAAACAAAAAATTAAATGTTTCTGTACACTTTAAAAACTCTCAGATAGGCTCTATAAATGAAGTTAAAGAAACTGATTTAGAAAACGCAGAAAATGTATTAGCTTTAAAGACATATATTACTAATGATTTAAAACAGGTTTATGCTGAATACAAAACTATTCAAGAGTTAATACAAAATGTTGTAAGGGATATACTTAATATTCTTTTACCAACAATCAACACTTCTTCACAGTTAAGCGAGAGCATAAAGAAAATAAAAAAGCTTTACGATGAAACAGATAAACCTTTTCAAATTGCTGGTCGTGACAGTATTATTTCTGATACATATAACTCATTATTTTTCCTAAGTAAATACAACCTTACACCTGATCAACTGAAAAAAGATGATTTTTATTATCTTTTACATAAAATAATATCACCAACACAACCAAACGAGGATATTAAAGCATTATCAGTAATGTTGAAAAGTGAATGGGATGATTCCGATGACGAAAAAGAATTTTGGAGAGATAATCAAGAAGCTGTTCGAAGAGGAGTTCTTCTAGAGAGAATATTCATTGTTGATAAAGATAAATCTCATCGATTGAAAACTATTCCTCAAATAAAAAACCATGTAGAATTAGAAGAATCTTTTGACAATATACATTCATACGTAGTTGAAAGAGAAAACCTTCAAAGAAATGCACCCCATCTTTTAGAAAGAGCTGGCAATGGATTTATATTAATAAATGCTAATCCTGATCCTATTCTTTTTCTTGATAATAAAACAGAATATGAACAAAGAGCTAAACCCGTTTTAGACATAAATGAAATTAGCAAAACAATTAAACTTTTTAACGAATTGAAAAATCATGCGATGCCTTTAAGAGAATACTTACACAATATCACATGGTCTCATTGTAAAAAAGAAATGATTTCTATCTTTGTAACTACAAAGTGTAATTTAAATTGCGATTATTGTTTTACAAATAAGAATGAGGACAAACATAAAAATCAAACAATAGATTTTGATTTTGTTAAAAAAGGGATTGATGACTATTTTAAAGAGGAGTATATGCGTCATGTTAGGTTTTTTGGCGCAGGAGAGCCTACCGTCGAATTGGAACTCCTTAAAAAAATACATGATTATGCTGTGAAATCAGGTGGGAAAGCAGTAACATTTGAAATTCAAACAAATGGTGCTTTTTCAGATAATGTTGCAAATTGGCTTAAAAAGAATATTGATATAATATGGATTTCATGTGACGGCACGCCTGATATCCAAGATTTACATCGTCCTTTTTTACATAATAATAACAACAGAAAGACATCAAGTGTTATCGAGAAGAATATTAGAATTCTACACGCTCCAGACAGCAAGTCTTTCGTAGGAATTAGATCAACAATTACACTCGAAAACATAAACAGGCAAAAAGAAATGATTGATTATTTTTTCGAACTTGGAATTAAAAATATATGGGTTGATCCTATTTTCCCAGCCGTGGGAGAAACAGAATTGCCTGAAAGCAATCAATTAAATACTATGAGTTTTGCGGCGGAGTTTTTGGAAGCAGCTAAATATGCATATGAAAAAGGTGTGTTTTATGGCAGTATTCTAACATGTAATTTTAGTGATATTGTTAATAAACATTGTCGGGCTTGTCTTCCTGTTCCACACCTTACAACTGATGGCTATGTTTCGGCTTGTGATATGGCTTTGTTTGGTGATGATAATAATCATATGTCACCTTTAATATATGGTAAATGGGACAAAGATTTAGGTGCGATTGATTATTATGAGCCCAAAATTGAAAATCTTAGAAGCAGAACCACAGAAAATATGCAACACTGTGAAATGTGTAGTGCAAAGGAACACTGTGGTGGATATTGTTTGGGTGAAGTATTAAACGAAACACACGATTTGAGGGGAAAGAAAAGAGGAGTTTGTAACGCAATAAGATTTTTAGATAAGAATCTAACGGCAGAAATGAGAAAATATAAATATACTCACCCATAATAGATGTTTTTATGGGAGCCTCTAATAATTCAATGTCGTGCAAAAGCGCGGAAGATCTGTGGAAGTAGATTGTCAAAGCTCCGCTTTTATATCGATGCCTTTTGGCAACCTTTATGCTGTGAAGATTTTGTGCTTATGTGCGGCAGGGAATTATTCAAAGGTTCACTTTATTTTATCCCAATACGCCTTGAACGCCTGTTCGTTTTTGTTGTCGCCCGGGTGGTAGTAAATCCTGTCCTTGATCGGGTCGGGCAAATACTGCTGTTGAATGTAGTGGTTGGGGTAGTCGTGGGGATACAGGTAATGCTGTCCGCGGATTTTCGCGTCTGCGCCGTCGTAATGTTTGTTTTGGAGCTGACGGGGTACGCTTCCCGTAATTCCGCGACGGATATCCGCAAGGGCTGCATCTATCGCCTGCTCGCCCGAGTTGGATTTCGGTGCGCTGCAAACCATTATAACAGCGTCGGAGAGCGGTATACGAGCCTCCGGAAGCCCGACAGCCTGCGCGATATCGACGCACGACTTTACTATAGGTATGATCTGAGGATAGGCAAGCCCTACGTCCTCACAGGCACAGACCATCAGCCTGCGGCAAGCCGAGGGAAGGTCTCCCGCCTCAAGAAGTCTTGCGAGGTAGTGGAGAGCCGCGTTCGGGTCGCTTCCGCGCATACTCTTCTGATATGCTGAAACAATGTCGTAGTGCTCGTCGCCCTCGCGGTCGTATCGCACCGCGCTCCGCTGAACAAGCCCTTCGACGATCTCACCCGTGACCACCCGACGTTTGCCGTCACGGTCTGCCGCGATCACCGACAGCTCAAGCGCGTTCATCGCCTTTCTGACGTCTCCCCCGCAGCCGACAGCGATTTTTCTGACACAATCGTCGCCGATTTCGATTTGAATATCCTGCTCCTCCTCAAGCAGCTTTGCCGCTCGGCGCACCGCCTTTTCGATTTCGGGCGGTTCGACGTTCTTGAACTCAAACACCGTTGAGCGGCTGAGGATAGCGTTGTAAACATAAAAATACGGGTTCTCGGTGGTGGAGGCTATAAGGGTTATGCTGCCGTTTTCTATGAATTCGAGCAGTGTTTGCTGCTGCTTCTTATTAAAATACTGGATTTCATCGAGATAGAGCAATATTCCGTTAAGCCCCGAAAAGGTGTTTAACTGAGAAACGATATCCTTGATGTCCGAGGTCGAGGCTGTGGTTCCGTTCAGCTTACGCAGAGTCTTTTTGGTCTTGCCCGCGATATACGTCGCGAGCGTTGTCTTGCCAACTCCCGAGGGACCGTAAAATATCAGGTTGGGTATTTCGCCGCTCTCGATTATCCTGCGCAGCGGCTTTCCCTCCGCGATAAGGTGGCTCTGCCCCACTATATCGTCGAGCGTTCGGGGTCTGAAACGGTCTGCCAATGGGGTTTTCATAAATTACACCTCTTTATGTGGATCTCTGATAATTCAATGTTGTGCAGAAGTGCGGAAGATTTATGGCAAAATTATGCCGAAAGCCTTCCTCCAACGCACGCAGCCGGCTGAGCCGACGGTCAGTGCGCGCCGTTGAAGGAAGGCTGTTATTTTTGCTGTTTATTCAAAGGCGCCGAAACATCCGCCGACATTATTCGTAAAGAGGGTACTTTTTGCAGATCGCTTCTACGCCCGCTCTTACGGTGTCCCTGCTGTTTTCATAGTCGTTGAGCACCATAGTGATATACTCGGCGATGAGATCCATGTCCTCCTCGTTGAGTCCGCGCGTGGTGACAGCAGCCGTGCCGATGCGCACGCCGCTTGTGACAAACGGTGAACGCGGCTCACCGGGAATGGTGTTCTTGTTAACGGTGATGTAGCAGTCGTCAAGACGAGCCTCAAGCTCCTTGCCTGTAACGTCGGAGTCGCGGAGGTCAAGAAGCAGAACGTGGTTGTCGGTGCCGCCCGATACGAGCTTGCAGCCGCGCTTGATAAGACCGTCGGCAAGCGCCTTACAGTTGGAAACGACCTTTGCGCCGTATTCCTTGAATTCGGGCTTGAGCGCCTCGCCGAAGCAAACCGCCTTTGCCGCGATAGTGTGCATGAGCGGACCGCCCTGTGTGCCGGGGAAAATCGCCTTGTCGATCTGCTTTGCGAACTCCTTGCGGCAGAGGATCATGCCGCCGCGCGGTCCGCGAAGGGTTTTGTGCGTGGTGGTGGTGACAAACTCGCAGTAAGGAACGGGGTTGGGATGAACTCCCGCCGCGACAAGACCCGCGATATGCGCCATATCTACCATGAGGTATGCGCCGACCTCGTCGGCAATCGTTCTGAGACGCGCAAAATCAATTACTCTGGGATATGCCGAAGCGCCCGCAACGATAAGCTTGGGCTTGCACTCTCTTGCGATTTCGAGAACTCTGTCGTAGTCGATACGGTGAGTCACGCCGTCAACACCGTAAGGAACAAAGTTGAAGTATTTGCCCGACATATTTACGGGTGAGCCGTGCGTGAGGTGTCCGCCCTCGTTGAGGTTCATACCCATAACGGTGTCGCCGGGATTGAGCATGGCGAAGTATACCGCCATATTTGCCTGTGCGCCCGAGTGGGGCTGAACGTTCGCGTGCTCGGCTCCGAAAAGCTCGCAGGCGCGCTGACGTGCGATTTCCTCTACAACGTCTACGCACTCGCAGCCGCCGTAGTAACGCTTGCCGGGATATCCCTCGGCGTATTTATTGGTGAGGTGGCTTCCGAGAGCCGCCATGACCGCAGGTGTGACAATGTTTTCGCTTGCGATAAGCTCAAGATTGCGGCGCTGTCTTTTCAGCTCGTTGTCCATAGCCTCGCCTACAGCGGGATCGTACTCCTTAAGATACTCAAGTGAGGCGATATTTGTCAATTCACACATTTTATAATTCCCCTTTTCCTGTTCTTGATTTCCTTTTTCCATGTGTTCTTCTTGTAAGATATATATGTAAAACCATTCATACGCGGATCTCGGCGCATAAACGATATAGTTATTTATGATAATCGCAAAGCTTTATTCTTTAAACGAATCAAATCTTCCATTGTTTCAATTTTTCCCGCCTCTCCGCGCAGCGCGGCGGCTCCTCTTATCCCCTTAAAATAGCCCGGCACAAGCTTTCGCGCCTGTCTCATGGCTATATACTCGCCCTTGTATTCGACCATTTTCGCCACATGAGCGAGCATTGTGTCGAGCTTTTCGGCTAAATCGGGATAATAAAGCGGCGCGGCAGGGTCTTGCAGATATGAGTTTATCCGCGTGAACAGCCACGGATCTCCGAGGCTCGCGCGACCTATCATAACAAAGTCGCAGCCCGTAAAATCCAAAACCTGACTCGCTTTTTTCGCGCTGTCAATGTCGCCGTTTGCAATGACGGGAATTGAAACGCTTTGCTTCACGGCGCGGATCATTTCGTAATCCACGGGCGGCTTATAGAACTGCTGACGGGTCCTTCCGTGAACGGTTATTGCCGAAGCGCCCGCCTGCTCGCAGATTCTTGCCACCTCGACGGCGTTCACGCTCCTGTCGTCCCAACCCTTGCGGATCTTAACGGTGACAGGCACGTCCACAGCCTTCACGACTCTTTCGGTGATCTCGCCGCAGAGCGCGGGATTTTTCATAAGCGCACAGCCGCTGCCGTTCCCGCTGATTTTCGGCGCGGGACAGCCCATATTGATATCAATTATATCGGGAGAGTTTTTCATGGCTGACAGCGCCGCCTCAGCCATACATTCGGGGTCGTCGCCGAATATCTGAACGGCGCAGGGACGCTCGGAGTCCGAGATGTCCATAAGCTCCTCGCTCTTTTTGCTTCCGAACGAAAGCGCCTTTGAGCTGACCATTTCACTGACACAGCTTCCCGCACCCATGCTCATGCAAAGCTCACGGTAAGCGCGGTCGGTCACTCCCGCCATCGGCGCAAGCAGCGCCCTCGACCTCAAAACAACTCCGCTGATCGAATCGGTTGTCATACTTCCCTCTGAGATGAGCGTCTGCCCGAAACCTTTGTGGTAATGAGCATTATGGCTACAACAAGAAGTCCGACCCCGACGCAGATCCATGACACTATTCCCGCCATATTATCGGTGGTGTACCCCTTATTGCTGACAGACTTGTCCATTTTAACGGAGTTCATGCCTGTGGGCTCCTCGGCTTCTTCAAGAAGCTGAGCGTATTCGTCGCGCGGAGACTCGGTTTCTTCCTCCTCAGGGTAATAGGGAGCCTCGGTCTCGGGAGGCACCGTCTCCGTCGGAGCGGGAACTGTTTCCGGCGGACTTGTAGGCTCGGGTTCGGTGTAAGTAGGCATTGTGTATTCTGTAGGCGGCTCCGGCTCCGTATAAACGGGCTCGGTTGCAACGGGCTCTTCTTCGTAGTCAAACAGGTCGGAAATAAACTCCCTGATTGTACTTCCTCCGTCGCGCTGCGACTCAGCGCCGACCTTAAGGGTGAACATCGACGAAAAGAAAACAGCCGCCAAAAGCACGGGCAATAGAATTTTAACTGTTTTGCGTAACATTCCGTCACCTCGAATCAAACATATTAACTTGTATTATAGCAAAGAAATCCCCACTTTGCAAGAGGTTTTTTGATAACAGGATAGTTTGCACAATTTTTGCATATTTTAACGGGAGGGCATCCCGGTTGACAGTTGAAAACGGACAACGGACAATATGAGAGTGGAGAGTAGAGAGTGGAGAGTGGAGTTTAATGAGCGCAGTGCGCTCAATTCATGCGCTTGCGCTATTCATTACGCAGTAAATTCATGTTGCGCAGCAACAATTCATTCCTGTATCAATGCGGATAGTGCCGCCAAGTAAAAAAACAGATGTCATTCTGAGCGGTACCCGACAGGGCAAACCACGAAGTGGTTAGTCGAAGTGATTCCCCTTCAAGTGTAAATATCGTAAAGCGACAAAAGGGCGCGGACCGGGTGCAGCTTCAAACTGCCGGCTCAGCCGACAAGCACTCTCGCTAAAACGTCCGCGAGCAGGGTTCCCGAATAGACCGCCTCATCTACCGAATTGGCGTCGGTGCCAATTTCAATGAGCAGAGAGCCGTCGCAGACATACTCGTTATAAGCGAAGTAACCGAAATCGAGCGGGCGGGTCATTCCCGGGTAAAGCGACTCGGCGGTGTGCTGTATTTTCAGCGCGAAGTTCAGGTTGTTGCTCCAGTTCACAAAGCCGCGCTCGTTGTCGGGGTCGCAGCCCGACAGGATCATTATTTGCGCTCCCTTTTTTCCGTCGTGCGTGAAAACCGTTTTGACCTTGCGGTCGTCCGCTCCGAGAGCGTCGCGGTGGATATCGAGCACGACCTTTATCGAGGGATACTTCTGCATATCAGCCTGAACCGTCTGAACGCTGCGGTCGTAGGAGCCGTTATATGTCGAGTCGTGTACGGTCTTGTCGTGTACGGTCTTGATCCCGTTTTTTTCAAGCCCTTCGGCTATAGCGTCCCCCACCGCCACAACGTTGAAGTCGTTGTTGTTGGTGCGCGAGTAATACGACTCGTAGTAATAATCAACGTCCTCGTCTATGTAGCTTTCGCCGGTGTGAGTGTGATAAATAAGAACCTGCGGAGAATCTGAGCCGCGCTCTGTCTTAAAGGTGAGCGGTGCGCCGAGCAGCCCCGAAAAATCGGGCGACAGAGAGGTGTAGTTCTTAACACAGCAGCCGTCAACGTCGATGCCGTCGGGGTAAATCGTCTTTTCGTCGATAGTGTATTTCGCCTCGCCCGAGTGATCGCCGAAGCTGTCGTAATAGCCGCTTTTGTCGCGGTCACGCTTTTCGGCGGCGACGGGCGCGGCAATCGTTTCACGGATGTTGTCCTCCGTGGCGGCAACGGAAATCTCCTCCGAGGGCGTTGTGCTTTCAATATAATATTTTCCATCCGTAAGCGTAAAAGCCGCAGCAGCGAGCGCCGTGTCGCTTTCGGAGAACACCTCCGGAACCCGCCTGCAAATGCTGAAAACTGCCGCGGAAATCAGAAACACCGCCGCTATTGCCTTTATTCCTTTAAAGAATTTTCCTCTTTGCTTCACTTCATCACCTTCCGGGTGTTAAAAATGCAGCTCCGCTGCAATTCATGCGCACAGCGCTATTCATGTGTCAAAACACAATTCATGTTGCGAAGCAACCATTCATTCCCGTATCAAGCTTTCCGCTGATAAATGCGCCTGAGTTTTTATAACTCGTAAGCAGCAGGAATGAATTGACCTTCGGTCGTGAATTGGCTATGCCGTGAATAGCCGCTGCGCGGCATGAATTGAGCGCCTCGGCACACATGTAATTATATGCCCCACAGGTGAAAAATATCACATGAGCGAAATCAAATCCTTAAGCTCAAAGGCGTTTTGTATTGCGGCGTTTATCGAGAAGCCTAAAAGCCGCGAGGCGCGCTCGGTAAGCAGGTCGATCTCACGGGGGATAACGACCATTTGATGACTGAACGAAATCGATTGAACCGTCCGCAGTCCGCCGCCGAGCAGATCTCCCGCAAATGTCCGCGCGTCAACCACAGTCGGCACGCCGACCGCAATAACGGGAACTCCGAGCGTGTCGCGGTTTATCCGCGTGCGGTGATTCCCCACTCCCGCTCCCGGGGCGATGCCCGCGTCGCTCATTTGCAGAGTCCTCCCGAGCCGCTCTACTCTCCGCGAGGCGAGCGCGTCAACGGCTATGACCGCGCTTGGTCTTATCCGCCGAACCACGCTCAGTATATACTCCCCCGTTTCTATTCCCGTCTGCCCCGTCACTCCCGTATTCATCACCGCCACGGGGCGCAGGCGGTCGAGTCCTGCCGAGCGTGCAAGCTCTCCCGTTATGTGGCGCGTAGCCAAAACTCTCGCGCCTGTTTTGGGGCCGAGCGAGTCGGGCGTGATATCCTTGTTGCCGAGTCCTGCCACAAGCAGCAGCCCGTTGACGGGGAGCAGGCGGCGCAGCTCTTTGCCTATCGTTTTTATCCTGTCGTCGGTTTCGCGGAAATTATCGGTGAGCGAGGGCAGCTCAACCGTGATATAGGTTCCTATTTCCTTTCCGAGAATCTGCTTCGCCCTCTGAGTTTTTACGCTGAGGCGCGAGATTTTAAGCCCGTTTTCACGGTATTCCTTATACTCCGTTCCCGACACTCTTTCGCCCGCAAGCTCGCGCGCTTCTATAGCCAAATCCGTTCTCAACTGCATACAACCGCTCCGAAGAAAAATTTTACAGATGTATTATTTGAAATAAAGCTTCGATTATTCTTTACAACCACGCTTTTTTTTGCTATAATTTTGCTAATATAAAAATAGGTAACACAAAAAGAGGTAACATAAAAAAGAGGTATGTTATATGAAAAGAACACCTGTTAAAATACTCTGCGCCGCACTTGCCGTTACCGTGACCGCGGGTACAAGCCTTATCGGAGCGGGAGCCGCAACGGTCGATTTCGACTTTACCGGCACGAAAAACGATGAAGCGGTAAGCGTTGTCAGCGAAGAAGATGAGGGCGACGAGCTTCCGTCAAGCTACAGCTCACGCGATTTGGGATATGTTACGCCCGTAAAAAGCCAGATATACAGCTCATGCTGGGCTTTTGCAAGCCTTGCGACATTTGAATCCATGCTTCTCAGACAGGGCTTTGCGATAGATGATATGTCAACCACTCACCTCAACCTTTGGGCGACGCCCCACAGCGACGGAACGGGCTGGATCCGAGGCGTACAAAGCGACGGATATCCCGTGATACCGCTCGGATATTTGACCTCATGGCAGGGCGGAGTGTTTCAGTCGGAGGTTAGCGACCTCGTTTTATCCGACACTACGGGAAGCGACAACATTCCCACCGATTTGGCACGTTTCGGCGTCACCTCGGTAAAATACCACTACAAGAACCAACCTGATGAAATAAAACGAAGCGTCATGGATTACGGCGGAGTGTACACCTCTTACGCCCACACCTCGTCCTGCTACGGCACCGACGGCGTTTCGTATTATATGCCGCCGGGATATTCAGGCTACTATATCGGTCATTCGATCGAGATCGTCGGCTGGGACGACAACTACCCCAAAGAGAGCTTTAACGGGCGCGGCAGTCTCCCCAAAGAAAACGGCGCATGGCTTATCAAAAACAGTTGGGGCAGCAGCAATCCGCTCGGCGGCTATTTCTGGATGTCCTATGAGGACGCTTACGTGTTCACACAAAAATACACGCCCTCCTACAGCTTCACGGGCGTCGAGGTGCTTGACGGAACCAAAAAGCTTATTCAAAACGAGATTTACGGCGCGACGTATGAATTTGAATACATCAGCAGCAAAAATCTGACCTTCCTCAACCGTTTTGATTTTGACGAGAATTATAACGTCATCGACAAAATAACGTTTGAATCCAAATGCGTCGGCGCGAAATACAGCCTTTACTTTGTCCCCGACGGCGCGGACGACCGACCCGACGCCGACATGACAAAGTGGACAAAGCTTTACGACGGAACAGTTGACTACGCGGGATATATCTGCGCCGATATAAACGACTTTGAGTATTCTGCCGCAAAGGGCTCGATAGCCGTGAGCATAGACGCCTCCGACACCTCCTCGAACAGCATGATCGGCATAGGCGAATGGCTGACGGCAGGAAATGAATTTGTGTTTATAAACAAAAGCAAACACGGCGACAGCTACATAATGCAGGACGGCTCTATCATGGATTTGATGGACTGGTACGAGATCAACAACGACGACACATTAGGCGGCACCTTCACCATCAAGGCGATAACCGCACAGCATTATCCCGCAACGCTTTTAGGCGACGCGAATCTGGACGGATTTGTTAATATCAACGATGTGACACAAATCCAGCGCCACCTCTCCGAAATGATCAAACTTGAAAAGACAGCCGCCTCAAACGCCGACTTCAACTGCGACGGCAGCATAACGATTGACGACTGCACATTGATCCAACGCTTGCTTGCGGAATATGACGATTAAAATATCCTCAAACTCCCTTTAGGGAACCTCTAAAAATTTCCTACCGCGCATAAGCACGACATTGAATTTTAGAGATTCCCATAACAAACTCCCTATATAAACAATCAACCTCCGTTACGGTACACTTTTCATGCCGTAACGGAGGTTGTTATTTTAAGAGAATTTTTTCTTGCTTCGTGCTTCGCTCTGTGCTCCGCGCAGTTACGCATAATACGAATCTTGCGCCTTGAGCTGTTCAAAAACATTCGCACTCCAGTGGTACTTGATGACCTTTCTGAAATTTCCGATAAATGAAACAATGTGGTAAAGAGGCACTACGACCGAGCTGCCGTCGGTGTCGATCGTCATGGTTGTAAGGTCGGACTTGATAACGGGGACTAAAGCGGAAATCAATGGCTTTACAGCGTCCTTCAAAGTAGCATAGTCCTGCTCCGAGAGAGGCATTTTGACCTCTGACGCCGCCTTGTCAAGATTCCTTTTGATAAATGCCGCCGCATCCTCCGCAGCCTTGTCGCGGTCGGACTCACCGAAAAGCGTCATCGCCGTTTTGACCAGTTCCTTATCGGCTTTGATATCGGTAAGCGTCTTTAAGAAGTAAACGACAAGAGCCGCCTTCTGGATAAACGTCAGCGTGAAATAACCGTAAAGCAGCTTGCTGAGGTGCTCTTCAAGTGTCTCGCTGTAAACCTTGCGGCTGATGTTCTCGCCGAGTAAATCCGCCAACTTCATTATAAAATCTGCCTTGTTTACCTCTTTGAAATCGTCGTTGAATCTGGGAGCGATAAGATTCAGCTTCTTAGCCATGAGCATATCCTTCGCGTCGCCGATTTCCTCTCTGACGCCGTTGAGATACAGCCCCCACGCCTCGGGATAAAGCTCGTTAACGATATCGCGGCAGTCGGCTATGTTGTGAATGTTCCTGTAAACAGTGGGAACCTCCGAACAGTGGGGAGCCTCAACGGTGTAAACATACAGGTTGTCCTCGTCGGTATGGTAAGCGTCGAGCTCGCGGTTGATATCTCTGCCGATAAGGTTTGCAACCGCACCGGCACGGCTGTAGCCCGTCATCCAGATCTTAACAAAGTCGAATCCGTTTTCTTCGATATAAGCCTTGATCCTGCTCTTAACAAGCTCCGCCGCCGAAGCAAATCCGCTTATGTCGCCTTGTTTGCCTGCAAGCATATTGGAAGCGAATTCCTTTTCGTATCCGTCGCCTCTGAGCGCGACAACGATAATGTCCTCGCCGTTGATAACCTTATGGGCGATAATCGTTCCGAGGGTGTCAGCTGCTGTTTTATCCATATCATATGTCTTTATATCGGAGAAGCCAATATTATTGAGCAGCTTAACGGGATATGGTGCTGTTCCTCTGACCGCGAAAGCAAGGGCGGCGGACATTGTACTCAAATGGGGATCGTGCTCTTTGCTCGAATGAGCAAAATAGTCGTCGCTGTAGAAATAGCTGTCGGTGATTGTTCTTCCGCTGGGCTTTTTGAGGGAAATGCTTCCCTTAATAACGTTTTCGGGTTTGTCGGAAGCTTTTGGAGCTTTTGCCGCGCCGACATTTGGTACGGAGTTTACACCCACGGAAATAGCTGCTATTGCGGAAAGTAAGCTTGCTGCCGATCTTGTTTTTATATTTGTATTTGTATTTATCTTTTTCATGTTTATTACTCCTTTGTTGTATTTATATTTAGGCGGCACTGCCTCTGACTTCACGAGAATTTGTTATGGGAAGCTCTAATAATTCAATGTTGTGCAGAAGTGCGGAAGATTTATGGCAGAATATTGTCAAAGCTCCGCATTAATTCTGACGTATTTCAAAGATATTTGGCATGATTTTGCCGTGAAGATTCCGTGCTTATGCGCGGTAGGGAATTGTTAGAGGTTCCCTTATTCTCTATGTTTCAACTACAGTATATCAAACAACCACTGACAAATTAGTGACAAACAACACAAAAGCAAAATATAATGTCTTATTTTTTTAAGGCAATACCGCATAATTACGGTGTGCGGATTGCGAAGTAAGATTTTTCGTCAGATTGTACAAATAAATTGAGGTAAGGCTGAC
>JBGUPW010000285.1:0-2675 GCA_045130495.1 Ruminococcus sp. | reverse complement strand
ACTCCGAAAAAAAGCGGCAGGAAAAGCGCGCAAGGCAGATCCGCAAACAGGAGAGCGAGGTTATCAGGCGCAACAAAAAGCCCCTGACCCCGAAGCAGATCCGCAAAAAGCGGATCATAATCTCAGCCTCTATTTTTGCCGCAGTGCTTGTCATCGGCGTTATCCTCAGCCTTACCGTTCTGTTCAAAACAGAGAACATCACGGTCGAGGGCGACGTTTACTACGACGAGGGACAGATAACGGCTTTCAGCAATGTCGCGCCCGGACAGAATATTTTCATCGGAACGTGGAACAGTACTCCGGAGGAGATTGTTAAAAATCTTTCCTACATCGAAAGCGCGGACATCAACTTTTCAATTCCCGATACAATTGTTATCAAGGTTCAAAACGCCGAGCCCGCTTACGCGATAAAGGACGGAAACGGCTATCTTATCGTAAGCTCAAAGGGACGTATCCTCGACACTGCGGAAACCAAGCCGAACGGTTTGGTGGAGCTGAAATGCGGCGAGTTCAAAAACAAAAGCAAGGGCGAGTATATAGATTTCGGAGACGATTCGGTGTCGGAGATCCTGCACAGCGTCGCGAAGAGCTTTGAAGAAAACGGCGTTGATAAAATAACGGGCTTTGACATTTCAAACCTTTCTGGAATCATTATCAACTACGACAACAGGATCGATATCAACATCGGCTTGCCCGAGGATATCGACTACAAAATAAAGACGGCTTTCACCATTATAGATGAAAAGCTCGACCCGAACAAAACCGGAACGGTTTCTGGCACGCTCGACGTTTCCACCTGCAACAAGAACAAAATGTCGCGCTACAAGCCGTCTCCCACTCCGGCGACGACCGCGCCTCCGGAGACGAAGCCCGCCTCAACAGCTCCGACCGAACCGACAAGGAGCGCCGAAAATAATGACGTCGGCGATAACGGAAACGATGTCGATAACGGCGATTACGGCGAATACGGTGACAACTACGACTACGGCGCCGAATACGGCGAAGGCTATGATTACGGACTTTACGGCGGTGACTACGGCCTAAACCCGTATTCGGGCTACGGAGAATACGATTATTATTGGCAAGCGTATGAGTAAAAGCGCCGAAATGTCAAAAAATAATGATTAATAAATAATTATTATCGAAAAATGTGTACAAAACCATTGATATTTTTTTAAAAGTGTGGTAGTATAGTTACAAAGTATGTATTATAAGATAACGCTTAGTTTTTTACTGTATGGGAAACCGCTCTGTTTTGACCCCGCCGTTATGCCGCTGTTTCCGTAAAAACCGCGCTCCCCAAAGGCGGGATTGGGTGTTGCGTTACGCTGCTTTTTATAATAGATTCAGGAATCACTAAGGAGGAAGTTAAAATGGCTTTTGAACTGGAACTGGAAAGCGAGTATATGCCTAAGATTAAAGTAATCGGTGTTGGCGGAGGCGGTGGAAACGCCGTTAACCGCATGGTTGCAATGGATGTAAAAAATGTGGAGTTTATTGCAATTAATACAGACGAGCACGTATTAAGGCTCTCCAAAGCGTCTCAGAAGCTCCAAATCGGCGAGAAGCTCACACGCGGAAAGGGCGCGGGCTCAATGCCGTCGATCGGTCAGAACGCAGCCGAGGAGAGCAAGGAAGAAATCGCCGAGCTTCTCAAGGACACCGACATGGTATTTGTCACCGCAGGTATGGGCGGCGGCACAGGTACGGGTGCGGCTCCGATCGTTGCGAAAATCGCCAAGGACATGGGAATCCTTACCGTAGGCGTTGTTACAAAGCCCTTCGCGTTTGAGGGCAAAAGAAGAATGACTCAGGCGGAGCAGGGCATTGCCGAGCTGTCAACCTGTGTTGATTCGCTTATTATCGTTCCCAACGAAAGACTCAAATATGTTTCCGACACCAGCATCACACTGCAAAACGCGTTCGCTATCGCCGACGACGTTCTTCGCCAGGGTGTTCAGAGTATTTCCGACCTCATTTTACTGCCGGGTCTTGTAAACCTCGACTTTGCCGACGTCACCTCTGTTATGAAGGACGCGGGCTTTGCTCACATGGGCATGGGCTCCGCCTCGGGCAAGGACAAGGCGACAGTCGCCGCAGATATGGCCATCTCCAGCCCGTTGCTTGAGACCTCTATCGACGGCGCAAAGGGTCTTATCATCAATATCACAGCTTCCTCCGATGTAAGTCTTGACGATATCGACGCTGCCTCCACAATGGTCAAGGATAAGGTAAGCGAAGACGCGAACATCATCTGGGGTGCCGTTATCGACGACAGAATGGACGACCAGATCAGCGTGACGGTCATCGCCACCGGCTTCGGCACAGCAGACACAGTTCCGCTCGTTCAGCAGTCCGCAGAAGAAAATGTGATCGTTGATAATACCCCCTCAGCATCTCCCAAAAAGAAGAGCCGCCCGAAAGAAACCACCGAGGACGAGGACGATACCTTCTACGATATCATGTCCATTTTCAATAAGTAATTAAACAGAATAATTACCGCCCCGTTCGGAGTTAAAGGCTTTGAACGGGGCGGATTTTTGCGTTTATATTATTGACTGGATAACTAATCCCAAACTCTCAACGTTTTAAGCCCAAACTCTCAACGTTTTAAGTAATAGATGCTTATTCTCTTAGGAATTAAGCCATTTTTCGAGTACGTAGATTACTTAACG
>JBGUPW010000284.1:0-16065 GCA_045130495.1 Ruminococcus sp. | reverse complement strand
GTTCTCAACTGCAACCACCCGATAGTGCGCAACTTCATCAAGTCATGTCTGCGCTACTGGGTTACCGAATACAAAATCGACGGCTTCCGTTTTGACCTCGCTTCTATTCTCGGACGTAACGAGGACGGCACTCCTATGGATCAGCCTCCCCTGCTGAAGAGTCTGGCGTTCGACCCGATCCTCGGTAACACAAAGCTCATTGCCGAGGCGTGGGACGCGGGCGGACTTTATCAGGTCGGCAGCTTCCCCTCATGGAACCGCTGGGCTGAATGGAACGGAAAATACCGCGACGATATGCGCCGCTTCCTCAAGGGCGACAGCGATCTCGCATGGGCGGCAACTCACCGTCTCACGGGCTCCAAAGACCTGTACAATCCGTCGTACCGCGAAAACTGCGCGAGCGTAAACTTCATCACCTGTCACGACGGCTTTACGCTTTGGGATATGTATTCCTACAACGAAAAGCACAACTATAAAAACGGCTGGAACAACACCGACGGCGCAAACGACAACAACAGTTGGAACTGCGGCGCAGAGGGCGAAACCGACGACCCCGAGATCGACGCGCTCAGAAGAAAGCTTGTCAAGAACGCCTTTGCCTCGCTGATGTGCAGCCGAGGAGCGGCTCTGTTCCTCGCAGGCGACGAGTTCTGCAACACCCAGTTCGGCAACAACAACGCTTACTGTCAGGACAACATCATTTCGTGGCTCGACTGGACGCGCAAGGAAGAATACAACGATGTATTTGAGTTCTTTAAATACATGATCGACTTCCGCAGACGCTTCAAGGTCATCACCAAGAACCGCCGCGAATGTGACTGCACCTTCCCGCCCGAAAGCCTGCACTCCTGCAAGCCGTGGCAAACGGATTTCAACTCGGAGTCACGCATGGTCGGCGTTATGTACGCGGGCGCGTCAAGCATTCCGCTTGTAGACGAAATTGTTTACTTCGGAATAAACGCTCACTGGGAGGAAGCCGAGGTCGAGCTTCCGGGCTTGCCCGAAAACTACGAATGGCACCTTTACGTTGATACGGGCAGAGAACCCGATCAGGTTCTTTGCGAACACGATAACATCACCATTCCCGACCGCCGTATCACCATGCAGGGCAGAACGGTCTTTGTAGCCGTCGCGCACAGATTGGGTTAAATTTTTGTTTCAGTTTCAATTATAATAACTTATACACAATTATAATATTTTATACTATAGCCGGCTTCTTCTTTCAAATGGAGAAGTCGGCTTTATCAAGTCAATCTGATATTGTAATTGATTTGCTGCATTGTAAAAAAAGTAACCGAATTTAGGGGCGTGAATTGAATGCCTGCGCTTCCAAAAATGCGGTTTTGGAACAGCTCCTACAGATGATTACATAAAAATTATAAATCTGCTTTAAACCTGCTTTGTCCGCTCATTTTTGCGTGACAATGCCGCAGCATTTATCAGGCTTTGTGAAAATTAACTAAATTCCATTTAAGAATATTAACGTATTTCACAAAAATAAAAAAAATTATAAAAAAGTGTGGCATTTTTTGATTTTTGTGTTATGATATATTTACGCAGAAGAATTATCTTTCTGCGGGAAAACCGAGGTGCTATTATGAGCTGCAATAAAATCATCACAATTACAAGGCAATACGGATCGGGCGGTCACGACATCGGCAAGTTACTCTCCGAAAAGCTCGGCATACCGTTTTACGATAAGGAACTGATTTCTCTTGCAGCAAAGGAAAGCGGAGTCAGCCCCGAGGTTTTCGAGCAGGCTGATGAAAAGCTGTCGAGCAGTCTGCTTTACTCGCTGTCAGCGGGCTTGTATAACTACGGCGGTTTCTCTGCGGCAAGCGGCGCTCCCGTTAACGACCGCTTATACATTTTACAGCATAAAATTATCAAGGAAAAAGCGGAGCAGGAAAATTTTGTAGTGGTCGGAAGATGTGCCGACTATATTCTCAAAGAATTTGACAATGTTGTAAAGGTATTCATTTACGCCGATTTAGATGTAAGAGCCAAGCGCGCCGTCAAGCGCAGAGATGTTGAACCTTCAAAGGCTCGTCAGACAGTTTCAAAGGTGGATAAGACCCGCTCAAATTACTACAGCTTTTATTCGGGGCAAAAGTGGGGCGCAACCGAAAACTATGATTTATGTATTAACAGCACAAACATTTCGGTTGAACAGGCAGCCGAGCTTATTGCCGATTATGTAAAAATTCTCGAAAATCGGTAATATCAGAAAGCCCTCCCGAATATACTGTTACTATGGATTCAGGAGGTGATAATATGAAATTCGTTGTTATGGATTTGGACGATTTTATCTTCGGTAACGAGGAATGGCATCCCAGCGAAAGATAAGTACCGTTACAACTTATTAAATTTCCGAGATTAGCCGTTCCGAGCAACGGATCAGATAAATACAATAGGCTGTCGCAAATCGAAAGATTTGTCGACAGCCTTTTTACTGATTAATTAACCCAATAACTTCTTATATTTTGCGCACAGTTTACACCGTTTTGAATTATCCGGCATGGGCTTCTATAAGCTTTTTCAACTCCGGAATCAATACATCCTCCTGCAGGCCTGTCTTTTCAACTGCGTCTGCAATTGTCGCGTTCTTTAACATCATTTTTCCAATGGGTGTTTTGATGATTTTAAATCTGCCGTCTATTTTTGCAAGTTCGTCAGGCAGCCAAGGGTATTCTGCCAAAATGTCGTTCAGCTTTGTATCTCTGTTTATTTCCATTATGCTCATTCCTTTTCTAAAATCTTTTCATTTTTTAATTGTAAAATATTATTATAAAACCCGTTTCTGTTATAAGCACGGCGCTTATAACAGTTAGTCGGATCTTATTTATCGAAGCTTGTCCTCAATCTCTTTGTCAGGCCAATAGCCCCAAGACTCAACGATCTTTCCGTCTGCAACCTTGAAATTTTCCAAAGCCACAAAGGAAATCCTTTTTCCGGTCACGGGAATCCACCTTGTTTTCATACCCCTCTTTAAAGAAACGGTATACAATCTCAGAATTAGTCATGTAAAGCCTACAAAGACTTTTTAAGACAGTTTTTTCTTTTTATCTCATAGTTATTATATCAAAATAACCGTGAATTGTCCATAAGATGTTTAAAACAAATTCAGTTAAAATCAATTTGAAATTCGGGATATTTTTTGTAAATTTTTTAAAAATCAATTGAAAGATATCAATTGAAAGATATAACGGAACCTCTGATAATCAAAACATTCCCTGTAACTAACCGACGAAATTTTTCCCCTGAACGATATCGCGATCGTTTAGGGCTTTTTTTATCGCGTTAAGCACGCGTTTTTTGTCGGCGCTCCACATGGGCGCGACAAGCAGCTTTTTGTCGCCGTCACCCGTCAGACGGTGGATCACCGTATTTTCGGGCAGGACCTCAATGCACTCGCAGAGTATATCGACGTATTCCTCAAGCGAAAGCGTTTTGAACCTCCCCTGCTCCCAATCGCTGAGCAAATCGGTATTTTTCAGCACATGAAGAAGCTGCAGCTTTATTCCGTCGCTTCTCTCCCCCGCGTAACGGACGCTTTGAAGCATTTCCTCTCTGCTCTCACCCGGCAAGCCGAGAATAATATGCGTTATCACCTGAGCCCCTATGTTATGAAGCCTGCGCACCGCCTCGTCGTACACGGGCAAAGCATAGCCGCGCCTGATATATTCAGCCGTGCGGCTGTGGACGGTTTGCAGACCAAGCTCCACCCATACGGGCTTTATGCGGTTAAGCTCGTCAAGGAGTTCTAAAACATCTTCTCCGAGACAGTCCGGGCGCGTAGCGATCGAGAGCGCGACGATTTCATCGGGTGTTATCGCCTCATAAAAAATTCTGCGGAGATATTCGACCGGAGCGTAGGTGTTTGAAAACGGCTGAAAATACGCGATAAATTTAATACAGCCGGTTTTTGCCGATATTCTGTTTTTAGCCTGTTCAAGCTGCTCCGGCACCGTCAGCAATGCGCTTGCGGCAAATTCTCCGGAGCCTCCGCCGCTGCAAAAAATACAGCCACGGCTGCCGCAGGTACCGTCACGGTTGGGGCAGGTCATTCCGCCGTTTAGCGACAGCTTGTAAACCTTTTCTCCGAAGGTTTTTTGTAAATATTCGTTTAAAGAATAATAATGCATTATTTTACTCTCTTCCCTATCCCCGAAAAAGATTTGACAAATGAACGTTGATGTGCTCAAATCACACAAATAACTTCTCCGTCACAAATCAAACAGGATTCGCATATCAAAGACAACGGTACGTTGCCGTAAAAGTAATAAAGACCGGCTTAATGCCGGCCTCTATCAAGAAGGAACATCTATGAAAAATCATTAAAGGGGGTTATCTCTTTATCGTGACTAAAGTATAGCTCTGCAATGTGAAAGCTGTATGAAGCTTAGCGCAAATCCGTGTGAATATTTTAGTAAGAAAAGATGAACCCCTTTTTCGTTTTTTCAAATCAAGAAAACTTTTTAACATATTCAACGAAAATCGCGTAAAGCTCGTCCTCAAAGTTTTCAAGTTCCTCGTCCAGACCGCCGTTAAAAAACAGCTTGACGTGCTTGCTCAGCGACAGATAAGCCCCGACAAGATTTTTTCTGACCTCGTTTTGCAGCTCATCGCTGAGCTCATTGCCGCAGGACAAGCCTAAAAAAATATTCCTTTTGTGAAGCTGTGAGGAAATCGACGGGCTTTTGAGCACAAAAGAATTAAACAGGTGAAGCGTCTCTGAAAATTCCTTTATGGAAAATTGTTCATCGTTTTCGGAGTATTCCTGCCTCTTCTCCTCTTGCTCTTCCTCTGCCTGTTCAAGAGAAAAGTCCGGAGAAGTGATGTAGGTGTGCATATTGTCGGGATTGAGCGCGAGCGCGTTGTAGAACCTCATGCCGTAAAGCGCCCTTTCCAGACAGGCAAAAGCGGCATACTGCATATTGCTGTCGTTCAGATGCATAAAGCTGTATAAATTCTGATAAACGGACTTGTTGACAGAAATCAGGATAAGCCGCTCGTTATCGCGGTAATCGTTCAGCACGGGACTCGCCAAAAAGCTCATTGTATACTTGTAAGACTTATTGATGTATTCTTGAATTTTCTGCTTGAATTCATTCAGAAATTCAGCTTCCTTTATTGTAAACTCAAACATCGGCTCCACCTACCTGAAAACTTCCATATCCGCATTATACAGGTCGTTTCTTGTTATATCAACCTCATACTCCTCGCCCGTCCTTTTTTCCAAAGCGGCTATAATCAGATTTGGATTGACGTTATCGCTGCTCCCCGCCGACAGTACGATATCGAGCTTGGCGCAGTCGAAAAGCTCTGTCACCATGTATTGCTTCACGCCCGGTTTTATATCAACGGTTTTCATGCCCTTTTTTGACCTTTTTTCGATCTCTATTTTGTCAAGCGAAAGAAGGTCTTTGAGTTGTTCGCAAACAAGCCCGGACGGTTTGTTTTCTATAGAAACGAGCATTGTAAACGACGCAAAGGCAATTTTGCCCGCCTTCATAACCGCCTCGGTAACGTCAAACACGCGTATCCCGCGCGGAAGACAGTCGTTCAGCTTTTTCGGTATTTCTTCAAAAGAATAATTATCGTCCTCAAGCCGCACGTCCATGCACTCGTTCACACCGCGGAAGCCCAGTGAAAGCGGCAAGGGAAAGGTCGCGAACGGGTGAGGATTAAAGCCCTCGGTGTGCCAAATCGGGAGCTTGCTTTTGTGAAGCGCGCGAAGCATTGTGCGGTTCAGATCAAGGTGCGAAATGTAGCGGCACTCTTTGTCCTTTTTAAACCATATTCTGACGTTTTTCAAAGCAGACGCCCTCCCCGTATTTTGACGCGCCGCAGCCCGAGCATTTAAGACGGCAATGCGGCGTGGTTTCGTTGTTGTATGCCTTTTGGCACTCTTTTTTCAAAAAGCTCTTTGTAACGCCGTAGTCGATGTGATCCCAGGGCAAAAGCTCATCGAAGCTTCTGCGGCGGTTGGCATAAAATGCGGGATCGATGCCGCATTCCTCAAACAGCTTCAGCCACTTTTCAAGACTGAAGCAATCGTTCCAGCCGTCAAAATGAAAGCCTCTTTCGCAGGCGAGTGCCATAACCTCGCAAAGCCTGCGGTCTCCCCGCGCGAAAACCGCCTCCAAAAAGCTGGTGTCGGCGTCGTGATAGTTGAACGTGATTTTCTTTGAGGTTATACTGTTTTTGATGTGAGCCTGCTTCTCGTGAAGCGTCGGGATATCGTCCTGCGGCTCCCACTGGAACGGCGTAAACGGCTTTGGAACGAATGAAGAAGCCGAAACGGTGACGCGCACGCTTTTGCCCTTTGCCCGGTCAGGAGTGGCGTAGTATGTATCGACCACAGCCTGTCCGAGATGCGCTATATCGGCGACGTCGTCCAAGGTTTCGGTTGGCAAACCGATCATAAAGTACAGCTTAACAGTCGTCCAGCCGCCGGCGAAAGCCGTGGCGCAGGTTTGCATAAGCTCGTCATGGCGGACATTTTTATTGATAACGTCGCGCATTCTCTGGCTTCCCGCCTCGGGCGCGAACGTCAGACCGCTCTTTCTAACGGTTTTGATTTTGTTCATTATTTCGTCGGTAAAGCCGTCAACGCGAAGAGACGGCAGCGAAATGCTGACCTTTTCTTCCCCCGTCCACTCGGTAAGCTTTTCGAGCAGCGGAACGATTTGGCTGTAGTCGCTTGAACTGAGAGATGAAAGCGAAACCTCGTCGTAGCCCGTATTTTCGCACAGAGCTCTGCACTGGGCGTTGATCGTATCCGGCGATTTTTCGCGAACAGGCCGGTAAATGAAGCCCGCCTGACAGAACCGGCAGCCCCGGATACAGCCGCGGAAAATCTCCTGAACAGCGCGGTCATGGACGATCTCAACGAGCGGCACAACAAAGTTATCGGGGTAGTAGGACTTGTCCATGTCCTTCATAATCCTTTTATGGATAACGGCAGGCGCGCCGTCCTTCGGAGTAAAGCTTTTGATGGTGCCGTCGTCATTGTAATCGACCTCGTAAAGCGAAGGCACATACACTCCCTCTATATCGGCACAGCGGCGCAGGAACTCACGCTTGCCGACGCCCTCGGAGCGGCATCTGCGGAAAAGCTCGATGACCTCCAAATCGACCTCTTCGCCTTCTCCGATGAAGAACAAATCGACAAAATCGGCGACAGGCTCCGGATTGCAGGCGCAGGGACCTCCCGCGACGACAATATTTTTCAGCCCGTCGCCGCGCTCGGAAGCTCTGAACGGAACGCCGCCAAGCTTGAGCATATTCAGCATATTGGAATAGCTAAGCTCATATTGCAGAGTAAAGCCTATAAAATCAAAATCAGACAACGGGTCGCCGCTTTCAAGCGCGTACAGAGGGATGTCGTGCTTTTTCATCTCCTCCTCCATATCGACCCACGGCGCAAACACTCGCTCGCACCAGATATACGGAACGCTGTTAAACAGGCTGTACAGAATTTTCATGCCTAAATGCGACATACCGACCTCATAGGTGTCGGGAAAGCAAAACGCGAAGCGAACGTCAACATCTTTTTTGCTTTTTATTACCTCGTTCAGCTCGCCGCCGACATAGCGACCGGGCTTCTGCACCTTGAGCAGCAGTTTTTCAACCTTTTTGCCTACCATAAAAACCTCCGTCAATAATATCGGTTCCCTTTGAAAAGCAGTGAAAAAACCATATATACGCTGACGAACAGCAGCGATATATTTCCCGTCCTCAGCAGCAGCCAAAAGCCGAAGGCGGCGCAGGGAAATATGAAGCAGAATGTCAGAGCGTTAACGGTCTTTTCCGCCGTCCGCGCCGATAAACGCCTTGTCAGCAGCAAATACGCAAGCTGACCGCCGTCGAGCGACATCACGGGCAGCATATTGAACAGCCCCACAGAGCAATTCGCCGCCGCAAAGGGTATGATCCGGTTCATTCCATTTAAGTATAGCAGAAAACACGGAAGAAAACAAATAAAATTCGCAAAAGGACCGAAAAAAATTATCCGCAGGTTTTGCCGCACGCTGCGCTCCGCTCTTTTGCCGTCGGAGATATTTATTTCAAACAGTGAAATTTTAATTCTTTTCGGGAAATATCCGCAGCTTATCATCGCGATCATGTGACCGCCCTCATGGATTATTATTGCAGCAGCGCACCATAAAAAGCCGCTGAACAAGCCGAGCATAACACACACCGCCGCAAGGCAGAGCAAGGTATATGAAAGCTCGATCTCCGTTGACGCAAGCCTAAACCTCATCAGCCGTCGCGCCGTTCAAAAACGGCAAACCAAAGCCACGGCTGCCGTCAAACACCGCCGTGTCGTTCAGCTGTTCAATATACCACACGCGAGCCGCTTCGTATACTTCTCCGCCGATGGTTTTCAGCGCGAAAGCCGTCAAAGCGAGAAGAATGCAAACAACAAGCTGCACCGTCAAAACCAAGTGCTTTGGAGCTGAAAAACGGCGCTTTTCAATTCTGTCATCCGGCAATTCAAGCTCCGGCTCGTCAGTCAAAACATCTCTGTCATAAGTCTCTGCCGAACCGAGCACGGGGATCTCGGGTGTGCTGACCTCGCGCCAGTTGTCGTCGTATGTAATCGTACTTTGCTTTTCTTCCACAAAAATCACCTCAACGCAATTATATGCGCCGAGGTGAAAAATCATTATTGCAATTTTTTAAAATCACCTTTTACAAGGTCCATAAACATAATAAGTCCCAGAATCAGCGCGCAGATTTCAGCAATCGGAAACGCGAACCACACTTCGCTTACGCCGAAAATGCGCGAGATCAGAATCGCCGCAGGCAGAAGAATGATAATCTGACGGCAGAACGAAAGCAAAAGACTTCTTAAGCCCTTGCCCACCGCCTGAAAAACCGTGGTCATCGTAATGCCCACCGCTGCGGGAACAAAGCAAAGGCTGATTATCCTGAACGCCCGCTCTCCCTCGCGCATAAGCGTTTCGGGGTCAACATCGGTAAAGCTTTCCTCACTGCCGAAGAGCGACAAAAGCACGTCGGGGATTGTCCACATCAGTACTGTGCCGACAAGCATGATTCCCACCGCGATGATAACTCCGCGCTTTATGGCGGAATAGAGCCGCTCCTTGTTTCGCGCTCCGTAGTTGTAGCCGATAATCGGCATAAGTCCCTGACTGAGTCCGAAGCACGGCATAAACACAAAGCTTTGCAGCTTGAAATATATTCCGAACACGTCAACCGAAACGATGGAATTATACGCCTGGAAAATCGCGTTAAGACCGAGCATCATAATCGCGCCTATGCTCTGCATAATAATAGCGGGAAAGCCCACCGCGTATATATTCTTTATGGTAACTTTATCGGGCTTAAAGCCCTTCAATTGGATTTTGACCTTGTGATTTTTCTTAAAGAGAATAATAACCGCGAAAACCATTCCGCAGAGCTGACCGAACACCGTCGCGACAGCCGCTCCCGATACGCCCATCTCGGGGAAAAATCCAATGCCGAAAATAAGCAGCGGGTCAAAAATCAGGTTTACGACCGCGCCCACAAGCTGAAACAGCATCGGGTAAATCATGTTGCCCGTAGCTTGCAGGGTTTTTTCGATCATGACCTGGATTATCGAGAACACCGAAAGGCATAGAACGATAGTGAAATACTCTACTCCCGCCTCTACTACTCTTTGATTTCCTCCGCTGAACGCGTTCATAAACGGACGGACGCCGAACAAACCGAGCAGCAAAAAGAATGTGTAAGTCACCGCGCACAGAGCAAGTCCGTGAGTCGCGGCGGAGTTAGCCTGAGCGTAATCCTGCTCTCCTAACTTGCGCGACACAAGAGAGTTTACACCGACCGCGGTTCCGACCGAAGCTGCTATAAGCAAAAGCTGCAAGGGATAAGCGAGCGAGACTGCGGTAAAGCCGTCCATATCATAACGGCTTATGAAAATGCTGTCCACAACGTTGTACATCGCCAAAATCGTCATTGAGAAAATGGCGGGCAGCGACATTGTGAGGATCAGCTTTGTCATAGGCATGGTGCCCATTTTGTTTTCCATATGAACTTCCTTTTCCATTGCTCCCCCTAATCAGTCGTTTTCTTCTTTTTTCTGTTTTTTCTTTTCCGGTATAAGGTGTAAAACGCCAACATGACAAGCGAGCCGAAGATCACGCCGCCGAAGTCGATCCACACGTCCGCGATCATTCCCGCTCTGCCCTCGACAAAAAGCTGAATTGTTTCGTCCGTCAGCGCCGCCATCAGTCCCGTAAACAGCACTGGCACCATAAACCTGTACGGACGATCCCTGTCAAAGCAATAGGCGCAGCTCATCAGCAGACCGCCTATCACGGTAAACTCGGTAAAGTGAGCTAACTTTCGGATAATATGCTCAGTAAGCTCAACTCCCGCGCCGAACATATGAAAGATATTATAAACGATCCGAAAAACGCCCTCGCTCTCCATCGACGACAGGTCCGCCGGGAAGCAAGAATGTATCCACGCAAACAAAATCATCAGCGAGGTCAGCGAAAAAATAACGGCTCGAAATCGCCCTGACGCTCTGTTATTCTCCATATTATCACTCCGTATCATATCTATTTTACAACATTTATGGTTAAAGTCAATGAAAATAAATGTCTTTTTTTCAACTCTGTTGGATTATACGGAAAGAATGATTTTTTATATTGAAAATTATCACTTTTTCTGCTATACTATTCGGAGTTTGAATATATAAAAATTTTTTATGATATCCAAAAGGAGCGTATTCACTGTATGGGTTATTTAATTGTATTTTTGATTTCCATGGTTCCCTTAGTAGAGCTTAGAGGAGCGATCCCCGTAGCTGTCGGAATGAACCTTAACATGGTGTGGGCGTATATTGTTTGTATCATCGGAAATATGCTTCCGGTGCCGTTTATTTACCTGTTCGCCAGAAAAATTCTTATTTGGGGCAAGGACAAAAAATACATCGGTAAGTTCTTTACATGGTGCTTAAAAAAAGGTGAAAAGGGCGGACAAAAGCTGCAAGCCAAGGCGGGCAAGGGGTTGTTTATCGCTCTGATGCTCTTTGTCGGAATACCGCTTCCCGGCACAGGTGCGTGGACGGGTACGCTTGCCGCCAGCTTCTTGGATATGGGCTTCAAAAGAAGCGTTATCGCCGTGATGTGCGGCGTTATAATAGCGGGCATCATAATGGGTCTCGCTAGCATGGGCGTTTTCGGCGGAATCAGTTACCTGTTCGCTCCCAAATCATAACTCCCAAAGCATATAACCCCAAAGCATATTTTACAAAGCATATTTTAATCGGAATAAAAATCATAAACAGAATAAGGCAGCTTTCGGCTGCCTTGTTTTGTATGCGGGTGAAGAAATGAATTACAAATTTGACGCAGTTATCCTCGGCGGCGGAGCGTCGGGGCTGATGTGCGCGATAGCAGCCAAGCGCAAAAATCAAGATTTAAAAATCGCCGTTTTGGAAAAAAACGACAGGGTCGGCAAAAAGCTGCTTGCCACGGGCAACGGCAGATGCAACCTGACAAACGAAAATGTCAAAAGTGAAAAATATACAGGCAGCTTTAAAAAGCAAAGCGAGGCGATCTTTAAAAGATACGGCTGCGCGGAGCTGCTTGAATATTTTGAGTCTCTCGGGCTGCTGACGTTCAAAGACAGCGAAGGAAGATACTATCCCCTTTCGCGGCAGGCGTCCTCGGTGCTCGACGTGCTGCGCTTCAACTGCGAAAACAGCGGCGTTGATTTCTTCTGCAAGGAAACGGTTCAGAGCATAAAAAAACAAAACGGATTTCTAATCAAAACCGATAAAAATATTTTCAGCGCTAAAAAGTTAATTTTGGCGACAGGCTCCAAAGCTGCTCCGAAGTTGGGCGGAAGCGGAAGCGCGGCGGACATACTGAAAAACCGAGGTCATAAAATCATACCGTTTTCTCCCGCACTCTGCCCCGTCGCGGTAAAATCGGAGATTTTAAAATCACTCAAAGGGCTTCGAGCTCAGGCAGCCGTCTCTCTTTCGGGCAGAACCGAACTCGGCGAGGTTCAGTTCAACGAGGACTGCCTTTCGGGAATCTGCGTTTTTGATCTTTCGCTTTATACGCGTCCGAACGACATAATCACCGTCGATCTGCTTTACAAAATTTCTAAAAACAAATTATATAATATTCTTTCAAAGAACAAAAAGCTGTTCTCTCGTCAAAGCGCGGACTGTCTTTTCACGGGTATTCTGCAAAAAAGAATAGCTCAGGCTGTGCTGAAAAGCGCCGCTGTTAAAGACTTTTCCCGTCCCTGCTCAGCGCTCGGAGATGAAGATATCCGCAGAGCTGCCCACTCAGCCAAAAATCTCAAATTCACCGTCACGGAAAATGCGGGCTTTGACCGCGCTCAGGCGTGCAAGGGCGGCGTGCAGGGAAACGAGATCGATCCGTTGACCATGCAGAGCAAAATTGACAAAAATCTTTATGTCTGCGGCGAAGCGATAGACCTGTGCGGAGAGTGCGGCGGCTACAATCTGCACTTCGCGTTCGCAAGCGGCATAATCGCGGGAGAAAGCCTATGATCCGACTTAACAATATTAAAATTCCTCTCGACTACAGCGATGAAACATTAAAAAAAGCCGCCGCTAAAGAGCTGCGGATCGACAAAAAATGCATTAAAAGAGTCAGCCTGTTCCGCCGCTCGGTTGACGCTCGAAAAAAGGATGCTATTTGCTTTGTGTGCGCGCTTGACGCGGAGCTTAGCACAAACGAAAGCAACGTTCTGAAAAAATGCAAAACCGCCTCAAAAAGCGTTCCGTACCGCTACGATATTCCTCAGTGGCGCGGAGGAGCACAGCCTGTCGTTGTGGGCTTCGGGCCCGCCGGAATGTTTGCGGCGCTGATTTTAGCTCGCAGCGGCGCTAAACCGATCGTTATGGAACGCGGAAAGGACGTTGACAGCCGCACAAGGGACGTCAACAGCTTTTGGACAGGCGGAAAATTGAACTGCGAGTCAAACGTTCAGTTCGGCGAAGGCGGAGCGGGAACCTTCTCCGACGGCAAGCTGAACACGGGAACAAAGGATATCCGTCAGCTCAAGGTGCTCGAAGAATTTGTATCACACGGCGCTCCCGATGAGATCCTCTACAACGCGAAGCCGCATATCGGCACCGATAAGCTGAAAATCACCGTTAAAAATATCCGCGAGGAAATCATTTCACTCGGCGGCACGGTGTTGTTTGAAACCCGTCTTACCGGGTTTGAGAGCAGCAACGGCAAAATAACCGCCGTCGTCGCGGAACAAAACGGCAAATTTATTAAAATCGAAACCGACAGCGTGATTTTGGCGATAGGCCACAGCGCTCGCGACACCTTTGAAATGCTTTATGAGAAGAAGCTCCCCGTCGAGGCTAAGCCGTTCTCGGTGGGAGCACGCATTGAACATCGCCGTGAAAAAATCGACCGCGCCCAGTACGGCAAATTTGCGGGGAACAAAAGCCTCGGCGCGGCTTACTATAAAATGAATGTCCGCACCTCAGACGGCAGGGGGGCTTATACGTTTTGTATGTGTCCCGGCGGCAAGGTCGTAAACGCTTCGAGCGAAAACGGCAGGCTGTGTACAAACGGCATGAGCGAATTTGCCCGCGACGCCGAAAACTCCAACGCCGCGCTTTTAGTCAGCGTTGATCCAGAGGACTACGGCTCGGACTCTCCGCTTGCGGGAATGTATTATCAGCGTGATTTAGAGCAAAAAGCCTTTATTCTCGGCGGCGGGAATTATTCCGCTCCCGTTCAGAGAGTCGCCGATTTTATTCAAAATACAAAAAGCAAATCTATCGGCGAGGTAAAGCCCTCGATCGGTCCCGGCTACACTCTGAGCAATCTCAATGATATCCTGCCCGAATATGTGAGTGCCGGAATGCGCGAGGCTATTACGGCAATGGGCAAAAAGCTGCATGGCTTTGACGACGGCGACGCTGTGCTGACGGGCGTCGAAACGCGCTCCTCCTCCCCCATACGCATTTTAAGAAACGCCGAAACGCTTCAATCAATCGCTTTGGAAGGTCTGTATCCTTGCGGCGAAGGAGCGGGATATGCAGGAGGAATAATCTCCGCCGCAGTTGACGGAATAAAATGCGCGGAAAAAATCATCAATTGTTGATAAGCAATTTATAAAGGTAACCTCTAAAAAGCAAAAAAGCTGCGCCGATTAAGCGTAGCTTTTTATATGATATGCGACTGCGTCTGTAAGCCGGGTTCTGTCTTGAACAGCCATCTATCTTGGCGGTCGGTTGCCCGATCCGCTCGACGCCACCTCCTCAGGACGCGCCGAGCAAGCGCATTGTGTCCTTCCACGGTGTTGCTTCAAATAGGGTTTACACGGCAGAGCAGTCTCCTGCCCTCCGGTGAGCTCTTACCTCACCTTTCCACCCTTGCAGCCTGCCAAAAGCAAAGCTGCGGTTACTTTCTGTTGCACTATCCCTGGGGTCGCCCCCGGCGGCCGTTAGCCGTTATTTTCGCTCTGTGAAGCCCGGACTTTCCTCGCACAGACCCTTTCGGGCGCTGCTCGCGGCTGTTCGGCGCACTCGCACTATTATATTAAAACAAAAGCCGAAAAATGTCAAATAATTCTTGCCATATCATAAATAATGTTTTATAATATGGCGTGTATTTTGTGATTGAAAAGGAGTATTCAAATGGATATCAGAAAAGAGTCCCTAAAAAAGCACTATGAATGGAACGGAAAAATCGAGGTAGTCTCGCGCGTTCCCATAAATTCCTCCGAGGACCTCGCTCTTGCATACACCCCCGGCGTCGCGGAGCCCTGCCTTGAGGTGCAGAAGGATATCGGCAAAAGCTATGAGCTTACCAGAAGAAACAACCTTGTAGCCGTGGTGACGGACGGAACGGCGGTGCTCGGTCTCGGTGATATCGGCCCCGAAGCGGGTATGCCCGTTATGGAGGGAAAATGCGCGCTGTTCAAGGCGTTCGGCGATGTTGACGCGTTCCCGATCTGCATCAAAAGCAAGGACGTAGACGAAATCGTAAACACGATTTATCTCATAAGCGGCTCCTTCGGCGGAATCAATCTTGAAGATATCTCCGCTCCCCGCTGCTTTGAAATTGAAAAAAAGCTCAAAGAAAAGTGCGATATTCCGATTTTCCACGACGACCAGCACGGAACCGCGATCATCGTCGCGGCGGGTCTGCTGAACGCTCTTAAAATAACAGGCAAGAAAATCAATGAAATCAAAGTAGTTATGAACGGCGCCGGCGCGGCAGGCATAGCTATCGCAAAGCACCTGATGAATATCGGAGTCAAGCACATTACAATGTGCGACAGGAACGGCATCATCTGCAAAGGCGACGAAAGGCTGAACGCCGTTAAGCGCGAAATGGCAGAGATCACCAACCTCGAACACAAAACCGGCACGCTCGCCGACGCTATGATCGGCGCCGATATGTTCCTCGGCATTTCTGCCGCGGGCTGCGTCAGCGAGGAAATGGTGCGCTCAATGAACAGCGACCCGATAATTTTCGCCATGGCTAATCCCACTCCCGAAATTATGCCCGACCTCGCCAAAAAAGCGGGAGCGGCTGTTGTTGGAACGGGCAGAAGCGATTTTCCGAATCAGATAAACAACGTTTTAGCCTTCCCCGGAATTTTCAGAGGAGCGCTTGACTGCCGCGCCTCCGATATCAACGAGGAAATGAAAATCGCCGCCTCATACGCTCTCGCTTCGATCATTGACGAAAGCGAGCTGAACGCCGACTACATCCTCCCCCACGCCTTTGATCCGAGAGTCGGCAAGGCGGTCGCAGAAGCGGTTAAGAAAGCGGCTATCGAATCGGGCGTAGCGAGATTAAAATAACAGAATTTTGACAGTAAACAAAATATTGACAGTATTCATAAATAAAAAAACAATCAGTAAAAAAATCCCGGCTTGGCATTTGCGCCTCGCCGGGATTTTTCATATAATATTTTGTGAAATTAGTGTAATTATTAAGCCCAAACTCTCAACGTTTTAAGTAATAGATGCTTATTCTCTTAGGAATTAAGCCATTTTTCGAGTACGTAGATTACTTAACG
>JBGUPW010000283.1:0-3239 GCA_045130495.1 Ruminococcus sp. | reverse complement strand
GAAAAGCCGTAAAAGCCCATATAAAGCAGAGTGCCCCCGACAAGCGGAACAAAAACTCCCGAGCAGGCGATGACCAACGCCTTGACGCCCGTGTGCATGAGCTGCTTTAGGTTGGTGCCTATCCCCGCAGAGAACATAAGAAGCACAACGCCTATGCTCGCGCAGATTTCAAGAAAGTCGTTCAGCTTCACAATGCCCAGCACGCTGGGACCGACGACCAGCCCCGCCACGATCTCACCGACGACCTGCGGAGCCTTGAGCTTTCGAGCAAGCAGACCGAAAGCCTTGGCGAATACAACAATGATCGCCAAATCCTTTAATACAGACAAAATATCCAATTTTATCATACTCCTTGAAAATGAGCGCGACAGCGCTCTATTCATGCCGCAGGCAATTCACGGCAAAGCCTATTCATGTCCGAAGGACAATTCATTCCTGTCACCGACGCTTGATAACGTCTCAAACGCTGTACATAAAGTTTAGCTATGATACAGGAATGAATAGTTGCCTGCGGCAGGTGAATTGCAGCAGGGCTGTGTTTTATAATTTCAGTCCCTCGGTTGTCTTTAAAAACTCCGTCAATTTAGCGTAAATAATATCTGTGCCGCCCTTGCTGTCGCTTTCTATATTAAGCGGCATTATCGGGTCGTGAACCGACAGGCGGAGCAGAAACCAGCCGTCGCCGTTTTCTTTGTCAAACGAAACGCGCACGCCCTCGCGGTTGTCGTCGGCAAGCCTCCAATCGGGCTGCGCTTCGGCGTATGCCGTCAAATCCGAAATAATTCTCTCTCCGCAGGCGCGGAAATCCTTTTCGGTTATCTTAAAGCGCACTTCAACGCTTTCAAGCGGCTCTTTGAGGTCAGCCGTGAGGTCGCTCAAATCGCGTCCCTGCGCCCTGAGCTGCGCCGCCTTGATGATGATTTTGGTGCAGAGGTACGCGCCGTCGTCGAGGAAATAATTTTCGCGCATTGCGGCGTGACCCGAGGTTTCGATAGCGAGCGGGCAGTTGATTCCCGCGGCGTTCAGCTCAACAGCCTTGTCAATAACATTTTTGTAGCCTCTGCGGTAGCGGTAATGCTTGCCGCCGAGCTTGTTTTCGATAAACTCCTTCAAACCGCTCGAAGTGATCGAGTCGGTGACGATCGTTCCGCCGTCGTTGCCCTCCAGCGCGATAGCCGCCGCCACAGCCACAAGACGGTTGCGGTTTATCTCGTTGCCCTTGCTGTCAACCGCGCCGCCGCGGTCAACGTCGGTGTCAAAAATCACGCCCAAATCGGCGTTGTTCAGGCGCACCGCCTCGCAGACGGAAGCCATAGCCTCGGCGTCCTCGGGATTCGGCACGTGATTCGGGAACATTCCGTCGGGTTCAAGATAGCGGCTGCCGCTTGTATCCGCGCCCAATACGGACAGCACCCTGTCGGCGTAAAAGCCGCCTGCGCCGTTGCCCGCGTCAACAACGATATGAAAGCCCTTCAGCGGTCGATCGTAGTCCTCTGCGTTGACCTCTTTTTTAATCTTATCGCAAAGACCCTTCGCGTAGTCGCTCATATAATCGACCTCGGTGATGCTGCCGCCGTCCTTTTGATCGGGGCGCTCGCCGTTTTGTGCGTATTCGAGGATAGCCTCGATATCGCTGCCCTCAAGACCGCCGCCGCGCGTGAAGAATTTCAGACCGTTTCTGTTAAAGGGATGATGGCTCGCGGTGATTTGCAGCGCACCGTCGCAGCCGAGATCCACCGTCGTCATAAACATAGACGGGGTGGAAGCGAGTCCGCAGCGAATGACCTCTGCGCCCGCCGCCTTAAAGCGCTCCGTCGTAAGCTCCATGATATGCGGCCCCGAAATACGGCTGTCGCTTCCCACCGAAATTTTCAGACTGTCGGCAGACTTGTCAAGCTTTTTGCTCAGCCAGAGAACAAATCCGTCAGCCATTCTTTGTACAACCTCGTCGGTCAGGTTGACGCTTTGACCCTCAACGCCCTCCACGGCGACTCCGCGGATATCGGTTCCGCTTTTAAACTGTTTATATTTCTCGTTCAGCATTAAAAAACCCCTTTTCCATATATTGTGGTTCGTCCTTTTTATTATAGCCCCAAACCCCAAAATCGTCAATACACCACCCTGCGAATGCTCGGATTTGCCGTTTTCGGCGGCATGGCGTTTGTTAAATTCGTCAAAAGGGCACGCAGTTTTTTTCTAAAAAGGAATGAAATTGGTCGGACTACACAAAAAGATTGTTAAAAATTTAACCAACTATATTCCTTTATAGCAATAACTTGTGCAATCAATACAATGATTACCCCTTAAAGTTGGCAATTATTGATATTCAAACGGCACTATGCACAAATATTCACGATAAGAATTGTTGACTTTTCCGAAAAGCTGAGTATAATAGTGAGTGTCAAGTCATTAGTCCGCTTGACGGATCGGCTTTATTCATAAAAGCAACTGCAGTTACAACTGAATAACAAAAGGGTCGATAAAAAATCATGATTTGCCAAATGGTAAATGGCGCACGAATTATTTGTCGGTCGGCTCGGGAGGATATCCGCAGCCGGTCAAATGAATTAAAGGAGGATACTATTTATGAAACCCATCATGGATTTACACAACATTGATGTGACAGAGTTCCTCGCCGTGCTTGATACCTGCGAGGGCAACGTATATCTTGTTTCCGACGAAGGCGATCAACTCAACCTCAGATCAAAGCTTTGCCAGCTCGTAGGCTTGACCAAGCTTATCGAAGGCGGCAAGATCGCTGAGGCGAGCATCTACTGCGATAACAAGAATGACGAAAGCAAGCTTTTCAGATTCAACTTCTACGGCGACACCGCTGACGCGAAGGTTGGATAAGGAACGCGATTTTTGGAAAGTATATTGAAAAAGATTTTGTCAATTAATTAATTACACTTATCACGTTTATACGTACAATTTCAAAACTTCTAAACCCCAAAGGAGCCGCTGAAAAGCGGCTCCTTTGCGTTAGTCGGCAGCGTGACGATGCACCCAATCCGCGCTCCATGCCGTTGTTTAATATATAGGTTTTGTTCACGCGTTTTGTTGCAGATATTCGGGAAACGTTTTGACAGGGGCAAGCCCTGTCCCTACGAATTGATTGAAAACGTCTATTATGTGTATCAATATCGTTGTAGTATCTTGTTAACACTAAAACTTTACTTCTGGATAAAGATGTTTAAGTTTAGTTCTGGAGTCAGAAGTTGTGAAGTGCCACGAAACAG
>JBGUPW010000282.1:0-2000 GCA_045130495.1 Ruminococcus sp. | reverse complement strand
GAGTCGGTCTGATTGCTTTGGACTTAGACTTTTAAATCCATCAAGATTATTATATATTATTTGTAAAAGGTTGTCAATGGTTTTGACAATCTTTATTTTTTTCTTTGAAAATCCCCCACAGAAGAACAAAAAATGATTTACAGCTCCAAAATCTGCTTTACCAGAGCCTTTGTTTCTTCCAAGGTAAACGGTCTGATGATGTCATTCTCGGTGTTCCAACAGCTTGCGCTGTCCTCGAACACGCCCGAGCTTCTGACCTTTTCTTTCAGCTCTCCGATCGCCGTGAGCCTGTTTTCGGTTTGCCTGTATTCTTCCATACTCATAATAACCTGTGCCATAGCGTTCTCCTTTTGCGGTCAAGTGGACAAATTGTCCACTTTAACCGTATTGGTATCACAGTCATAGCTGATAACGATTCTTTTGCCGTCAGGAGCTGTTGCGCTCAATGCGTAATCGTTCAGCCAATCATAATCTGACAATGAATCGATTCCGTTTTCGAAGTTGAGATAGATGTAATCCCAAATCACGGCAACAGCCTTTTCCTTGAGGTTAAACCGCTCGACTGCTTCTGTTGCTTCTTCCAAGGTAAAATGCGCCCTGCGCGTTGTGTAGAAATCCACTTCGTCAACGAATCCTGTAAACCCATTCTCGTATTTGACTTCGGCTTGTGTGTAATGATTATCCTCGTAGTGCTGCATAGCAGTTACCGTTACCTTTTCGATAACCTTCCTTTTGTCAGCTGCTTCATAGGAAGTGAGATAAAGCGTATCGCCAACCTTACAGGGCAACGGCTCTGTCTGCGCTGACTTCATGCCAAGCTGTTCAAGCTGTTCCGACAGCTCCGCAAAGCGTTTGGTGCAGTATTCTCTCTGCATTTCATACTCAGACTTCAATTTTGACTTTGCGTAAAGGTAAGCAAAGTATAAGATTTCTCCTTGTGTCATTTTGTTGTTCCCTTCTGCCCGTCACGCCGATAGCACAGCGGTATTTGTTATATCATATCACCGTCGAATCCGTAGCCTTCAAGGAATGATTTGATGTCATGATAGCCGTGCTCTGTAGAATAGTCCCATTCCATTGTACCGTCGTCGTTCTTGTGACAACCGTAAGCCAATAGGGTAAAGCCGCTTGTCACGTTGATAAACATAGCCGAACAGTCCTTTTTTCCCTTCGCCAAGCAGAAATAGGTAGAGCCGTTGCGGTTGAGATATTTCCGTCCTGCCTTTGGCTGAAAATAACGTCTTTCTATCATGTAAAATGCTCCTTTCGAATCCTGCCGAGGGCAGAAGTGGACAATTTGTCCACTTTCATACCCGCAGAAGAAAGATTAACAATAATACTTGCGCAGCTCACCGTCGTACATTTCGTAGAACCAACCTGCGCAGTCAAACCGAACGTAATTAAAATCCGTCGCGTTATAGAGCGGTTTGCGCTCTGTTTCTCCCACCAAGCGTAAACGGCGGCTGTTTGTGTCGATTTCGTATTTCCCGACCGTCCGAACGACAGTGACTTTTTCTTTATCAAAGCCAAATTCCTCGCAGACAAGGGCGACCGCTTCATCGTCAGTCAGCTCCCGCGTGGAGCCGCAATGTAACAGATCGTCGTAGCTTTTCTGAGGGACGTTGTTCTTATCATCATACGTTATCCAGTTTTCAGCCATATTCATTTCCTTTCTGCCCGTCGTGCCGATAGCGCAGCCGATTGTTTATTCTCTTCCAAAATCATCTATACAGTATTGATAATACCGACAGCACAAGCAACATCTTTTGCAACCCTTGTGCGGTCTGAGCCAGTGAAATAATCTTTTAAGCATTTCGCTTACCTCCTTAACTTTCTGTATATATTATACACTATTTTTTGTGTCTATTCAATTCGCGGTATACACAAATACTGGTGTACTATTTTGTATACTATGTACATTGTTTTTTGTGTATATGTTGGTATATAATATAGTTAAGTTTAAGGGAGTGATAATTGTGCTAAAATATAAATTTGATGTG
>JBGUPW010000281.1:0-8188 GCA_045130495.1 Ruminococcus sp. | reverse complement strand
GAGCGCGCTGGCGGAATGAAACGCTCGCCAAAGCAAAAGCGAATCTGCCCGAAGCGGCTGAGGTCGATTAATGCTTAACCCGAATGAAATAGAGTATGTTCCCAATGAAATAATGAAGCTGTTCCGCACGCTTGAGCTTGATGTTCTGAGCGATCTTGCCGAACGCATAGCGGTGAATATGGATATTTCACGCGCGGCGGACTGGGAGATCTACCGGCTGTATGAGCTTGGCGTTGCCAAAGAGGTCATAAAGCGGCACATGCGCCGCGCTCTGCGGCTCTCAGGCGAAGAAATCGACAGGATATATGATAATATTCTCGCCGAGGATTACGCGCGGTATGAGCCGATTTACAGGCAGGCGGGCAAATCCTTTATCCCGTACCGCGAGAACAAACAGCTCCAACAGCTTGTCAGCGGCATGAAAGAGCAAACGAAGGGCGAATTTAAAAATATAACTCAGTCGCTCGGCTTCGCGGTGAAGAACGCCGACGGCACAAATACATTTCTTCCTGCCGCGAAGTTTTATCAAAAGACGCTCGACAACGCGGCGGCGGGTATGCTCAGCGGAGTTTACGATTATAACACGGTGATAAAACGCGCCGTAAAGGAAATGACCGGCAGCGGCTTGCGGGCTGTGGATTACTTCACAGAGCAGGGCGACGGAACCATGAAAACCCACACAAACCGCGTTGAGGTCGCCGCCCGCCGCGCTCTGATGACGGGCTTCAATCAGGTTGTCGCGAAGATAACCGAGGAGAATGCCGAAAAGCTCGGCACGGATCACTTTGAGGTCACATATCATCGGGGAGCGCGACCGACGCACCAGCCGTGGCAAGGCAGAGTTTATACCAAGGACGAGCTTGTCACCGTCTGCGGCTACGGCGATGTAGCGGGCTTGAAGGGCGCGAACTGCTATCACGATTTTCACCCGTTTTTCCCGGGAATTTCAAAGCGGCTCTACACGGACGAAGAGCTTGACAAATTGAACGCCGAGGAGAACACGCCGAAAAAATACGGCGATAAGGAATACACCGTCTACGAAGCGTTACAGCGTCAGCGGCGCATTGAAACCGCTCTGAGGAAAAAGCGCGAGGAAATCTCCCTGCTTGAAAAAGGCGGAGCGAGCGAGGACGATATTTTAGCGGCGAAGGCGAAATATCACGCCCTGTCGAGCGAATACTCACAGTTTTCAAAGGCGATGAACCTTCCGCAGCAGCGCGAGAGAATAAGCATTGACGGCAGGAAGGGAGTTGATGTGAGCTTTGGGAAACCTGCGGAAATTGAGGAAAAAGAGGTTGCAAATTCGGGCGAAAGTGGTATAATAAACGTAGCAGGAAACAACAGGGAAAGAAATATTGAGCTTGAAAAAACCATTCACCGTTGTATTTCTGCTGAAAGACCTATTTTTGCAGAAGGGTCCTTAGGGAAAAACGCATTAAATATTAAACCGATCCCCAATACGTATGATGTTGTTGCTCATGGAACACCTGATTCTGCATTGGTTTTTGATACTCAAATTACGCCAAAGATTATGGCAAATATAATAAAGTCTCGAACAGACTATACCAATGGATTGCCAATTAGACTGATTTCCTGCAATACAGGTTCAGTTAATTCGCGCGGCGATTGTTTTGCTCAAAAATTATCTGATATATTGCACGTAAAAGTTTCTGCCCCAAATCAATTGGTTTGGGTATATCCGAACGGCGATTTGGTCATTGGAACTTCCGCAAGAAAAATGAACGGCAAGATGATTGATTTTTTTCCAAGAGGCGATAAAGTATGATTTTAACGGTTATAGAAAAAAAGAAAACGCTTGACTATCTGAAAAGCGGGAATGAAATTGCTGTTGCAGCGGGTTATGTGATAGATCATAAAACTCAAAAGCTTACGAGGATACCGTTAATTGCACTTTCAGATAACGTTTCGGATTGGACAACAGAAGACATTTATAATATGGAACACAACGATGAAATATTTAATGAAGAAATAATCAAGCGTATTCTAAAACAATCCAATTAACCGCTCCGCTACGGCAGGGCGGTTTTCTTATACCCAAAAATCAATAATCAAAGCGCTATGTCGCAAAGGCACGGCGCTTTTATTATATCCAAATTGTCCGGAATGACGCGAAACTATCAAGCGGAGTGGAAAGGAACCACGCGAAAAAACTGAAAGTGAGGTAAAACAAAATGAAACGCGAGGACATCACAAAAATTTTTGAGGGCGCGACCGATGAACAGATTTCCGCTGTTCTTAACATCAACAGCGCTGACATCGGCAACGCCAAGAAGAAAATCGAATCGGAACGCGACTCCTACAAATCGCAGCTTGACACGGCGACCGAACAGCTCAAAGCCTTTGAGGGCGTCGACGTCAAGGATTTGCAGGGTAAAATCACCGAGCTGAACGGTCAGCTCGCGACCCAGAAAGCCGACTTTGAAAAGCAGATCGCCGACCGCGACTTTGACGACCTTCTCAACGGCGCTATTTCCGGCTGCAAGGCGAAGAACGTCAAGGCTGTACGCGCTCTGCTCGACCTTGAAGCTATAAAGGCGAGCAAGAACCAGTCCGCCGACATCGAAGCCGCGCTCAAAAAGGTCAAAGAAGAAAACGACTATCTGTTTGAGCCCGACGAGCCGATCGATAACCCGGATTATGTCGGAAAAACCTCCGGTAAGGGCGCGGTGAAAACCATAGCCGATCTCGATAAGATGTCATATGACGAGTACAAAAGGTACCGTCAGGAAAACTAAAGAAAGGAAAGGATATTTATGTCCAACACACTTTTAACCCCGAGTATTATCGCCAATGAAGCGCTGCTGCAGCTTGTCAGCAACCTCACAATGGCTAACCTCGTTCACCGCGACTACTCCAAGGAGTTTGTAAAGGTGGGCGATACTATCACCGTCCGCAAGCCCGCAAAGTTTGTGGCAAAGAACTTCACCGGCACGACTTCGGTTCAGGATATCACCGAGGGCAGCGTAGCCGTGAAAATGGACAGGTACCGCGACATCACGGTAGCCGTCACCTCAAAGCAGCTCACCCTCGATATCAAGGACTTTTCAGAGCAGGTGGTCAAGCCCGCAATGACGGCTATCGCTCAGGCGGTTGACACCGACCTGATCACCGTCGGCATTGAGAAGGCGGGAAAAACCGCTTCCGTTTCCGGCACGCCCGTTATAGACGATATCGCAAGCGTCGGCAAGGCGCTCGACATCGCCAAAGCCCCGCGTCAGAACCGCCGTCTTGTCCTGCCTCCGACTATTCTTTACAAGTACAATACGCTCGACAATTTCGCCAAGCAGTGTTACAAGGGCGATTCTCAGGCGCTCAAGGAAAGCGAGATCGGCAGGGTCTTCACCTGCGATACATATATGTCGCAGAACTGCCCCGAGAATCAGAGCGCGACGCCCGGCACCGCCACCGCGTACAAGGTCACAGGCACCGCCGATGCGACTCAGTTCACCGTTTCCGACGGTTCCGCCGCGACCGGCACGATAAAAGAGGGCGACCAGCTCATTGTCAACGGCTATCTTTACACCGTCACCGAGGATCTGACTCTCATCAGCGGAGCGGGCACGCTCAAGGTAGATCAGAACCTCCCCGCCACGATCTCAACCGCTGTTTCCGCGAAGCTCATCAAAAAGGCGCACGCCCTCGGCTTCCACCGCAACGGACTCGCTCTTGTAACCCGTCAGTTGGAGCTTCCCATGGGAGCGGCAAAGGCTGCGATCGCTTCCGCCGACGGTCTCGCGGTCAGAGTCGTGTTTGATTACGACGCGTCCACCAAGACGGACAAAATCAGCTTTGATATCATCTACGGTATCAAGGAGCTCGACAGTAATTTGCTTGTTGACTTCTCATAAGGAGTGATAACCGTGACAGAGTACGCGGATACTGATTTTTACACAATCACATATTGCGAGTATAACGAGCCGATTATCCCCATTGAGTTATTTGGATTATATGCGAAAAAAGCGAGCGCGAGTATCAACCGGTATACCTTCGGAAATATCGGCGAGGAAGTTCCCGAAGCCGTGAAGCTATGCTGCTGCGATTTGGCGGAAGCGCTTTACAACATCGACAGCAGAGTCTCAGGAAGCGGCGTTACTTCCGAGAAGGTCGGCGATGTAACCGTGAACTACGAAAGCGGTGAGCTAAGGCGGCAGAATTTACCGAAAACGGTCAGGTCGATCATCTATTCGTGGCTTGCCGATACGGGACTGTTGCACCGGGGCGGTGATTTATGCTGACGAACGAAAGCTGCACGCTGTACATCAAAAGCGGGAACGGCTTTGACCGTTATTACATCCCGCGCTGCCATTGGCAGGAAAGCAAGGCGGCGAACGTGCTTAAAAGCGGCATGACGAACGCGGACGGCTTGACGGTCTACATCTTCGAGAAGGACATAAGCGGCGAATTGAAACCGCTGCTTTCCGCCCGCAGACAAGCCGCTGAGGACATGATCGTGCGAGGCGAATGTAATTTCACCTTTGACAATACAACGCCGCAGAGCGCGTCTCAGAGCCTGAAAGCGTTCAACGCCGCTTACGACGCGCACACGGTGATGTCGCTCGACAAGCTGCTCTACGGCGGCGAAAGCCTGCGGCACTTCAAAATATCCGCAAACCGCAAAACCGCCGCGAGGTGAGCGCATGGAGATAAAGCAGCCCAAGAATCTTGTTTACAACGGCGTTTTTGAGTTCAAGTGGAGCGCGGACTTCGGCTCGGCTATGAGCAGCCGCTTCAACAAGGCGCAGGAGTTCATTGACAGCGAGTGTATGCGCCTCATGGTTCCCTATACTCCGCGCAGGAACGGATTGCTTGAGGAAAGTGTCAAGCTCGGCACCGTGATCGGCAGCGGTACGCTGAGGTATCTTTCGCCCTACGCGCGATATCTCTACTACGGCGAGGTTTACGGTCCGAACATACCGATTTTTGAAGGCGAACAGCTTGTTGGTTTTTTTAGCCCGCCCGGTCAGAAGAAACACCCCACGGGGCGGGAAATGCAGTACGACACAAGCCGACACCCGCAGGCGGGCAAGCTGTGGTTTGAGCGAATGAAAGCCGATCACGCCGCCGACATTTGCGAGGGCGCGGCGAAAATAGCGGGAGGAATCGCAAAATGAATATCATCGAAACCATGCAGGCTATTTTAGAGAGCTTTCCGCAGATAGCCGCGCTCAACATAGATTATAACGGGAACGCTCCTGACGATTTCGGGCTTTATCCCACCGGCGACAAGCTTGTGAAGCAAGATATTTTAGGAAATCAAAAGCGCAGCCACACCTTTATTTTGTACGCTGACTTTCAATCCTTCAACAACTATGACCGCCTGCAAAACAGCGGCACGCTGCTCAGCCTGCAATACTGGCTCGAAGAAAGTGCAGCAGGTCAAACGGTCATTTCCGTTGTCAACGGCACCGAACGCAGCGGAAGGCTCGAAAAAATAACCTGCGCCAACGGAATGCTTTTCAACATTCCCGACGGCAATTTAAACACGGCGGTGCGCTATCAGCTCCAAATCACCGCCGATTACACAATCGAAAGCGAGGAATTATAAATGTCAGACCCCACACCAACCCCTGTTGGAAAGCTCAAAAGAAGCTATCTGCTTCACTTTATCGACTCGACCTTCGGCGGACAGAGCCCGAGCTGGTTCCTGATCGGCAGGGACATCGAGGACATGAGCGTTGAGCTTAATCCCGACACATCAATCAAAAAGAATATTCTGGATCAAACCGTCGCCGAGGACAACGGCTACGAGCCGAGCATTTCGGCGGACACATACTACGCCAACACAGGCGACGCTATTTACAGCAAACTCAAGGACATCGCCATGAACCGCAAGACCGGCGAGGACTGCGCCACAAAGGTCATGGAAGTCATTATCGACGACGACGGTTCCTCTCACTCTGCGTGGGTCGAGGACTGCGTCGTAAAGCCCCAGAGCTACGGCGGCGGTCAGGGCGCGGTCAACATTCCGTTCAACATCTATTTCAACGGCAACCGCACCGTAGGCACCGCCACTTCATCCGGCACGCCTGCAGTGTGGTCGTTCACACCCGCGTCGTAAATAACGGGAGAGCGCAGGAGAAGTTTTGCTCTTGCGCTTTCTGTTTTGCCGTAAAGGAGAAAAAATGGCTGATTTATCGTTTAAAGAAGGATATAAAGAATTTACGATCAACGGCGACGCTTCGCGGACGATCAGAATCAAAACTTCGGATTTGAACCTCATGCAGAGGATCGTATCCCTAAAAAACAACCTCGCTGAAAAAGAAAAGATGTATAAAGGCATCAGCGCAAGCGTAAACCCCGAAAACATCGAAGAATCGGCGCAGAAGCTATACATGATCGAGCGCGAGGTCAGAGCCGAGATAGACGAAGTTTTCGACGCTCCCATATGCGACACGGCATTCGGCAACATGAACTGTATGTCCCCTGTGGACGGGCAGCCCGTTGTGCGCGGTTTCCTGATAGCTCTGATCTCTGAAATTGAAAAATCTTTGGAGTCGGAAACAGGGAAGATGAAAAAATACATAAAATCAGTTGAGAAGTATGAATAATGCTGTTCTTACCGAAAACACTTGAAGTTTGCGGCAGGGAGTACGCTATCAGAACCGATTACCGTGTGGCTCTGACGATATTTGAAGCTTTTAACGACAGAACCCTGCCGCCTCAGCTGGTCGCGCCTACGGTTATACAGTGCTTGTACAAAAACATTCCCGACGACGCGGAAGAAGCGTATAAGAAGGCGGTTTGGTTCCTTGACGGCGGCGATATGCCGAAATCAAGAAAAGCTCCGAAGCGCACAATGGATTGGGAGCAAGACGAATATCTGATATTCCCCGCGCTCAACAAGGTCGCCGGGTGCGAACTGCGGTCGGTGGAATATCTTCACTGGTGGACGTTCCTCGGATTATTCAACGAAGTCGGCGAGGGTCTGTATTCTCAGGTCATGAGCATACGAACCAAACGCGCGAACGGCAAGAAGCTCGAAAAATGGGAACGCGAATTCTTTGAAAAGCACAAGGAGTTAATTGTAATCAAAGAAAAGCTCACGCCGGAAGAACAGGCGGAGCTTGACGCGGAGGAAGAATATAACAAAAGCTTATGTTGACATAATGGTTTTGTTTTGGTACTATTGTGATAGAAAAATAAGGGAGTGATTGCTATTAAGAAGCCAACACTTGATTCTATCACAAAGAAAAACGCTAAATCACTTGAAACGGATTTAGTTGAAGCAACATTTGAAATGAATTGCTGTGATGAATGCACGAAATACCGTGGGAGGGTATTCAGTATTTCAGGGCAAGACAACCGTTTCCCAAAATTGCCGAAATACATCAATTGTGAATGTGCTGGTATTTCGTTTTATCCATTTCTCTATGGTATTTCTCAACCAACATATAAAGAATACTTTCGTCCAGGTGATGACATTGTTTCGTTTAGCAATCGTCCTTTTGTAGTAGAAAGAACCGAATTTGAACACGAAACAACGTTAAAAGAGCAAGAATATGCTCATACACGACAAGCTGTGTTTGAATACTACAAAGACGATATGCAAAAGCTTGCCAATTGGGACAAAGCGCACAGAGCTGAATATGAAGAGCTGTGCCGTCGACTTCCCGAAAATGCACCTAAATCGTTAGGCGGATATACAAGAATGAAGCTTTCAAATTCAAAAGGTTTTCAAATGTTAGCTAAGAAGGCGTGTGAAGTTGGAATTAATATTCAAATGACCGATGAACAACGAGCTGAATTAATACGATTAAGAGAAGCAGAAAAGGAATATAAAAAACTTCAATTTGATTTATATTTTCAAAACCGAAATTGAGTTCGATAATTTATTTTAACGTACATTTCACGAATACGTGAGTGTGCGTTATTTTTATACCTTCTTTCAGAAACGGGGTGATAATTTGGCAGTTGACGGAAATCTGGTTTTTAACACAAAAATCGATACAAGCGGCTTTAATAAAGACACAAAAGATTTATCCTCAAAAGTATCGGGACTCATATCAAAGGTTGACGGTCTTAACACAGCCGAGGGCAAAAACTCAAAAGAAACCCGTGAAAACGCCAAGGAACACGATCATTTGCAAAGCGAGTTGGGCGAAAGCAAGAAATGTCTGAACGATGTTGAGCGGGAGTTTAACGACGTAGGCGACGCTGCCGACGGAAG
>JBGUPW010000280.1:0-2131 GCA_045130495.1 Ruminococcus sp. | reverse complement strand
CAACCTCGATTTCGGGTCGAGAGCCTCGACACGCGAAAATAAACGTATCAACAACGAAGATAAAGAAAATGGTATCTTGAGTGGTACAAAATAAACATCCATCCGCCAATTTTGGCGGATATCTCGTCATCTGTTTCACTTTCAAGTATCCGCCACATCTTGGCGGATTTTTTTGCCTTTTTATTCAAAAAATGCCATTTTTTTTTGCATATATCAAATATTTTCACTACCTTTGCACCGTATTTCGTCACTATGCCGTCGAAATACACACGGATTATTTACGTACAATATACGTATGATACACGTAGGATATACGTATTATTATGCTTCCGATATGCTAACAAAACCACAGTGTCCGCCATGCTTGGCGGATCCCAAACACCACAATCAATATGGCTAAAGTCATCCCATCTCTTGCCTTTGACAATTTCAGTGGCAAACTCGGTCGCAAAGACCGCATCATCTTGCGTACCCGTTACGGCAAAACGCACGCTTACACTATTGAGAACCCGTACACCGGACCCGCCACCGAAGCGCAGAACACCATGCGCTCCACCTTCGGTATGGCCGTCAAACAAGCCTCAGTCATTCTCAAAGATCCCGAGCAGAAAGCCGATTGGGAGCGCCGCTATGCCGCCTATCGCAAGCACTATCGTGCTTCTTCATCCTCCCATTACTACTCCACTCTCCGCGGCTTCATCATCGCCACCATCAACGCCGAACTGAAAGGAAAATAACGCTCCGCTACTCCGTGCATCCTGATATCTCTAAACATTAAACTTTAAACTTTCAACTAAAAATCTTTGATTTTTCTTGCATATATGAATATTTTTTTGTAACTTTGCACCCTGAATTATAAAATGCGGAATTGTGTCACCGCTGGTGTCAAAATTGTCGCGAAACTTGCGACCAAATTATCGTCCTCCGAGATACAATCAACCGATAGTAAAAACCATGGCAGATATAGAAAAGAGCAAACCGGAATTTGTGAAACGCGATGGAACAATCGTTGACCCGGAATATATCCAGTGGTTGGCGGATGTCAAACAGCGTTACCATGAAGGGCAAGCGCGTGCGTTGGTGAAAGTTAACGATGAGATGCTGCGCTTCTATTGGAGTGTTGGACGCGATCTTGTAGCACTCCGCGCTGAATCGCGTTGGGGCGCAAGCGTTGTCAAGCAATTTGCGATGGATATGCGTGAGACGTTCCCTTCTGCTACAGGCTTCTCGTATACCAACGTTAAGTATATGAAACGTTGGTATATGTTTTATTTTGAAGCGATTACAAAAGGTCAACAAGCTGTTGACCAATTTGCCGCCAATGAAAAAAGCCAACAACCTGTTGACCTTTTTGAGATGCCGGAAAAATTCGGACGTGTTCCTTGGGGACATCATATCGCCATATTTTCCGAATGTCAGTCTTTGAACGAGGCGCTATTCTATATAAATAAAGTTGCGGATGAAGGTTGGAGCCGCAGTAAGTTAGATGCCCAAATCGATGCTCATCTATTCCAAGCGCAGGGAGCGATAGCTTCTAACTTCCCCAACACACTTCCTGCTGAGCAACACCAACTGGCGCAACAACTTTTCAAGAACCCTTACCATTTCGAGTTCCTTTCCTTAGAGCAAACGTTTAAGGAGGAAGATTTGGAGGAAGCACTTGTTAAGAATATTACTAACTTCCTTTTGGAACTCGGACAGGGCTTCGCCTATGTCGGTCGTCAAATGGAATTGCGTATTGATGATGAATCCACGTTCTTTCCCGATCTTATATTCTACCATATACCGCAGAAGCGTTACGTCATCATTGAATTGAAGGCGGTTAAGTTCATGCCCGAATTTGCAGGCAAACTGAATTTCTACGTAACGGCGGCGGACAAACTATTGCGTGGAGAAGGAGATAATCCTTCCGTAGGTTTAGTAATCTGCAAAACAGCTAAAAGCACGATTGTCGAGTGGTCGTTACAAGACATTCAGAAACCCCTTGGTGTCGCAACCTACCAACTCGAACAAGTTGTTGAACGCACGGTTAAAGAATTGGAGCTGCAAAAGCAAGAGAAAGAAGAAAAATAGAAATTTGGTCGCCGACGGCGAGCGATAACAACAAAAGTAAAGAAATAAATTTGCATAT
>JBGUPW010000279.1:0-13328 GCA_045130495.1 Ruminococcus sp. | reverse complement strand
CTTTTTATGATGTTACGGAGCGCGGACTGATTGTCGGCTCAGCCGACCGCGGGAATTGGAGGAAGGCTTTTTATGATGTTACGGAGCGCGGACTGATTGTCGGCTCAGCCGACCGCGGGAATTGGAGGAAGGCTTTTTATGGTGTTACGGAGCGCGGACTGATTGTCGGCTCAGCCGACTGCGGGAATTGGAGGAAGGCTTTTTATGATGTTACGGAGCGCGGACTGGGTCAAGCGTCACGCTTGCGGCTGTCTTTGGGCGTTGAATCAAACGTTGTGTTTCTATCGGCAATCGGACGTGATAACTAAATAAAGCAATTTTAAAGGAGTTTTTCGTTGAAAGATATGTCTAAATATAAAAAAATCGTTGCTGTTCTGCTTTGCTTTTGCGCGGCTGTTTTGATGCTTTCCTCCTGCAAGCCCGGGAACGGGAAAGCTTCGCGCGGGTTTGAGGCTATGGACACCTACATGAATATCGACGTTTACGGCGCGGACGAGGCTTTGCTCGACAAGCTTCAGGCGAGCATTGAGGGGCTTGACGGGCGGCTGTCCGTGACAAGTCCCGACAGCGAGATCTACGCTCTCAATAAAAACGGAAGCGCGAAAATAAGCGCGTCAACGGCTGATTTGGTTCGACAGACTCTTACGCTTTGCGCCGACACGGACGGCGCGCTCGACGTCACCGTTCAGCCCGTTGTTGAGGAGTGGGGCTTCATCTCGGGCGACTATCAAATCCCGACGGAGGAGCGGCTGAAAGGTCTGCTCGATTCGGTTGATTACCGCTTGGTTAGCTGCGGCGGTTCGGATATTAGCTTTGAGAAAAAGGGAATGAAAGCGGGCTTCGGCGCCGTCGCAAAGGGCTACGCCGCCGACGAAGCGGTGAAGCTGCTCAAAGATAATAACCTTGAAAGCGCTATCCTGAATTTGGGCGGAACCGTTGCGGCATACGGGGAAAAGCCCGACGGAAGCAAGTGGAAAATCGGAATAGCCGACCCCGAAAACAGCGCGTCCTACATCGGATATGTGAGCTGCTCAAACAAAATCGTTGCCACCTCGGGCAGCTATGAGAGGTATTTTAAAGGCGACGACGGCAAAATCTACAGCCACATTATCGATCCCGAAACAGGTCGTCCGGTTGACAACGATATTCTTTCCGTCACGATAATATCCGAAAGCGGTCTGCTCAGCGATGCCCTCTCGACGGCTCTGTTCGTAATGGGCAGGGAAGAAGCCGAAAAATATTACAGCAAAAACGGCGGTTTCGATTTCATTATCCTGACAAAAGACAAAAAAGCCTACGTGACAAAAGGCATCTCAGACAACTTCACGGTGTCCGAGGGAAAAGGTTATGAAAAGGTTTTGGTTGAATAATAAATTTGCCTGTTTACAATATAAAAGAACAGCCGACGGAGTACTCAAATGTATTCTGCCGGTTGCTTTTATTCAAAAAAACAGTTGAATAAATCGAAAGAAATTCCGTATTTTTTAACAAAAATTATTGAAATTATGAGCGATTTGTGTTATTATTATAGTGCCAAACAAAACATAATATTTTCGTAAAGGAAAGGTTTGTATTTTGTTAAAAATGCAAGCTCTTGTTTCTTATTCCTTTTTCTTTACGATTAGAAACGTTTTGTTTGGCGACAATCGGAGCTGTGTTTTTGGGCGCACGACTTCGGTTGTGCGTCATTTTTATTTGCCCGAAATGAGTTTGAAGGAGGAGTTAATATGAAAAAGAAGCTTAGAAAAATGACGGCGGTATGGTTGGCATTTGTCATGGTTGCAGTGTTTGTTTCGGTTACCCCATTAACGGTTAGTGGAACAAGTAATGCTGATTGTAGCAGCGTCGGTGCTAATTCCAATCAAGAAAACATCGTTGGCTGGGCGAATTATTTCTACAATATCATGTGGACTGCTCAAAGATCGGTAACCGGATGGAAGTATACTTTTTCACAAGGAGAAAGCTACCATATTCCTTATTCACAGCCTGTTAATACGAACGGCTATATTGGTTTCGGCGTTTCTGTAGAGGATTTTATTAACGCTACCAATGACGCTAACAGCGTGTTCTATACGTCGCATTCAGAGTATGGACGCACGTCAACATATTATGGAATGGACTGCACTTCATTTGTTTCTGCGTGCTGGGGAGTTTCAAGACGAACGAACTTTTCCGGTATTTCAACAAAAATTGGCGACTTGAACTCATCTACAGTAAACAGTCTGCAAATCGGTGATACATTGGAAAACAGTGAACACGCCATTTTGATTACCGGAATATCCTATGACGGAGACAGAGTATCGAGTATTGAAGTTACAGAAGCAACTCCCCCTCAACTGAAAAGAACGGTTTGGTCTGCTTCTTCGTTTGCTTCGTATTATGGAGCACGTTCTTATATTATTGAGAGATATAAAGGTTCTGTTCCAGCACCTCCAAATGAACCTGTAATCCCTCCCACACCTACGGGTTCAATTACAGTCACTGACGGTGATTATTATATCTCAACAGCACTTGATAATAACAAAGTATTGGATATTGATGCCGGACAAATCTCAAATAATAAAGCAAATGCTCAACTATGGGAATTACTAAATGGGCAAAACCAAGTTTTTACTGTCAGACATATCGGCAACGGTTATTATAATATTATCTGTAAGGAAAGCGGTAAATGTTTAGAGGTCGACGGTGGGAATACAGCAGCAGGCACTAATGTACAACAATACGATGGAAATGGTACAGATGCGCAACAATGGGTCATTAAGGAAACAGGTGATGGCTATTATAATATAGTTTCCAAGTGTAATGGTTTATATTTAGATGTGGATAATTACAATACAAACAACGGAACCAATATCAAAGTTTATTCAGGAAACGCTTCCGATGCTCAAAAGTGGAGGTTTACTCTATTAGGTTCACATACTTTTTGTGATGGAGATTATTATATTACTTCTGCTTTAGATAATAATAAAGTATTAGACATTGATTTAGGACAAATTTCTAATAATCAGGCAAACGCTCAGCTATGGGAATTACTACATTGGCAAAACCAAGTTTTTACTGTTAAACATATTGGTGATGGATATTATAATATTATCTGTAAGGAAAGCGGAAAGTGTTTAGAAATCGAAGATGGATATGCACATGCAGGCGCTAATGTTCAGCAATATGATAATAATGGTACAGATGCACAACAATGGGTAATAAAAGAAGTTGGTAATAATTATTTCTGTATTGTTTCTAAACGTAATGGTTTATGTTTAGATGTTGACAACTATCGTACAGATAATGGTACAAATATTAAAGTGTATTCTGGATATTTGTCCGATGCTCAAAAATGGAGATTTATCCCAGTTGGCGATCATGCAGTCATTGACGGTGAGTATTATATTTCAACAGCACTTGATAATAACAAAGTACTGGATATTGATGCCGGACAAATCTCAGAAAATAAGGCAAACGCTCAATTATGGGAGTTGTTAAATTGGGAAAATCAAGTGTTCTCATTGGTATACAATGATAATGGTTATTATAGTATTATTTGCAATAAGAGCGGTAAGTATTTAGAAGTTGAAGGCGGATATAAAGAAGCAGGCACAAATGTACAACAATACGAAGGAAATGGTACAGATGCACAACAATGGGTTATAAAACCAACTGGTGATGGGTATTATTACATCGTTTCTAAATGCAACGGTTTATATTTAGATGTAGACAACTATAATACTGATAATGGTACAAATATAAAAGTTTATACTGGTTACTTAACTAATGCTCAGAAGTGGAGATTTATACCATTAGGTACTCAGACCGTTAGTGATGGTGAATACTATATTTCATCCGCTTTGAATAATGATAAAGTATTGGATATTGATGATGAGCAAATCTCCAATGATAAAGCTAACGCTCAATTATGGGATTGGCTAAATGGAACCAACCAAGTTTTTTCATTAAAATATAACGATAATGGTTATTACAATATTATTTGTAATAAGAGCGGTAAATATTTGGAAGTGGAAGGAGGATTGTTAGAAGCAGGCACGAATGTACAACAATATGAAGGAAATGGTACAGATGCGCAACAATGGGTTATTAAACCGGCAGGTGATGGGTATTATTACATCGTTTCCAAATGTAACGGTCTACATTTAGATGTAGATAACAGTAGTACAGAAAATGGAACAAATATAAAAGTTTATACTGGATATTCAACTAATGCCCAAAAGTGGAAGTTTATTCAATACACAAAACCTATTGAGCCATCAAATTCTATCTGCGGCGACACCAACCTCGACGGAAACATCGATATTCGAGACGTTACCGCTATCCAACGTCACCTTACCGAACTAGAAACTTTCAACGAAGAACAGCTTTCCGTAGCTGATACCAACGGCGACGGTGAAATCAACATTGCCGACGCGACCCATTTGCAAATGTACCTTGCTGAATATGATTTGCAATTAGGCTGATTGAATTACAAACAGCAAAAACAATTTGCTGACAAAGTAAAAATCAAATAAAGCAAAACGCTGCACCGGGCTTTTCAGCTTTAGTGCAGCGTTTTATTTTTTGATGAAGCCGTATTTTTTACATAAACGTCCAGTCGGGGATCGCTTCCTCGGTTGCCGAGGACAAGTCCTGTGTGAAGCCGTCCAAGTCCAGCTCAAACAGCACTCGCTTCACCTTGTCGTATTCCCGTTTTGTGATCGTTCTTCCCAACTTTGGGTCGTTCTTCGCCTTGCCGCAGGGAACGTACTGGCACATCAGGCTGACCGGCAGCTCCTTGTTGAAGTGGCGGCTCAGAAGCCTGAGCACCTCAATGCTGTTGCGCGTGTGCGCTGGGAGAACCAAATGGCGCACCAGAACGCCGCTTTGCATAATCCCGTCACTGTCGTATTTCGGCAGACCGGTTTGGAACATCATTTCCTTTACGGCGACAAGCGCTGTGTTGACGTAGTTCGGGGCGTGCGAAAGCCTGAGCGCCAAAGCGTCGTCGGCGTATTTGAAGTCGGGAAGGTACACGTCGATAAGCCCGTCGAGAATACTCAGAGTTTTCGGCGAGGTGTAGCCGCTGCAATTGTACACGACGGGTATCTCGGGGCGGTATATACTCAGACTCTCGGCGACCGCCTCGGCAAAGTGGTCGGCTGTTACGAGATTGATGTTGTGAACGCCGCGCTCCTCCAGCCGCTTATAGCTTTCCGCAAGCTGACGCGGGGTAAGGGTAATGCCCTTGCCTGTGAATGAGATTTCATGGTTCTGGCAATACATACACCTCATGGTGCAGCCCGAAAAAAAGACCGTTCCGCTGCCCCTTTTGCCGCTTATGCACGGCTCTTCGCCGAAATGCGGGGCTATTCGCGCAACAACGGGCAGAGTTCCCGCCTTGCAGAATCCGTTTCCCGAGTGCTCGGTGCGCTCCGCACCGCAGGCTCTCGGACATAAATTACATATCATATTTATCACCAAACTGATTATACCATACTTTTCCGCAAAATCAAACGGTAAAATCAGTCAGAAAATCTTCAATTACGTCCTCAAAATGACACGGCTCGATTTCGAGTCCGTTAAGAAGCCCGGCAAGCTGTTCCATATCGCTCCTTCGGTCGGAAAGGCAGGGCGCGCTTTTTGTCATCACACCGCAATCATAAAGCGCGACCCCGTAGAAGTATCCGTCTGCGGCTTCATCCTCAGTCAATCTGTACTCCAACATTTTCACCACGCATTGTGATAAATTATCACATTATATATTATCACTGTCGGGCGAATTAGTCAATGTCTTTTGCTGAATTTTTCCTAAGGCAACACCGCACAATTCGCGGCGCACGCCTTGCTTGAATCTTGTTTTGTCAGACTGTCCAAAAAATCTTACTTCGCAATCCGCACACCGTAATTATGCGGTATTGCCCTAACTCCGAGCGCAAAACAAAAAGCTGTCATTTTGCCCAAAAACGGAGATAAAAGTTTGTACGGCGCGAAAAAACATTGTTCTTTATAAGAAAAATACCTTTTGCTGTTTTTGATACAATATGATTGAGATAATATGGGCAACACCGCACAAAAAATCTTTTGACACAGGAGTGATTATATGAAACTTAAAAAGACGATATCGCTGATACTTTCCGCGATAATGCTTTCGGGAAGCGCTGTGGCAGCCGCTTCCGCAGCGACCGTTGACAGCGAAGCAACGGGCAGCTATTACAACGAAAGCTTTCTGGAAACGCAGGCGAGCTATGCCAAGAATGAAAGCGGTTTCGGCGCGGTTTATTCGCCGACCTCCACAACATGGAAAACTTGGTCTCCCGAGGCATCAAAGGTCAAGCTGAAGCTGTACACGACAGGCTCCGACACCGAGAACGGAGCGGCTGTTATCAACGAATACGAAATGAATAAGAACACCACAAGCGGTGTTTGGTCGATCACTCTCAACGGAGATTACAAAAATATTTACTACACCTATCTTGTTACCGTCAACGGCTCAACAAACGAAACACAGGACGTTTATTCAAACGCTGTGGGCGTTAACGGCAAGCGCTCAATGGTCGTTGACCTTGATTCCACCGACCCCGAGGGTTGGAGCACCGACAGGCACGTGCTGCACAACAGCGCGTCGGAGTCTGTCGTCTGGGAGGTTCATGTGCGCGACTTCTCGATCGCCGACAACTCGGGCGTGAGCGAGGGCAACAAGGGAAAATATCTCGCTTTCACCGAGGGCGGCACAACTCTCAACGGCACTCCCGGAGATATCTCGACCTGCGTTGACTACCTTGTTGAAAAGGGTGTGAACACGGTTCAGCTCCAACCGATCTATGACTTCGGCTCTGTCCGCGAGGATATGCCGAGCACCTCCGCAAACCGCAACTGGGGCTACGATCCTGTTAACTACAACGTTCCCGAAGGCTCCTACTCCTCCGACCCATACGACGGCAATACAAGGATCACCGAATTCAAGCAGATGATCCAGGCGCTCCACGACAGAAACATCACCGTTGTTATGGACGTTGTTTACAACCATATGTATTCCGCCGAGGATTCCTGTTTTGAAAAGACGGTTCCCGGCTACTATTTCAGAAAGAGCACGGCCTCAGCGTATTCCAACGGCTCGGGCTGCGGCAACGAAACAGCCTCCGACAAAGCGATGTACCGCAAATTTATGACAGATTCGATCGCGTTCTGGGCTGAGGAATACCATATCGACGGCTTCCGCTTTGACCTTATGGCTCTCCATGACGCCCCAACGCTGAACCAGATCCGCAGCACTCTCGACAATCTTTACGGCGACGGTTCGGGTCAGAATATACTCATGTACGGCGAACCATGGACGGGCGGTTCCTCTCCGTGCCCCAATCCCGCCACAAAGGATAACGTAGCCAACGTTGACGCGCGCGTCGGTATGTTCAACGACATCTACCGCGACGGACTTAAAGGCAGCCCCGACGGTGCCGACGGAAACTTCATTCAGGGCAGCGAATATGACACATGGAAAGTCGTTGACGGCGTTAAAGGTCAGAGCTTCGGCGCGAAAGCACCGTCTCAGACAGTCGCTTATGCGGACGCTCACGACAACCTGATCCTGTGGGACAAGCTTGCGCTCTCGAATAATTCTACCTATCCCGACTACACGGGCACCTCAACAAACGTCCAAAGACAGCTTATAGGAACCATGACGCTGCTTCTCACGTCAAAGGGTATTCCGTTTATGACGGCCGGCTCCGAAATGGGACGAACAAAGAAGGGCGATTCCAACAGCTATAACAAGGGTGACGACATCAATGAGATCGACTGGTCAAGAGCGAAGTCGATGCCCGACCTGCCTCAGTGGTACAAAACGCTTGTGGCGCTGCGCTCCAACGTTTCCGTGATAAACAATAACATTTTCGCAAGCTCGAACGTTTTAACATGGTCTTCGACCTACGGTCATGTTGTGGGCTACACCTACAACAACAACATATCGGGCGAGTGGAGCAAGGTTTGTGTGCTTTACAACAATGACAGCAAAGAATATCAAATTTCAAATTTGGGTTCGAGCAGTTGGACGGTTGTGGCTAACAGCGTATCCGGCAGCTCTATCTACCAGACAGGCGCGAATATTCAGGGTATCGCAACATATAATTCCTCGTCTGTTTATGTTCCCGGCAAGGGCACTATCGTTCTCGTTGAGAATATCGGCGCGAGAACCGTCACCGATTCATTCGGAACGCTCACCGTCAGACACGTCACCGAGAGCGGCACGGTTCTCAAAACTCAGAACGCCAAGTACCGTCCCGGCAGCACCTACCGCGCATTGCCCGACAGCGACATTCTGTTCAGCAGAGAGCTTGTAAATACTCAGGGCTCAACAACGGGTCAGGTTACTGCGGGCAGCAGCAACACCGTTACCTTCGTATACAGCGACAGCGAAATCAAGAACGGCCACCTCACGGTTCAGTACCTCAACGCCTCGGGAACAGCTATTAAAGGCGCTGTTACAACGCGTTTGAAGGAGGGCGACGAATACAGCGCGGAAATCGCGGCGATCCAGGGCTATGAGCTTGACACCGACCGTTTCCCCGAACAGACAGAAGGAGTCTTTGACGGCGACGACAAGATAATTACCTTCCGCTACAAGAGCCTTACTCCCACCACTACGACCGTTCATTACTACAACTCGGGCGGCTGGGCAAGCGTTCAGCTTTATTCCTACACCGATGACGGACGTCAGCCAAACGGCGCGTGGAACACTTCCACATATATGACCGCCGATTCCTCGCTTGGCAGCGGCTGGTATACTGCGACCGTTCCCGCGGCAAGCGCTTACATTCTTTTCCACTACGGCGACAATCAGGAGCCTGCTTCGGGCGGCTATCTCGCGGCGGGTGAGATTTGGGTGAGCAACAAGACCGTCACCTTCAACTCCACACTTAAAGTCAGCCACATCGATCTCGAAACAGGTCAGAAGCTTGCCGACGACGAGATTACGACCAAATCAAGAATCACCGCGACCGGTTACACCACCTCTGCACTCGCCGGCAGAACCGATGTTATCGCTCCCAACAACGCGGCGGGAACATACGCGCCGGGTGTTATCAACGTTGTTTACCGCTACGGAGGAGAAGATCCCGACGGAGTTTTGGTAGGAGACGTTGACCTGTCGGGCGACATCACCGTTGAAGATGTTACGACGCTTCAGCAGCATCTCTGCGAGCAGATCACGCTTGAAGGCGACGCTCTTATCGCGGCGGAGTGCAACGGCGACAGCAGGATCAGCATTAAGGACGTGACTCTCATTCAAAAGTATCTCGCCGAATACACGACCGAAATCGGCAGAGTAGGCAGAAGAGTTTCACGGTGATCACGGTAATAAAGAATAAAAATCATATCGAAGCAGAGGGACCGACAGCGGTCCCTTTTGCGTTTGAATATTGCAAAAGTGCTGAGAAATCAGATCTATAAAGTCGGTTTGAAATGTACATCAGCACTAAAATGCGCATTTTTATGGGTTAAAACAGGGTAAAAAAGCCTTATTTGCAATCAAAAAAAGACAATATCAGGAAAAATTTTTAAATTTAATAAAAAAATGATTGAATTTTATAATTTTTTATGATAAAATTAGAAAGACAGAAATTGATATCCTGAGGAAACACCGGTTGCCTTTACCAAAACGGATGACCGGTCGGTTTCCCAATAATCACTAAGGAGTGCTGTTTATATGAAAAAAATCGGAAAAATCTTTTCGGCTGTTCTGACCGTTGCCTTATCCGCAGCCGTTGCGCTGTCGATCGTAGGCTGCGGCTCAGGTTCAAAGCAGTCGTCCACAAGCTCATCCTCGAAAGCACAGTCGTCCGCAACCAGAGCTACAAGCTCCCCCTCGCTGACCTCAGGAAGCACAGCGGATTCTGCCGTAACACGCGCTACAGCCCCGACCTCCACAACTGCCCCGTCACGTCCTACAGCTTCAACAGAAGCTACCATTCCGCAGGATACAAAGATTATTGAGAGCGCGGCTCTCGGCCACTTCGGTCTTGTAGCGGGTCCCAACACGGCAGTTGACATCGTTTCAGCGGAAAGAGCACCCGACAACAAAATTTATTATCTGGCAACTGTTTACTATGACGGCTACACCTATCCTGTTTATGTATCGGCAGACGGCAGCGGTACTTATGAGCCCGAGGCGTACTATGCGATGTACGGTCTGTCGGAGCAGCTTTACCAGTCGGAAACTGAAGCCTACGAATACTACGGCGGCGAATACTACGATGCCGATCCCTATGGTTATTATTACAACGAATACGGCTATTCTGAGTATTATTAATCATCTGTGACGAATGTAACGAAACGAAAAAAAGCTTAGCACAATTGCGCCCGGGGCAGAAATGTCCCGGGTGTTTAAGTTTATACGGCATAATTATGCCGTAAATCTTTTGTACTTCTGCACAACATTGATTTTTTGGAGATTTCCTTTATACGGAAAGAGATTGAGTGAACCTCTAAAAATTCACTTGATATTTTCTGCATGATGGGCTATAATGTAAGTTAGAAGCAGCTAACCGCTGAGGAGGTTGATTAAATGCGGCAATATGATGTTAAAGGAATGTCCTGCGCGGCGTGCAGCTCGCGGGTGGAAAAAGCGGTTTCAAAGCTTGACGGCGTGACGTCCTGCTCTGTCAGCCTGCTTACAAACTCAATGACGGTCGAGGGTACGGCTTCATCTGAGGAAATAATCGGAGCGGTTGAGAACGCGGGCTACTCCGCGTCTGCCCGCAGCGTGCGCAAATCCGAAAAGGACAGCGCGGCGGACAGCCTAAAAGATACCGAATCTCCTCAAATCATGAAGCGGCTGATTTTTTCCGTTGCCTTTTTACTCGTGCTGATGTATTTTTCAATGGGTCACATGGTCGGGCTGCCGCTTCCGCCCTTTTTTGCGGAGAATCATGTGGCGCAAGGGCTTATACAGCTCTTGCTGGCGGCTGTTGTTATGGTCATCAACCAAAAATTTTTCATAAACGGCTTTAAGGGTCTGATCCACCGCGCCCCGAACATGGACACCCTCGTTTCAATGGGCTCGGGAACCGCCTTTTTATACAGCACTGTCGTTCTGTTTTTGATGATAGACGCTCAGGGAAAGGGCGACTCCGCCGCTGTCGCGGAATACTCGCATGAGTTTTATTTTGAGTCGGCGGCGATGATCCTCACGCTGATAACGGTCGGCAAGCTGCTTGAAACGAAGTCAAAGGGGCGCACGACCGACGCATTGAAAAGTCTTATGATTTTAGCGCCTAAGACAGCCGTTGTTGAGCGCGGCGGAAAAGAGATCGAGGTCGATATCGAGTCGGTGCGTGTGGGTGATATTTTTGTTGTCCGAGCGGGCGGAAGTATCCCCGTTGACGGCGTTATTTTGGAGGGCGACTGCGCGGTTGACGAGTCCGCACTGACGGGCGAGAGTATTCCCGTGGATAAGACGGTCGGCGATACCGTTTCGGCGGCTACTATAAGCCGTTCGGGATTTATCAGGTGCCGCGCGACAAAGGTCGGCGAGGACACCACGCTTTCTCAGATCATCAAAATGGTGAGCGACGCTGCCGCCACAAAAGCGCCTATAGCAAAGGTTGCCGATAAGGTTTCGGGCATTTTCGTGCCTGCGGTCATTGCGATTGCCGTTATAACGGCGGTTGTCTGGCTAATCTTGGATCAGGGAGTCGGATTCGCTCTGGCGCGCGCTATATCGGTTCTTGTTATAAGCTGTCCGTGCGCGCTCGGGCTTGCGACGCCCGTTGCGATTATGGTGGGCAGCGGCGTAGGTGCGAGGAACGGTATTTTGTTCAAAAACGCCGTCGCGCTCGAAACGGCGGGCAGGATACAAATAGTTGCGCTCGACAAAACAGGCACGATAACGCGCGGCGAACCCGCCGTGACCGACGTCATTGCTTTCTGCGGCAGCGAGAGGGAGCTGATTGAAGCGGCTTGCTCGCTTGAAGTCAAGAGCGAGCACCCCTTGGCTAAGGCGGTAGTGCGTTATGCAGAAAATAATAATTATTCCGCAAAAGAAATAACCGAGTTCAAGATCCACACGGGCAGCGGCTTATCCGCCAAAATGAACGGCGAAAAGCTTTGCGCGGGAAATTTAGGCTTTATCCTGACGGAGTGCGAGGTAGACCCGACCGTGCAAAAGCAAGCCGACGCACTCGCTGAGGACGGAAAAACTCCGCTGTATTTTTCCCGCGGCGGAAAGCTTCTCGGCGTTATAGCCGTAGCAGATGTGATAAAGCCCGAAAGCCCTGCGGCGGTGAGAGAGCTTAAAAAAATGGGTTTGCGCGTTGTTATGCTGACGGGCGACAACCAAAAAACCGCCGAAGCGATCGGCAGGGCTGCGGGAGTCGATGAGGTCATTGCGGGAGTGCTCCCGGGCGGCAAGGCGGAGCATATCGAAGCTCTGTGCCGAGAAGGAAAAACCGCGATGGTCGGCGACGGTATAAACGACGCGCCGGCGCTGACCTCGGCTGATTTGGGCATCGCGATAGGCGCGGGAGCCGATGTCGCCGTTGACGCGGCGGATGTGGTTCTTATGAAAAGCAGCCTGAACGACGTTCCCGCAGCTGTCAAGCTGGGCAGAGCCACGCTCAGGATCATTCATCAAAACCTGTTCTGGGCGTTTATATACAATATTATCGGGATACCGCTTGCGGCAGGTGCGTTCATCAATGCCTTTGGCTGGAAGCTAAATCCGATGTTCGGCGCGGCTGCCATGTCGCTTTCAAGCTTCTGCGTTGTCACGAACGCTCTCAGACTGAATTTTGTGCGGATCTATCCTAAGCAAACCGAAAGTCCGGCTGCAGTCGGAACCGATATAAAAACCATAAACGAGAAGGAGAAAGAAACCATGACAGTAACAATGAATATCAACGGCATGATGTGTGCTCACTGCGAGGCACGCGTAAAAAAGACGCTTGAAGCTATTCCGCAGGTGGAAAAGGCTGAGGTCAGCCACACCGAGAACCGCGCAGTTGTGACGCTCAAAGAGGAAGTGCCCTTTGAGGTGCTGAAAGCCGCTGTTGAGGCTCAGGACTACGAGGTCGTTGATTGAACACGGCAGCTCGCCCGAACGCTTCACAGGCTGTAATGTATGATAAAAGCCCCTATAATATGATCTGAAAAAGGTCGGCTAAAGCTCATTTTTCGAGTTTTGAGCCGACCCTTTTTCTCGTTTAAACAAAGTATTCAAAAAGTATTAAGCCCAAACTCTCAACAAATTAAGTAATATGAATCTTTAACTTATCCAATAACGTCTGTGTCGCCTTGGTAATCTCACCGGTATACCAGACGTTATTGATTTTTGACTTACGAATGTATTTGAG
>JBGUPW010000278.1:0-3927 GCA_045130495.1 Ruminococcus sp. | reverse complement strand
GCGGAGAGAAAGGGATTCGAACCCTTGGTCCCTTGCGGGATCACTAGTTTTCAAGACTAGCTCCTTAAACCACTCGGACATCTCTCCCGATATTCTGTTTATCAATCAACGAGCTATATTCTAACACAAAACCATTTATTTGTCAAGAGTATTTTTAATAAATTAAGGGAATCTCTAATAATTCAATGTCGTGCTTATGCACGGTAGGGAGTTGTTAGAGGTTTCCTTAATGTCTTCAGCAGTCAACTTTAAACAAAAGTGAATTAAAGAGCTTTTAAATTACAATAAAATTAGTAATGGGATAAAATGGAATGTCGCTTTCACCGAAAGCAATGAAACGAATATTAAAAAACGGTTTGGCTTCGGGAAGTTAAGCAACCTTATCCCCTATGTTTAGCCTGATATGATTTCTGTTTGTCAGCTTACAGGTTAGCCTCCACCTCACAATGAACACCTTTGGAATCCTACTTTATATTTTTCAGTGTTAAGCAAATTCGAGACTTTCCTCTGTTATTTATGTTTGCTGTCATTCGTATTATATCAAGCAGCTCCCCCGAAAATCTTCGGGGGAGCTTAAAATTAATGTAAGTTGTTAGTTAAATGTAACCAATCGGTCATTGTGCAGGTTTTTCCATACCGGGTGTCAATTGTAGCGAGCCGGCTATAAACATTATCCTAACCTGCATCGGTAGGCTGCATTCTGCAAATGATCATTCTGTTGCCGACTTAGCCGCCCCAGGAGCCTTCCATAATGTTTGTGTTATCTCTGTATCCGCTGATTGTGAAGGTACCGCCTGTCTGAACGGTCTGATTTTCTGTCTTACCCCAGAATACGTTTTTATCATTTTCTTTGCTCCAATCGGCAGATTCACCCTGCTTAAATCTTACAAATAAGCAGTTGCTCTTTGCTCCGCTGAACGAGATGTTTGAACCTGAGCCTGAGCCCTTGACCCATGAGCCTTCTTGACCGTCGTTCCATGTCCACATCCAATAATCTGCGGGAGCACCGGCGTCTGCGCTTGCAAGTGCGCTCGCGTTAAGCGTAACACCGCCCGAGGGAGGCTGAGTCGCCTGTGTAGGCTGAGTTTGCTGAGTGGGCTGAGTTGCCTGAGTGGGCTGGGTCACGGGCTGTGTGCCGCCTGTGTAGGTGCCGACATAGCTGCCGGCATCAGAGAAGTGAGCGAGGTAACGCTGAATGCAGGTAACGTCAAGAACCGTAACGTCGTTGTCCTTGTTGCAGTCAGCCGCGATAAGAGCGTCGCCTGTGAGAGTGTACAGGCTCGCAAGGTGCATCTGAACGTAGGTCGCATCCTTAATGGTGACCTTGCCGTTCTGGTCGGCGTCGCCGATAAGAACGTTGCTTACGGGAGGAGTGGTGGGTTGTGTGGGACCGTCGGAATAAACCGTCCAGCTCGTTCCTCTGAGGATCATGTTAGTGCCGTTGATCGGAAGACCCGGTACATTCTCACCGGAAGGATACTGCGGATTGCCGTAGTCGTTGAAGATAACAAGTCCGTTTTTAAGATTGTTGGGAACAACATATTTGTAGAGATTAAGACTTGTGTCAAGTGTCATCGCCTCGCCCGGCCATATAGCGTTATTAATAACCGTGGCTCCGCTCTCGTCATAAACATAAGCGTATGGATTGCTCCAGTTGTAGCTTGAGTTGTCAAAATAAATAGTCGTTAAAGCTGACGGGTCAACCTTAGTGTAGGTGTAGGTGGCTTCCTTTGTCTTTGTGCCGTCGGTAGCCTTGAGGGTGAGGGTAGTGGTTGTGTTGTAAGGGAGACCCTGACCGATAGTGATGGTCTGTCCGTTTGTAAAGTTTGTATAGCTGCCGCCGTCCAGTGAATACTGAGCAGATGTAGCGTCTGAATAGCTGAGTGTAACACTGAGTGTGTCTGTGTCATATGATTTGCTTCCGGGATTAGCGGAAACAGAGGGACCGGTTTCGGCGTTGTAAACGACCGCCACACCGGTGTTACCGATCTGACCGGAAATCTGTCCGCCGCTTACGGTAAAGGTATTACCTGTGATTTCATCCTTGTAGGTACCTGCTGCCATCTTATGTGCCGCAACACTTACGGATGTGGAGCCGCCGCCGCAGTTAACGAGAACAACGCCGCTTGTTCCGCGCTCGTTGTAGGCGATGCTGCCGCTGGAGGAAAGATACTCGGTCTGTCCTACAAAGCTGTTCTTGAAGTGGTTTACAGCTGCAACCTCGGGATCGCCCCATGCGGTAACATCGGAAGCACCGATCAAGCTGCTGTTGTAGTTGGAAGGACGTGCGAGATACATAGCCTGAGCCTGTGCGCGGGAGCCAACGAGCGCCCATGTCTTTTTCAGGGTTGTATCACTCTGACCGCTTGATTTGCCGTCAGCATAAGTATCGTGGCTTTCGTTCCACATTACGCATTTGTTTCCGGGAGCTGTACCTTCGTTCTCATCGTAACTATAGGAGTAGGTGAAGTCGGATCTTGCAGCTCCGCCGGCGTTGCCGCTGTTAACGCAATTACGTATATCATTGGAAACGCCGTTCATAGTAACGCTCATCAGGTTTGTGTACTGATTGATGATTTGCTGTCCGCCGCCGGTGTTGTCAAGGATTTCACCGTAGTAGTAAGGAGTAATGTTCTTGGTTCTCTGAGCATAGCTTGTTGTAGTCTGCAAAAGATTGGTCCAGAAGTTACTTCCCGCATTCTCGTTGTCGTTGGGAACCTCGATGTGCTTGGCGCCGTCGAAACGGAAGCCGTCAACGCCGCAGTCGATACATTCCTTCATGAATGCGATTTCATAGTTCTGAATCTTGGAGCTTCCGGTGTTCAAGTCGGGAAGACCGCCCATGCAGTTGTGGGTGATATCGTAGCGGCTTCTCCAGTTGGAGGTGTTTACTGTGATCGAGTGCCAACAGCTGCTGTCATTGCGAATATCATCGGGGATTGTTGAAGACAGAGTGTTGTCACCGTTATTCGCCATGTGGTTCAAAACAGCGTCAACAACTACCTTTATGCCGTACTGGTGAGCAGTATTGCACATTTCGATAAACTCGGCTTTATTGCCCATTGCGGACTGACCGGTATTATCAATGAAGAACTGTGACGGCTGATAATAAACCCACCAGCTTCCCTTCATGGTTTTGCCCTGAGTGGATTCTTTGATCACCTGAATAGGGCTTGTCTGGATTGCTGTAAAGCCCTGTTCCGCAATCTTCTGCATATTGTTTTTGATTCCGTTATAGCTCCAGTTCCAGCACTGCAAAATTTGTCCGTTCTGAATGCTGTCGGCAAGAGTATAGCCGGTTGATTCCGATTCCGCAGGGGCGGAAACGGTGTCTTTCGGTGTGCTTACCGCTTGGGTGGCAAAACTGCCGACCGCTACGCACGAAACGATCATGCACAGCGCAAGCACAATGCTTGTAATTTTCTTGTTCATTTTCTCACTCCTAAATAAAATTACCGTACCAAGCAAAAATTGCCTGTTTACCCTTTAATAATACCAAATATTTAAATTTTATTCAATTTGCTATATGCACAATAAACTATCATTGTTTTTAGCTATAATGCCAAACAAAAATTTTTTGCACCGACATTTCAAAAATAATAAAATTAATCTTGACATTTGGCGCAATAGGTGCTATAATCATAGTGTTGCAAAGATGAATACGCGGATGTAGTTTAGTGGTAGAACTTCAGCCTTCCAAGCTGATCGTGTGGGTTCGATTCCCATCATCCGCTCCAAAAAATACGGATACCCTTTGGGTATCCGTATTTTTTGGCTAAGCGGATTGGGAATCGAAGGTGAGCGACAGCGTGATGCTGCTTCCGATCCGCGCAACTAACGTTTAAACCCAAACTCTCAGCAAATTAAGTAATATATCAAAAATAGTCAGTAAACAAGCCAATTTTTAATCTGACAATTACTTGCGCG
>JBGUPW010000277.1:0-39875 GCA_045130495.1 Ruminococcus sp. | reverse complement strand
TTTCTTGACAAATCTATATCTATGTATTATAATAAAATCACAGCACTAAATGTTGTTCTTTACCTTTCCCATAGGGAATTGATACATTTCATTATTGCTGTTATAAGTTATATAGACAACATTCTCTTTACCTTTCCCATAGGGAATTGATACTTTACGGCGTTTGGAGGAAATTTTACCTGCCTCAATTTGTCTTTACCTTTCCCATAGGGAATTGATACCTTAGTTAATTCTTTCATTGCAATTCTCCTTGTGCACAACTTTACCTTTCCCATAGGGAATTGATACTATATGATTACAAAGAATACTCATTGCCGCAAATGCAACTGCCTTTACCTTTCCCATAGGGAATTGATACTTAAGATTCCGTGTGGAACTGCTTAAATTTTCAACTTTACTTTTCCCATAGGGGATTCTATTTTACAGACACAAAGGGATCGCCTCAAACTCTGTTTTCGAGTTCTGAGCCGATCCCTGCTTTATTTGTATTTTTGTTTACTATGCGCGCTAAATATCCAAGAGGTGCATTTATAGCGAAAGAGCCAAATTCGTCGTCGAACCAACAATCGTCATCGTCTTCGAGAATGAATTTATTTTTTTGTAATATTCATAAAAACCTCCTAATGCAATTCATTTTAGCTTTTCTGTTTTTCTCAAAGGAGCTTCAAAAGGCCGCGCTCGAACATATTCAAGGCGTGATGGATTACACCGATTATAAAGCGCTAAACTGACCCCGATGAAGAAAACCGCCGACAAGCAGAAGCTATCTGTAAGTCGGCGGTTTCTGTTGCGCTCGGTTAGGATTCGTGGTAGAATAATATCAGTTTACTATCTATTACGCGAGGAAAGAAAAAATATGAATATCCAACTGATTGAAGCAACACCGGAATACGCCGAGCAATTGTGGCAATTCCGCAAAGAGGTTTTTGAGCATGATCCCGATGACGGCAACCGATTCGCGGGCTGTATGTCGATAGAGTCAGCCAACTCCGCCGAGGAATGGATCAAAATGTGTCAGATGAGAAAGAGTGCAGCCACCTGCAAACAGACGGGCGCCGATGTTCCGTCAACCACCTATTTTGCCGTTCGCAAAAGCGACAATAAATTAGTCGGTGTGATCGATTTGCGCCACCACATCAACCACCCGATCCTCGGCACTTGGGGCGGTCATTGCGGTTATACTGTCCGTCCTTCGGAGCGCGGAAACGGTTATGACAAGGTGCGGGATAAATTAAGAAACTGATTAATAGAATAAAGGCTGCCGCGATTTGCGACAGCCTTTTGAAGCGTTTTTGGGAGTTTGTTTATTGATCCTTGATTTGCTGAATGGAATCTTTAACGGAAGAGATCACTTCTTTATTGCGGATCATAACAATAAATTCCGAAACCGCCTTAACTATAAGTAAAATGCCTGTGATCCGATAAACAACGGGAGCGCTGTCGCGCGGCATCAAAACAAATACAATACCGAGCGCTATGCTGAAAAAGCAGAGAATCAGTGAGACGACCTTGTCCTTAATCGGAAGTCCGCTCTTTTTTGCCGCAATTATGGTCACTATGCTCGAAATACCGTCGGCTATCAACAGAGCGCCGATAATGATTTGAACAATGTTGACAAAGTTCTCGCGCCATATGAAGATAACCACACCGAGAGCCAAAAGCAATATGTAGGTGATCAGCAGGGCAATCGTACCCGGTGAAGTTTTCTTCTGCTTTTCCCTGAGCTTTTCGGCATGCTTGTCAAGGCGCTCGTTGGAAGCGTTTGTATGCTCGCTGATGACCTCGTTTTTTGAAAAAACTTCCTGACCTAAGCCGGCGTTATCCCTTTGTCCCTCAAAATAGCCCTTGACGAGATTTCCGGCAATATCCTTACCCTTTCCGACCGTTTTGTTCTTGTTTGTCAGCACAAAAACAATTGAAATCGATGCGTAAAGTATAAGAAGAATTGAGAGAATCATTGTATCCCAGTTCAATGAACCTTCCGGGTTGAATGTATGAAAAAGACCCGGTACCAAAAAACATCCGATAGATACGAGCTTGTTTTTCATCACGATTTGAAAAGTGCCCAAGCCCCAATTAAATATTTTGCTTATTTTACTCATATTTGCCTCCATAAATGTGTGCTTGCTCAAAATTGCAACCCGCTTATTATTCAAATTCTATCATAGAGAAACACCAAAATCAATATGGCAAACCAAAAAACACTAGAGGTTCACTTTTATTATCCCTCATAGGATAATTGTAGACAAGCAGAGGTTTTTCTGATATCATAAACACATGAAAAATTATAAACAAGATGATAACGATTACAATTTCAAACTTGATGACTGTGCAGAGCGGCTGTTATTTTGATGAATACCCGCCGCTTGTTGTTCATTACAATACATCGCAAAAACGGAGGAATGATATGAATAACATTGAACGCAGAGATAGGGGCATGGCGTATGTTTCCGATGATTCGGTTTTTGCTCAGCAGGCTGAGTGCAGAAAAATCCTGCAAGAGCTCAATTTTATGGATCGCTCAGATTTTGAGGGAATAGCTAAGGTCGTAAAGCGTCTTTTAGGTAAGTCGGAGAACGCGTTTATCAATCCGCCCTTTTACTGTGATTACGGCTTTAATATTGAAATCGGCAAAAACTTTTTTGCAAATTACAACTGCACGATCATTGACGTCGCTAAGGTGAAAATAGGCGACAACTGTTTGCTCGCGCCGAATGTCGCGATCTATACTGCGGGACACCCTGTCCACCCCGACACGCGCAATTCTATGTACGAATACGGGAAGCCCGTTACGATCGGCGATAACGTGTGGATCGGCGGCAATTCGGTTATTTTACCCGGTGTAACTATCGGCTCAAACACAGTAATCGGTGCCGGAAGCGTAGTTACCCGTGACGTTCCGCCGTGGAGCATTGCGGCAGGCAATCCTTGCAGAGTCATCAGAACCATCACCGACGCCGACAGGAAAAAGCTGTTCAAGAATGAAGAAATAGACGCGGAAGCGTGGGAGGATATCGCCGCTCACGGCTTCGGATAGGTGAAAGCGATGATAAAGGAAATTGACAGAGATGATATCCCGGAATGTGCAGAAGTAATTAAAGACAGCTTTATGACTGTTGCCGATGCGCTTGGATTAACAGCTGAAAACGCACCGGGATTTACGGCATTCGCAATATCGGTCGATAAGTTGTATTATCAATTGGATAATGAATACAGACTGATGGTCGCTTATTTTCTTGACAACGGGAAAATTGCCGGATACTATTCTTTGCTGTTGTCGGAGGATCATCAATGCGAACTGAATAACCTGTGCGTTCTCCCGGATAACAGGCATAATCATATCGGTAAAGCATTGTTAGATGATGCTTGTATTCGGGCAAAAAACAAGGGCTGTGATAAAATCAATATCGGGATCATCGAAGAAAATAAGGTGCTGCGGAAATGGTATGAGGATAACGGTTTCGTTCATACCGGAACAAAAAAATTCGATTTTTTTCAGTTTACCTGCGGCTATATGGAGAAGAAATTTGAGGTGAAGAGTTATGAAAATGATACCTCTTGAAAAACAAAGCAAAAAAGAACAGAAAAAATATCACGCACGGAGACGCCGTGATTGGAACGGCTTGAAGCCGACAACTAAAGTAGTTAAAAGCAAAAAAGCTTACGACAGAAAAAAGCTTCGTAAGCTGGATGTTGATTCGATCTGATGCAGGAGTCTCTGTCCTACGGGAACAAATACTCCTGCAAATAGCTAAATAAGCAAAATGTGAAAGAGAGTGATAGTATTGGTCAGAGAATTAGTGCACGACCCGATGTTTTTGGGGATCAAATCAAAGCCCGCCGTAAAGGAGGACGCCGCCGTTGCGCGTGATTTGCTCGACACTCTGAATGCACACAGGGAAACCTGCGTGGGAATGGCGGCAAATATGATAGGAAAAACCGTCCGTATCATCGCCTTTATCGACGGGGTAAAGCCCACCGTGATGTATAACCCCGAAATCATCTCTAAAGCCGCGCCGTATGAAACCGAGGAAGGCTGTCTGTCACTGCTCGGCGCTCCCCGAAAAACAACAAGGTACAAAACGATCAGGGTGAAGTATCAGGACAGCAGTTTTCAATGGAGAACAAAGTCATATTCGGGCTTTTCAGCGCAAATAATCCAACACGAAATCGACCATTGCAACGGGGTTTTGATATAGATATAGGTATAAATGAAAAGAAAGGCGAAATATGAGACGAATATTTTTCGCTTGTCAATGAGTGATTATCTGCCTTTTCTCGATGTCAATTAAGGGGATTATCAGAGATTCCCTTAAGGCAATCCGCACACCGTAATTATGCGGGCTTTTGTTCCCGTTACGATTTGTATAAACAATTTTCATATTCTGCATATTTTATTACTTTGTATTTTATTTTTTGCAGTTTTATGATATAATTGACACAGATAAAAAACGGTTAAAGGATGACAAAATGAATAAGAAACCAATTTCATTTTCCGAGCTTCCGACTATTACAGGAAACGGAATTGTATTGAGAGCGCTTTCCGATGATGACGCTCCCGCATTAAAGGAGCTTACCGAGGACAATGAAGTTTACCGCTTTCTGCCGAAATATTTATTTGAGAAGAGGTATCCCGATACCCGCGAGGTTATCCGCAGACTGTATGACGAAGGACTGCGGGAGTCGCTGATACTCGGGATCATTGCGGACGGCGAGTTCTGCGGACTGGCGGAAATGTACGGATACATGGAAGAGCTCCGCGAAATAAGCGTGGGAAACAGATTAATAAAACGCTTTTGGGGCAGGGGTATAGCCACAAAAGCCCTTGGACTGATGGTAAACTATCTCTTAAATGAAACGGATATAGAGATCATCACGGCAAGCACGATGATCGAGAATAAAGCCTCCACTGCAGTGCTGAGAAAAAACGGTTTCACGCTTGTTGACAGCGAATTACCGGAGGATTGGGGATTTGACGCTCCCGTACTGACCGACAAGTGGATAAAGAGAGTCTCTGAAAATTCAATGTCGAGCTTATGAGGAATTTTATGCGACAGAGGATAAAGAGTTTTGTTTGATAATTTGACGATATGACGATATTAAAAAAAATAATCTTCTGTTTACATCACCTTTGAGTTGTGATAAGATTATGGCATGATACCCGTATAATTATTTATTGGGAAGAGCGATTTCAGACTGCAACAGGGTGATATTATGGATATTGAAAAACTGATAAAGGAAATGACTGTCGAAGAAAAGGCTGCATTGGTTTCGGGCACGGATTATATGTGTACTAACCCGATACCGCGCCTTGATGTTCCGAGTCTGAACATGGCGGACGGACCGCATGGGGTTCGTAAACAGAACGACAACGGAACAGGCGACAGCAAGCCGCCTGAGCCTGCCACAGCCTTTCCCACGGCGGCGGCGACCGCTTCAAGCTGGGATCCCGACGTCACACGCAGAATGGGAGAAGCAATGGGTCGGGAATGTCGCCGTTACGGGGTGAATATGCTGCTCGGTCCCGGTGTGAATATCAAGCGCAATCCCTTATGCGGCAGGAATTTTGAGTATTTCAGCGAAGACCCCTTGCTTGCGGGTGTGATGGGTGCAGGCGAAGTCGAGGGCATACAGAGTCAGGGCGTCGGCGTGACGCTGAAGCACTTTGCCATGAATAACAACGAAGATTTCCGCTTTGTTGGCAACTCCGTCGTTTCTGAAAATACCGCGCGGAAGATATACCTAAAGCCCTTTGAATACATAGTCAAAAACGCAAAGCCATCATCCGTGATGTGCGCGTACAATCAGATAAACGGCGTTTTTTGTTCGGAAAACAAATGGCTGCTCACAGATATACTTCGCGGAGAATGGGGATTTGACGGCGTTGTTATGAGCGACTGGGGCGCGGTGAAGGACAGAGTAAAGGGCATTAAAGCGGGGCTTGATCTGGAAATGCCCGGAGATACCGCGATCTGCCGACGTTGGATAATTGACAGTGCGGCGGACGGCTCGCTCCCGATGGAAGATTTGGATAAGGCGTGCCGCAACCTTCTGAAATGGGTCGACAGGTTTGTAAAGCCCGCCGATACCTCTCCGATAGATTGGAAGGCTCATCATGCGTTGGCGGCTGAGCTCGCTGCGGAAAGCGCCGTGCTTATGAAAAACGAAGGCGCTTTGCCTCTGAACGGAACCGAAAAGCTGCATATCACAGGAGAGTTTTTTGAAAATATGCGCTATCAGGGCGCCGGAAGCTCGATGGTAACCCCTGCAATGCTGACAACGCCGGCGGATGTCTTTAAGGAAAGAGGTATCGGTAATTATCCTATCGACGAGTGCGACACCATCCTTGCTTTTGCGGGCTTGACAGATGAATATGAGTCAGAGGCAGGCGACCGCGAGAATATGCTCCTGCCTCGGGATCAGCTTGATCTCATTGGTGATTTATGCGGCAGAGGAAAAAAGGTCGTTGTCGTACTTTTCGGAGGTTCGCCCGTAGAGCTGCCGTTCTTTGACAAGGTTGACGCGATACTCAATATGTATCTGCCGGGTCAGAACGGCGGTACGGCGGTAACACAACTGCTTTTCGGAGAAAAAAATCCCTCCGGTAAGCTCGCCGAAACATGGCCGATGCGCTATGAGGACGTACCCTCGGCGCAGACCTTCGGCAAGGGGCTTACCGATGTTTACGCGGAGGGCACTGAGGTCGGATACCGCTATTATAACAAGCACAATATCCCCGTGCGCTGTCCGTTCGGCTTCGGGTTGAGCTATACGACTTTTGAGCATTCGGGTTGGAAGAAAACGGGCGATACCTATCGTGAAACCGTTAAAAATACAGGAGACCGCCCGGGCGCTGAGGTGGCTCAGCTCTTTATCGACGGGGAGCTGAGAGGCTTTAAAAAGGTCTTTTTAGAACCCGGTGAGAGCAGGACGGTCGAGATCGTTCCCGAGCCTTCGGATGATACGGAATACTCCGACGCCTACACTGTTCCCGAAGAACCGGCGAAGCTGCCTATTACTTTGGAGTCACGTTTTACCGATCTTCAATATACCTTTTGGGGACGCTTGCTATACAGATTTGTTATGACAGTGCCAAAGAGGATGGAAAAGAAGCTGAAGAAGCTGCCGGAGGGCTCCGAAAAGGACAACAAAAGAAAGAGCGCAAAATTCATAAGAAAAATGCTCCAAAGCAACTCTCCGCGCAGCCTGTCAATGGAAGCAGGACAGTCGTTTCCGTACAATTACGCGCAGGCATTCGTCGAGATCGCCAACGGACATTTGTTTAAGGGAATCGGGTTGTTTTTCAGGAAAATCAAAGTACCGAAGCTCCCGAAGGACGAAATAAAGACTTAAAAGATAAAGCTTTGAGAAAAAGGCGGTTTTTATACTGTTGACCGCACTGAAAAGCTCAGATAAACAAGCAGAAGCTGTCAAGCGGTAGATTCCGGTCTTGACGGCTTTTCTGCTGTGATAAATAAGGGAACCTCTAAAATTGCCTGCCTCGCATAAGCACGAAATATTCACGGAATAACGTTGCCATAAATCTTCTCAACCTCTGCACGACATTGATTTTTAGAGGTTCCCATAAAACTATTTCTTCTCCAACGGTCAATTCGCCAAACCCTCTGTTGCTCGGCTTTGTCCCTAACAGATCCCATGAAATGAAACGGGCGGTCGGCAGATAAAAACATCCGCACACTCGATTGAAAGTTTATAAAAAAGTTTCAAAAATTTTTGATTTTTTATATCATTTCTCAAAAAAATGTGTTACAATTATCTTATCTATAAATATTGTCAGGAGGTTTACTATGAACTATTGGGTAATTGTCGGCGAAGGCGGAGGCTATGAAGAGGTAAAGAAAATCAAATCGAACGCCGGCGGCAACGCGGCAGGCGGAGTCAAAAAGACAACGATGACGATGGACGACCTTGTGTTTACGATGAGCAGCGACGGCAGGTCAAAGCTGTTTGTCCGCGGCGAGGAAACGGCTCCTCCCGACGTTTTTCTGCTGTGGGGACACTATAACGAGGTGTTCGAGGGCATCTCGGAAAGGCTGATATCTATGGGCGCGCGCAGCATCAACGATATAGGCGCAAAGAGGATCGCCTGCAGCAAGCTGCTGACCGCGATCTTGCTCGAAAAAGAGAAAATTCCGCAGGCAAAAACAATGATAGTGACAAAAGACACGCCTGCACGGTTGGTATCGGAGAGCGTGGGACTGCCCGCCGTATTAAAGCCCGGAGACGGAGCGCAGGGCAGCGGCGTGGTTTTGCTGAACACCGAGGAGGAGATCGCCGAATATCTCCCGGAGCTTCCCGGAAACAGCGTAAAGTCGGTTCTGGCGCAGGAGTATATAGCCACCTCAAGGGGAACCGACATCCGTGTTGTGATGTTCGATTATCAGGTGCTTTATGCAAGACGCCGCGTTTCGGACTGCCCCGACGAATTTCGCTCCAATATACATCTGGGCGGTCATTATGAGGAATATGAGCTGACAGCTCACGGCGAGGAGCTTTGCAGGCGTGTCGCGAAAGCGATTGGGCTGCGCTTGTGCGGTATAGATTTGCTGCAAACCGCCGACGGCTATGTTGTCGGAGAGGTAAACTGCACACCCGGAATGCCGCCGCAGGTCACGCAGTCCGATGAGTTCAAACAGGCGATGTACCGCCTGATAACGGCGGAATAAACGGAGGTCGTTATGTTATCGCTTTTCAGAAAATTTATGGGGCGTTACACCCCGTTCGTGATAGCGACCTTTATTTTTACCGCTGTCACCTATGTGGTTCAGATTTGCTTTCTTGTGCCCGAGTCAAAAAACATCATTGATAACGGCGTCGGCAAGCAGAACACCGACGTTATTTGGCGGAGCGGCGGTTGGATGATCTTGTTTACGCTGATTATCGGCGTTTGCTCTATTTTCAGCGCCTATTTCAGCTCAAAGGCGACTGCGGGCTTTACCTGTACGCTGAGGCGCGCCTGTTTTACAAAGGCGAACTCGCTTTCGCCGCAGGATTTTACTAAATTCGGCGAATCAACGCTCATCAACAGAACTATGGCGGACGTTGTGAACGTCACTATCGTCACCATAAACGCGCTTCGCCTATGGATGGCAATACCCATTTTGATTATAACGGAGCTTATAATAATTGCTTCAATAAATGTTCTCATTTTTTTGATACTCGCGTTCTTCTTCATTGCGACGGTGACGTTTTTGGTTATTTTCAGCGCAAAGTCGAGAACAGGCTTTGAAAAGCTTCAACAAAAGCTTGACAAAATCAATCTCACCATGAAGGAGCGCATTATCGGCGTCCGTCACATCCGCGCGTTCAACAACGAGGAAACGGTTGACAAAAAATCAATTGAATGCAACGAGGCGGCTTATGAGGAAGCTATCCTCGCAAACAAAAAAATCAATTTCCTGTCTCCGATAGGCATGGTCGTGATGAACTGGGTAGTCGTGCTCATTTATATCGTCGGCACGGCTCAGGTACAGAACGGAATGGCTTCGATAAGCGGACTGCTGCTGATTTTCCAGTATATCTCCTACTTTATTCTCAGTCTGCTTACGATCCCGTTTGTGATCAACATTCTTCCGAAGGGCGTTGTATCTGCAAAGCGTATCAAGGAGCTGCTTGATTTTGAACCGACGGCGTATCACAGCACCGAGCGCATCAAAAAAGAGAAAACCGTGGGCAAGGTGGAATTCCGAAACGTGGTATTCGGTTATTCGGGAGCGCTTGACGTCATTGCCGACATCAGCTTTACGGCTCAGCCGGGAAAGACCACCGCTTTCATCGGTACGACGGGCAGCGGCAAAACCACTATAATGAACCTCATGCAGGGCTTGTATCTGCCTACCTTCGGCGATATCCTGATCGACGATGTGAGTATACGCAACTGCGACGAGGAATGGCTGCGCTCATGCTTCTCATACGGCACGCAGAGACCGATGATATTCCAGGATACTGTGAAAAACAATATCAGCACCGACGCTTCACCCGAGCGGATACAACAAGCCTGCGACGCGTCATGCTTCTCCGAGATTTTGGAGGCTAAGGGCGAGGGCTTGGATTTTCAGCTTTCGCAGGGCGGCATGAACCTTTCGGGAGGTCAGCGGCAGCGTTTGTCGCTTGCCAGAACGCTTGCAAGGGAAGCCCCGATCTATGTTTTTGACGACACCTTCTCCGCGCTCGACGCACACACCGAGCAAAAGGCGCGAGCCGCCATTGATGTAATGCTGAAGGATAAAACAATAATCATGGTTGCGCAGAAAATCAGCACAGTGCGCGACGCGGATAATATAATAGTGCTGGAAAAGGGCAGGATCGCAGGTCAGGGCAAGCATGACGAGCTGATGAAAACCTGTGAGATCTACCGCGAGATCTATCAGACCCAGTGCTATCTGGACAGAGAGGAGTGAGCGGAATGGCGAAAAACAAAAAGGGAACAAAACGCAAGGGCGTTGTCCGCAGGCTGTTCATCGATATGGGCAAATACCGCCGCTTCTTCTGGATGGTGCTCGCTATAGTATGCGTCATCAAGATCTGTCTGGCGGCGGCTCCGAAGGTCGTAAGCTGGATAACCGACACCATGCAGCAGTTTGTCAAAACAGGTAATTTCGATTACAGACAATTGCTGATGGAATGCGGAATCCTCGCGCTGCTCTATTTGATCGGCTACGGCGCGGACGGAATCATCAACCGCGCTATGGTTTATATATCTCAGAACCTCGCTCTTATTCTCAGAAACAGAGCGGGAGAAAAGCTGAACAGGCTCACGATCCACTACTCCGACAACCATCCGCTCGGCGATATGCAGTCGCGCGTCACGAGCGACATGATAAATCTCTCCAACGGCATAGAATCCACTGTGCCGTCGCTGCTCGGACAGGCGGTGCTTATGGTCGCTATAAGTGTAATGATGCTGCTTACAAATATAAAGCTCGCGCTCATTTACATAGTCGCCATACCGGTCACGATGCTCGGCTTGAGGCTTATCGCACGCAAAACGAATAAGACATTCAAAAAGACCAACAGGCAGCTCGGAAAAATGAACTCGCTTGTTTCAGACACCTATTCAAACCATACGATCGTCAAGTCCTACGGCCGCATTGAGGAAAAAGAAAAGGAATTTGACGAGATGAACCGTGAATTTGAGCGGCTCTACGTCCATTCCCGCTTTATTTCGGGTTTTATGCGCCCGTTCAGCGATCTGATCGCCAAGGCTTCCTATATTCTGCTCTGTATTTTCGGCGGTATAATGATGCTCAGCGGTGATCTTACGCTCGGACAGTTTATGGCGTTCCTGTTTTACGGCAATATGATCGGCGTGCCGATCACGGAGCTCTCGGTTGCGTTCAACAACTTTCAGGATTCGCTCAGCTCTGCGGCGCGAATTTACGACTTCCTCGATGAAGAGGAGGAGCCGGAGGAGAAGCCTGCAAAGACGCTCGACATTTCCGGCATAAAGGGCAAGGTTTCCTTTGAACACGTTAATTTCGGATATGTTCCCGAAAAAACTCTGATGAAGGACGTTTCATTCACCGCCGAGCCCGGTCACACCATGGCGATAGTCGGACCGTCGGGCGCGGGCAAAACAACGCTTATCAACCTGTTGATGCGTTTTTACGATATTCAAGGCGGAAAAATCAAACTTGACGACGTAGATATCAAGGAGCTTTCAAAGCACAATCTAAGAAGCGCGTTCGGAATGGTTTTGCAGGAAACATGGATATTTGACGGCACCATAGCCGAAAATATCGCCTTCGGCAAGCCGGGCGCGACGCGTGAGGAAATAATCGCTGCGGCAAAAACCGCTTACTGTGACAGCTTTATCGAGCGTATGCCCGACGGCTATGACACATATCTCAGCAACGAAAATTCGGCGCTGTCCGCAGGTGAAAAGCAGCTTCTTTCCATAGCGAGGGCGATTTTAGCCGACCCGAAGGTGCTTATCCTCGACGAAGCGACCTCTCAGGTGGACACCAAGACCGAGGAGGTCATAACAAGAGCGATGCAGGCGATGATGAAGGGCAGAACAAGCTTTATTATCGCGCACCGGCTTTATACTATCAGAAACGCCGACCGAATAATCTTTATGGTGGACGGCGACATCAAAGAGGTGGGCAGCCACGAGGAGCTGCTCGCAAAGCAAGGCTATTACGCTTCCATGTACGCCGGCGGCGTATCAGCGGGAGAATGACGGGAGGAATTTGATGAAAACAATAGGATTTGACGAAGCAGCAAAATTGGTAAAAGAGGGAGCCGCGGCTTCTCCGGAGGAACGGAAAGAAATGCGGCGCGAGCGTCTTCGCACGCTTGTTGACTACGCGAGGGAGCACTCCGCCTATCTGCGCGAGCTGTATAAGGATGTGCCGCAGGACTTTGAATTGGAGGATCTGCCCGTTCTGGAAAAGGCTGACGGCTTGGCGCATTACAACGAGTGGGTGACAGATCCCGAGCTGACAATTGATAAGGTTCGCGCCTATCTGAACCGTGACCCCGCCGACAGCTCGCTCCTGCTCGGCAAATACACCGCGCTGCAAACCTCGGGCACAACGGGAAATCCGCTGCCGATGGTTCGCGACGCTCACCGCAATATGATCCACGGTCAGCTCCTTCTGCAAAGACTGTTTTACGGAGTTACGCCGGGCTATTACAATCACTCAAAGCATAAAACCGCTTTTATCGTTCACCTCTCCACTTCGGCGTCGAGCTATGGCTCCTATCTGAAAACAAAGGCAAAATACCCGGGCTGTGAGGACAATATCACCGCCATTTCGATTATGGACAGCGCAGAGCAGATGGTTGAAAAGCTCAACGCCTTTCAGCCCGAGATCTTAGTCGCCTATCCTCCGTCGCTCGTAATGCTCGCGGAGGAAAAGGTCAAGGGCAACTTGAAAATCGATCTCGGTCTTATCGTCAGCTCGGCGGAGCTTTTGACCGAGGAAAACTACCACCGTATACACGATGTATTCGGCTGCCCTGTTCTCAACAATTACTGCATGACCGAGGGCGGCGAGATAGCAATGACGCACGATTGTCCGCACCTGCACATCAACGACGACTGGATCATCGTTGAGCCCGTAGATGAAAACCGTCAGCCTATGAAGGACAGCAGCGAATTTTCATCGGGCATTTTAGTAACGGATCTGTCGAATTTCGTTCAGCCCATCATCAGGTATTACGTCGGAGATTCAATCAGAATAAATTACGAACCGCACGAATGTTTTGATCTGCCCGTAATGGAGATCAGAGGAAGAACATGGGACCCCTTTAAGCTCGGCGGAAAAAGCTTCACCACAAAAGCGTTGGAGGTAAAGGCGAAATTCTGCGACGGACTTTGCAGCTTTCAGTTTGTGCAGACGGACGGCAATACGATAGAGCTTCGCGGAATCGTTGCGGCAGGCTTTGACAAGGGGGAGGTTCTGAGCGGACTGGCTGAGAAGATCTCCGAGTATTTCAGTGAAGCAGGCTGCGAAGGTGCCACGGTTTGTTGGTCGGCAGAGCCTCCGATCCATAACCAGAGCGGCGGCAAAACTCCGCTGTACGTTTCCAAACAGGGTCAAGAATAAAGGAATGAACCATATGAAATTGATTGTTCAACACTTAAAGGAAATCATCAATAAATATCCCGAAGTCACAGCCGTTGAGGACCGGGGCGAAAACAACTCCTTTACCTACCGCGAGCTGGGCGAATACGCGGCAAAAATCGCGGGAAAGCTTGTTCGCTGCGGCGTGAAGCCGCGCGACTTTGTGATGATAATGCTGCCGCGCAACAAGGAATATATCGCGTCCATGTTCGCCGTCTGGATGGCTGGCGCGGGCTTTGCGCCGCTTTCACCGACATATCCGCCCGACAGGATCGCCTACATCAAGGGCGACTGCAAGGCGAAGGCTGTTATCGACGAGCGCTTTTTACGCCGTATAGAGGACGAAAAGCCTTTGGAGGATGAAATCATCCCCGACGAAGCGGACCCGTCTATCCTGATATATACCTCGGGTTCAACGGGCAAGCCGAAGGGTGTGCTGCATTCTCATCTGAGCATAACCGATTCGGTGTTCCGTTATATGGAATTTGCCGATGCTCCCGTCGGCTTCCGCGCGGGAATCGGCGCGCCGTTTACCTTTGTAGCCTCGGTGCAGGGCGTTTTCGCGCCGCTCTGCTCAGGCAACACCGCTGTTTTGGTTCCCTATGAGGCGATGCGCGACCCAGAGCTTTTAGCCGATTATATTGAAGAGAAAAAACTCAACCGCAATTTCATCAGCCCGAAAATGCTCAAGGTTTTCCGTACAAAGGGCAACTCGCTCAAAATCGCGTCAACGGGCAGCGAGCGCGTGTCAAATCTTTACAGCTCCGATTACGAAATACAGGTCGCCTACGGACAGACCGAATCCGCAGGCGCGGTGATGATGTTCAAGGTCGATAAAAAATACGACAATACACCGATAGGAAAGCCGATCGGCAATATAAAAGCCTATCTTCTGGACGAAGACGGTCTTGAAGCCGACGAGGGCGAGATGTGCCTTGCGGGGCATTTTGCCACGGGCTATCTCAATCTGCCCGAGCTTACCGCGAAAACCTTCATCGACAATCCGTTTTACGAGCGGGACGGCTTTAAAAAGCTGCTCAAAACGGGCGATATTTGCAAAAGGGGAGAGGACGGCAATTTCATCTATCTCAACCGCAGAGACTGGATGGTAAAAATCAACGGTCAGCGCGTTGAACCGGGCGAGATTGAAGCCATTATCAAAAACACCGACGGCATATTCGACTGCGCTATAAAGGACTTCAAAAACCAATACGGTCAGGTTTATCTTGTCGCCTATTATGTTGAAAAGGAGCCTGTAGAGGCTGACGATATAAGACAGGCAATTTCCGCCAAGCTGCCCTCATACATGATCCCCTCTTTCTTTGTCAAGCTCCCCAAGCTGCCGGTCAACGCGAACGGCAAGCTCGACAGAAAGGCGCTTGAGGCTCCGGAAGCGGGCGCATTCAAAAATGAATATTCGGCTCCCGAAACAGATTTGCAAAAGGCGATTTGCACTGCGCTTGAAAAGGTGCTCGGCATCGAGCGCGTCGGCATTGACGACGATTTCTTCGCTCTCGGCGGCGATTCAATAAAATCCGCGATGGTCGCTCGCGAATGCTCCTTCTATTCCGTTTCGATCAAGGATATTTTCGAGGGCAAAACACCGCGCGGCATTGAAAGGCAGCTTCTGAAAAATGCGTCTGCCGGAGCTATGCGGCATATCAAGAAAAAGCTTTTACTATATCCGCTCACGCCCTCAGAGAGAGGTATGTATATCGAGCAAAAGCTCAACGGACAGAGCACTGTCTATAATCTCAATATCGCGGTGTCGCTCGGCGGCTGCGATGCGGAAACGGTCAAGACCGCGCTCAACGCTGTGTTTGAAGCGCACGAGGCGTTCCACTCCTACTACGGTGAGGAAAACGGCGTCCCCGTCAGGATCCTTACCGACAGGCTGCCCGTTATTGAAGAAAAAACCGCCGCTTCATGGGAAGAGGTCAAAGCGATTGTCGATGCTTACGCCGTTCCGTTCAAGCTTGACGAGGGTATCCCCGTCCGTCCCGTGCTCTACACCCTGCCCGACGGCTCGCTTGTTTTACACCTCGCAATTCATCATATCGCCTTTGACGGCGGCTCGGCGCAGACCTTTGTAAGTGAGCTGACCGACGCTATCAGCGGCAGGCTGCCCGAGACTGACGGCGTTGATTTGTCCGATCTGTTTGACAAGCAGACGGACAAAGAGAGCGGACTCGTTTTCTACCGCGGGCTGTTCAAGGACGGCGTTCCGGTCAATGAAATGCCGATCAAGGGAAAACGCCCCAAGGTTCACCCCGCTTCCGACAGAGAGCTTGATTTTGAGCTTGACAGCCAAGCGCTTTCCGAGATCGGCAAAACCGCGCGCCGTTTCGGTGTCACCGAGTTTGAGATGCTTTTCTCGGCGGTCGCGATGACCCTCGGAAAATACACCTCCTCCGAGGATGTGGTGCTCGGAATACCGACCAATATGCGCCCCTCGGGTGCGGAAAACGTGATCGGTATGTTTGTCAACACCGCGCCCGTCCGTATCCGCGTGCCGAGAAACGGCGATACCGAAAGCTATATCGGCTATGCAAGCGAGGCGGTGAGAAGCGCGACCTACGGCGCGTCGCTTCCGTTTGAGGACGTCGTCGCCGAGTTTGTAAAGCAGCGCGACGAGAGCCGCACCCCGATCTTTGATGTGAGCGTCAACTATATGTGGAAGCCGGTGAAATACCAAAAGGACGGTCTGACCGTCGGACTGTACTCACCGCTTCAAAAAATGACCCGTGATATCGGCGTTGTAATGCGCAGGGGAGGAGACGACCTCCGCGTCATGGTGCAGTATTCCTCACAGCTTTTTGAGGACGAGGTCGTTCGGAACTTCACTTCTCAGCTGCGCCATACGATAAACCTGCTCACCAAGGGAGCTGCAACTGTGCGTGAAGCGATGGCGCTGCCCGATGAACAGCTTGAAAAGCTCGGCAAATTCAGCGTTGAGGGAACAGGCGAGGTTCCCGTAAAGCTTTTGCATAAGCTCTTTGAGGACAGAGCCGCCGAAGCGCCCGACCGCACCGCGCTTATCGCGGAGGATGGCGTGCTTACCTACCGCGGGCTGAACGAAAAGGCGAATATCGCGGCGAACAAGCTCATAGAAAAGGGCGTTAAGGCGGGTGACAGCGTGGCGCTGCTGCTCCCGAGAACCTCTGCCTTCTTTGTCTGTATGTTCGGCGTAAACAAGGCGGGCGCGGCGTTCATTCCGTGTGATCCGCAGTACCCAGCCGACAGGATCAATCATATAATCACCGATTCGGAGGCTTCATTTATAATCACCACCGGTGACAAGCTCGGCGACTACAGCCCCGACAAGGCGATCGACGTTGAGGAGCTTTTGAACGACGGCAACACCGAAAATCCCAGCGTAACGGTCGAGCCTTCCTCGCTTTCCTATATGATCTACACCTCAGGTTCCACCGGAAAGCCCAAGGGCGTTATGCTCACGCACGAGGGCATTGCAAATTACCTGTATCCTCACCCTGCCAACCGCCACATTTACGCGGTTAAAAACGAGGTGGAGACCTACCTTTCGGTAACGACCGTATCTTTTGATATGTCATTCAAGGAGCACGCAACTACGCTGTGCAACGGCAAAACTCTCGTGTTCGCGGGCGACAGCCAAATGAACGACCCGCGCGAGCTCGCTCGGTTGATGGGAGAGCATGGAGTGGACTGTATCAATGCAACTCCGTCGCGTCTTGCACAGTATATGGAGTATGAGCCCTTTGTAAAGGCTCTTGAAGGCTGCAAGGTCATAATGTCGGGCGGCGAGGCTTATCCGCTCTCACTGCGCGACAATATAAAAACCGCTGCACCGAACGCGAAAATCATCAACACCTACGGTCCCACGGAGATCACCGTCTCCTGCAACGCGGCTCAGCTGAACGATGCGGAGTATATTTCCGTCGGCAGACCGCTGTTCAACTATAAGGAGTATATCGTCGATAAGTTCGGCGACCTCGCGCCCTACGGCGTTATCGGTGAGCTTTATATCGGCGGCACGGGCGTCGCCCGGGGCTACAAAAACCTCGTTGAAATGACGGAGGAAAAGTTCATTGACTTCGGCGGTGAGCGCGTCTACAAGTCCGGTGACTACTCCAAGTGGGACAAGGACGGCAACGTTATTATCCTCGGCAGACTGGACAATCAGGTTAAGCTGAGAGGACTCAGAATAGAGTTAGGCGAGATCGAGGGCTTGATAGAAGCGCAGCCGCACATCAAAAAGGCGACCGTCATTATCCGCAAAATCAACGGTCAGGACAACCTTTGCGCTTACTTTACCGCTGATACCGAAATCGACGTCGAGGCGCTGAGAGAGGAGCTCAAAAAGACGCTCACTCACTACATGGTTCCGACCGCGTATTTGCAGATGAGTGAAATGCCCATGACCGACAACGGCAAGACGAATGTAAGGCTCCTGCCCGAGCCTGTTCCCGTCACGCTCGCAGAATATGTCGCTCCGGCGAACGATACAGAAAAATTCTTCTGCGAAGCCTTCCGAAAGGCGCTTAAGCTTGACCGCGTAGGCGCGCTCGATGACTTCTTTGAAATCGGCGGAACCTCGCTTGTTGTAACCTCAGTTGTGCTTACGGCTTCCGAAAACGGCTATCCGATCACCTACGGAGACATTTTCAAGTGCAGCACGCCGCGTTCTCTTGCCGAGCTGTTCAGCAAGGAATCACCGATTCAGGTCGGCGCTCTGTTTGACTTTGAAAACTACGACTACACCAAAATCAACTCTCTGCTTGAAGGCAACACTCTTGAAGCCTTCCGTTCGGGGGCAAGGCGCGAAATCGGAAATATCCTGCTCACTGGCGCAACGGGTTACATGGGTATCCATCTGCTTGCCCAATTCCTCAGCGAAGAAAAAGGTACGGCGTACTGCATGATCCGCAAGGGCTCCTACAAGACCGCGCGTGAGAGAATGGAGAGTATGCTTTTCTACTACTTCGAGGATAAATACGCCGAGGAATTCCAAAGCCGCGTTCAGGTCATGGAGGGCGACGTTACCGACTATAAGTGGTTTGAGCAGTTTGAGAAGCTCCCTATTGATACGGTGTTCAACTGCGCCGCCAACGTCAAGCATTTTTCAAGCGGAACGGATATCGAGGATATAAATGTCGGCGGAGCGGTCAACTGTGTGAAGCTGTGTGAAAAGTTGGGCGCAAGGCTTATTCAATTTTCAACTGTTTCCGTTGCAGGAACGACGGACGACACTTCAAAGCTCCAAAAGCAATCGCTCGACGAAAAAACGCTCTATTACGGACAGACGCTCGACAATAAATACACCTCATCAAAGCTGATGGGCGAGAGAATGGTTCTCGAAGCCGCCGCAGAACGAGGACTTGACGCGAAAATCATACGCGTAGGCACTCTTGCCGCGCGTGAGAGCGACGGTGAGTTCCAAATCAACTTCCTCACCAACAACTTCATGGGCAGGCTGCGTTCCTACAGCATTTTGGGCTGCTTCCCGTATTCAATGCTGGAAAATCAGGTTTGCATGGGTCCGATAGATACCTCATGCAAGGCGTTCCTGCTCCTGTCGCGCACACCTAAGCCGTGCTGTGTGTTCAACGCCGTAAACAACCACACCCTGCCTTTGGGCGATATCATCTGTCAGATGGGCTTTATGGGCATTAATATACGCATGGTCGAGTACGAGGAGTTTACACACGCTCTTGCCGAAGCGCAGAAGGATCCCGACAAGGCGGCGATCCTCTCAAGCATGACCGCTTATATGAATACCGCTCACGGCAGAAAGATCACCGCGCTCCCGTTTGATTCGCATTTTACGACTCAGGTTTTGGCGCGAATGGGCTTTTTCTGGAATTCGAGCAACGAAAAATATGTAATGCACTTCATCAATGCGCTGATGGGCTTCCGCTTCTTCGATAAGGACAATTTGAACAGATGACCGAATGAGAAACGATCGAGTGAGAAACGATCGAATACAGCGGCGTTGCCTTAATAACGCTGTGCTTTAACAAAATTATACGTAAGGTAATACTCCCGGCGACGGTATTTGCTGTTGCCGGGAGATTATTTTGCCATGTTCCTTTGCTGATGAATGATTATGGTAAGAAGGTGTGTAAGGCGCGGCGTCACGTTGCTTTTTTGCAGTCATGCTATTGTTTTTTTGCATTTTAAACTTCTGTCAAAAATAACATTTTTATGTCGAAATATTGACTTTACAAAGCGTTTTTTATATAATATAAGAGAAGCGGTGCATTTGTTGCCGAAAAAAGTAACACATAAAAAACCGGGAGGAGATCAAAGTGGCAGAAAAGGATTTAAACACCAAAATGACAGAAGAAACTGTTGTTGCGAAAACCGAAGAAGTGGCAATGGAGCCGGCAGAGCAGGAGCTGCCTGCGGAAGCTCCCAAAGATGAGCCCAAGCCGGAACGCAAGGCTCGCTGCAAAAAGGCTTGCTGCGAAAAGGAAGGAAAAAAGCCCTGCAAGGCGCTCACTATCGGAGCAGTGTGCCTTACGGCTTTGGCGATGATAGGCTGCGCCGTTTGGCTTTGGAAAAAGTTCGGCGGAAAATCGAAAACCAACGAGCGTTTAAATATGAACATAACTCGATTTTTCTGCCGTTGATCTATTTTTATAGGAATGGGAGATACAATGGATGGTTTTTTGAGATGCTTTATATATTTGACAAGCTTGGGTATGCTTTCTTTTTTTGCCGGAAGGAAAATTCCCAAGTCGTGGATAAACCCCGATATTTTTCCGTATAAATCTTTTCAATTTGAGAACGACGGGCGCGTATATGAGCAGTTCGGTGTAAAAAAGTGGCAGAATAAAGTTTTGGATATGAGCAAAATCTTTCCGAAAATAATTCCTCAAAAGAAAGTAAATAACAATTTGCAGGAAGCGCTGCCAATAATGATAAAAGAGACCTGTATAGCTGAGATCGTACACTGGTTTCTTTTCATCCCTGTCTTATATTGTTTGGTTCTTTGGGAAGGGATCGGCGGCGTTCTTGTCGTTATGTTTTACGAGCTGTTCAACATCCCCTTTATTATCATTCAGCGTTACAACCGCCCGAGGCTCATCAATACCCTGAAAAAAATTGAAAAAAGAAACAATTCGGCAATACAGGCGACCGTACAAGGGAGCCTCTAAAATAATGTCGGCAAAAGTGCGGAAGTTCTATTGCAGAATGCTATGCTTATGCGCGGCAGTGAACTATCGGATGTTCCCATAGGGCAATGTGTTTTTGAAACGGGAGTGTAATCAAATTTTATGGCAACCCTGATATTAAGCGCCAACACGGGAGAAGGACACAACTCCTGTGCAAAGGCGATTAAAGAGTATTATGACTCTGTCGGAGAAAAATGTGTATGCGTAGACGGTTTGGCGTTCATTTCACCCCAAGCCGCTCAGTTCATTGCAAAGGGGCACTCCTTTGTTTACAAGTATACTCCGTGGCTGTTCAAGTACGGCTACAGCTATTCCGAGGATCACCCGCAAGTATTTCGAGACGGGTCATCGGTTTACAAGTTTATGACGCACGGCAGCGAGCGAATGTATCAATATATCGTTGACGGCGGCTATGACACGGTGATTTGCGTTCACCCGTTTACAGCCTTTATGCTGACCGATATGCTGAACAAGCACCCGATGAAGCTTGCGACCTGCTTCGTTTCGACCGACTACACCTGCAGCCCGGGCACAAAGAGCAGTAATTTGGATTACTATTTTATACCCGACGCCTCGCTGACAAAGGATTTTACAAATGAAACGATAACGGAAGAAAAAATCATTCCTTACGGTATCCCCGTAAGGCAGATGTTCTGTATTTCTCAGGCTGCGTCGGAAGCAAAAATCAACGCGGGGATCAATCCGGAAAACAAGCACCTTTTGGTTATGGGCGGCAGTATGGGCTGCGGTCCGATGAAAAAGGTGATTCAGTCTGTCTCCGAAGAAATGCCGTCAGACTGGGAAATGACTGTCGTTTGCGGCCGCAACGAAAAGCTGTTTCAAAGGCTTGAAAATAAATACAGCGGAAACGATAAAATCCATATCCGCGGTTTTGTTGAGGATATGAGCGCCCTGATGGACAGCGCCGATCTGTATTTGACCAAGCCGGGCGGCGCCAGCGTGACGGAAGCGCAGATGAAAAATTTGCCGATGGTTTTCGTAGACGCGGTTGCGGGCTGCGAGGAATATAATCTTTTCTATTTTCTGGAAAAGGGCGCGGCAGAAACGGGAGCCTCGGTTGACGAGATAACAGACGCCTGTATCCATCTCATGAACAACGATCTTAATCGCCGTGAGATGAAAGAGAATTTGCAGGCTATATCAAACAAGGACGTAGCAAAGACGATTTACCGGACAATGAAGCAGTTGTCTGAAAACAGCGGAAACGCACCGCAGACTTGATTTTATTATGCGGGTGTTTGTGTTTTAAAGTTATAAAAATAATAAGTCGATAAAGCGGCGTGAAGCTTATGATTGCTTCATGCCGCTGATTTTTTAAAGCTTTGTTTGAGACCCCTGATGATGCGTTTTAGGTTGCATGAGCCGAAGAGTAGCCAAATGAAGATTTCACCGTGGAAAAATTGATAAATTTATATGAAAACAGTATTCCAATTTTAGTTTTTTTGTATTATAATTGAAGAAACCATACAAATTTAAAAGGAGAGAAGAACAAATGATTGAATTTTTACCGGGCTTTATTGCGCTTATTGCAATGGTCTGTCTGCTTGGATTCTTCAACGAAAAAGTGACAAAGCTCACCTATGAGATATCGCTCATGCTGTTTTCGACGGTGATAGGCATTATTGTCATGGTGATAGCAAAGGTTTTCTTTGGTCAGAGTCTCGGAAGTATTTTTAAGTTTGAGGGTGAAAATGAGTTTAACATTGAATTATTCCTGATAAACGGCGTGCTTTGCTTCATGCTTTTTGCCGGCTCCTGCCACCTGAAGCTGATTGATTTTTTCCGCAATGCCCGTCAGGTCAGTGTCCTTTCGTTTGTCACAACATTTCTCGGCGCCGTGTTTTACGGTGCGCTGTTCTACGGTGCGTCCGTTCTGTTCGGGCTGGGGCTTTCAATACCTGTCTGCTTGATGTTCGGCAGTATCGTCGCTCCGACAGACCCAATCGCCGCAACAAGCATTCTCAACAAATTCGGCTTGCCTAAGACAACTTCGTTTTTGATACAGGGCGAATCGCTGTTCAATGACGGCGTGGGCGTGGCGCTGTTCGTTTGCTTTTCGGGAATGGTGACGTCAACCTCCTCGGGCGGTTTTTTTGCCGTGATGTTATCGCAGATTTTCGGCGCGGTCGGTATCGGCGCGGCGGTGACTATCCTGCTGTTTCCGCTTTATAAATTTACCCGAAGCAATACCCTCGGAATATTTGTCAGCCTGTTGAGCGTTGCTCTGGCTTATTATCTTTGTGAGGTGTTTGATTTTTCGGGCGCGATCGCCTCGGTCGTCTGCGGCATTTTGTTCGCAACGTTCCGCACATATTTCTGCAAAAATGATCCGCCCGAAAAAAATGAGAGCTTCGATTCTTTCTGGGATACGCTCGATTGTCTGATGAATTCGGTGTTGTACGTAATGCTCGGAATCAGCTTCATCCATGTTTTCCGGATGACCCATGTGGTGTTGCTCTCGATCGTTGCCATTATTGCAAACTTTGTCGCTCGCTCAGGCAGTCTTGCTCTGTCAACGTTCCTGATGGGCAAGCTTCCCGACGGCTTCAGCAAACCCGGATTTGTCATGCTGTTTACATGGGGCGGCTTGCGCGGAGGCTTATGCGTAGCTCTTGCAATGAGTACGAAGGGCATGGTTTCCGACGAAATATTCTACATAATTCTCGGCGGAACTTATGCGATCGTATTCTTTACTACGGTTATTCAGGGTCTGACAATGAAGCCGGTTTATAAGAGAATCAGCCGGAACGTAAGTAAGTAGATATTTAAAGCAATACCGCACACCGTAACTATGCGGTGTTGCCATAAGGGAGCCTCTGATAATTCCTTGCCGGGCACAAGCACGACATTGAGTTTTTAGAGGCGCCTTTAATGAACCGAAGATCGGAGGTTAATATGAGACATTTGGGAACGGTAACGCTCGAAACGGAGCGACTTATACTGCGCCGTTTTACGCCTGACGACGCGGAGGAAGCTTTTCGCAAGCGAAAAGGTGACAAAATATATGACATGGCCGCCGCATGAAAATGTTGATGTGACCCGCGGCTACATACAATACTGCATTGACTGCTATGAAAACGAGGATAACTACAACTGGGTGATCGAGCACAGGGAAAGCGGTCAGGTCATAGGCAACATAAGTGTTATCGGAATTACGGAATCGACCGACTGTGCAGGAGTCGGTTATTGCCTGAGCGATCGTTTTTGGGGCATGGGTATTATGCCGGAAGCGTTGAACGCCGTTATCCGTTTTCTGTTAAACGAGGTCGGAGTGAACCGCATCGAAGCGACTCACGACGTCAACAATCCAAACTCAGGCAGAGTCATGGAGAAATGCGGTTTGAGATATGAGGGTACCATGCGTCAGGCCGGAAGAAATAATCAGGGCATTTGCGATAAGGTGATCCGTGCGATTTTGAAGGAGGATACCGAACAGAGGCAATAAGCCTTCCATCTTGCGACCTGTGAACGGCAGGATTTGATCGTCGTGAACAATCACGGGTTGGATATTTTACGGAAAGCGCAGGTAAAAGCACCTTTCTAAACGCTAAGTTGAATCGCGCACCTAAGCGTTGTGTTGATGAATCAAGGGTCGCTTGTTTTCCTTGTGGTATTGTTTTATAATATTTACAGAACAAAACGGAAGGAGAACAAGAAATGAAAATCAAAAAAATTACAGCGGGATTGTTAAGCGGGGCTTTATGTCTTTCATTTTTGGCGGCCTGCTCTGACAACAGCAAAACCACTGAAAGCACTGAGAGCTCAAAAGCAACTCCGGACAGCGCGGCTGAAACCTCAAAGCCGAAGGAGGAGAAGCTGCACACGCTCACCATCAGAGCGCCAAAGGATATCGGCGAAATAACGGCTGTATTTTTGAATACCGCAAACGGCAAAACGGCGGAGGTCAAAATGAAAAAAAGCAGTGAAAGTGAGCGGAATATCATTTTCACCTGCGAGGCTGACGTCAACCTCTACAACATGGTGCATCTGACATACGGCAAAATCACGAGCATGGACGTCGCCTTCAACAGCTTCGTGAGCGGTTGGGATTTGAAAAGCGACGAGCTTCTTCCATATACGGTCGGAACAGAGCCGAGCTACGACCCGAAGTTTGAAACAAAAGTTTTCAAGTTTGACGGACGTGACAAAAACGTTTATATCTGGACGCCTGCGGATTATGATAAGAATTCCGACGAAAAATACTCGGTCATTTATATGTTTGACGGTCAGAGCATTTTGGCAACAGGCAAGGAAAGAGGTATGGACAACGACGTTATGTGCTGGAACGTCAGCGAAAGTGTTGAGGGCATGATGGCAGCCACAGGCAATAAGGCGGTCATCGTCGCGATAGATAACGGCAGCCCCTATCGGAGCGACGAGCTTATCCCGGATTTGGGCAGTCTCAATATGGAGAGGGAGATAGCCTCCGTCAAGGAAGAGGACGTCACCCTAAAGCGCGGCAACGCATTTGCGGATTTCATCTGCGATACGATAATGCCGTATGTTAACAAGAATTATAACGTCTATACCGACGCGCAGCACACCTCCTTGGCGGGCAGCTCTCTCGGAGGACTCGAAACCTTCTACACGGTTCTGGCGCACCCCGACAAATTCAGTGCGGGCGGAGTTTTGTCAGCAACCTTCGGTATGTACGCCGAAAAGGAGTGGACAGAGTTTCTCAAGGATAAATATGATATGGAAAACGCGCCGTTTTTGTATTTGTACGCGGGCGGATACGCGGTCGATAACGGCGACGTCACGGAAACGATGTACAATAAGTTGATCGAAAGCGGCTACCCGAAGGATAAGCTTGTTTTCAGCAAATATGAGCCGGGAGAGCATTTTATTCAGTATTGGAGAAACATCTATCCCGAGTTTTTGGAAGCGGCGTTTTCAAAGGACGTCTCCGCCTTGGAGTTCGGCGTGCCGATCCACTACGAGGACAAGAGCGATCCCTATGAGGAATATATCGAAGAAATGGAGCTTGACAAGGACAACGACAAGCCGGGTTACGTGTATTACGACAACAGCGAAACAAAATGGGAAAAGGTCTATGTGTATTGGTGGGGCGGAATGGCTGTCAACAGCATGACAAAAGAAACCATGTATTTCGCCGATTGGCCGGGCTTTGAGATGGAACAAATCGAGGGAACCGATGTTTATCGCATTCCGGCTCCTTTCGGAGTACAGGGAATAATCTTCGATTCGGGAGTCACCGATAAGCAGGTTTCAGAGGGCAAGAACGCGTACCAGACGACCGACCTGCTGTACAGCAACGCTCTGATTGGCAAGATCTACAAGATAGATACGTCGGTGGAACCGAAAGCCGACCCCGGCGCGATGAAAACAAAGCGCCGCTATTCCGCAGGAAACTGGTCGGATTATTCTCAGAAGGATTAAAAAGTTTTTGTGTAAGAAGATTTGTTTAAGAAGAATTAAAAAAATTTTTGTGTAAGACTTGCGCAACGAGAGTTTTTGTGTTATAATACTCTTGTTGTCTAAGCCAAAAGTGAGACTTACATCACTTTTGCGGTTTATAATTACAAAAAAGCGCCCGTTCAACGGGCGCTGCATACGGAGACGTATCGAAGTGGTCATAACGGGACTGACTCGAAATCAGTTGTACCTTACGGTACCGTGGGTTCGAATCCCACCGTCTCCGCCAAAACAAAAGGCACCCAAAAGGGTGCTTTTTTGTTTCGGAAAAAGGAGTATGAGCATCAAGAACACAAAAGCGGATTTTTATTTGTCCTGATTGTTTGTGGATTTGTCATGTTTTGCGCTGAGTTCTTCTATTTTCAGTCTGATCTGTTCCCTTGCATCGGGTGGGAGAATCGCGATCCATGCGGCGAACTCCTGCACATCACGGGGCAGCATATACAAAGGCGTGTGTTCGTCGATTTCATTGTCCTTAAAATCATCCATGAGTAGTGCTCCTTTATCTTGTAATTTATCAAAAAAATTTAAGGCAACACCGCACAATTCACGGCTCACGCCCTGTTTGAATCTTGTTCTGTCAGACTATCCAAAAAACTCGGCAAGGCGCTGCCCTTACCTCAATTTATTTGTACAATCTGACGAAAAATCTCACTTCGCAATCCGCACACCATAATTATGCGGTGTTGCTTTAAGGGAATTATTAGAGGGTTCTCTAAAACTCACCGAGCATTTGATTGGGGTTATCCGCTGCTTTCACCTTACCGAAAGCCTTGATGATAACGCCGTTTTCGTCAATCAGGTAGGTGGTGCGGACAACGCCCATGCTTACCTTTCCGTAGAGCTTTTTTTCCTTCCATACGTCATACGCCTGAATCACCGTTTTTTCGACGTCCGAAAGCAGGGTGAAGGGTAGACCGTATTTTTCCTCGAAGCGTTTGTGAGAGGCGACCGAATCCTTGCTGACGCCGATCACAACAGCGCCCTTTTCGCGGAACTGAGGATATAATTCTCCGAATGCGCACGCCTGTTTTGTGCAGCCCGAGGTCATATCCTTTGGATAAAAGTAAAGTATCACCTTTTGTCCTCTGAAATCAGAAAGCGACTTCATTTCGCCGTTCTGATCGGGAAGAGTGAATTCCGGAGCCTGTGTGCCGATTTCTAACATTTTTGTTTCTCCTTTCTTGAACAGAAAACCTTGCTGTGGTATAATTATATCACGGATTTTTCGGTTTTAATAAAAAATACTTGTTGATTATTATTCTGATTTGGAATTAAACATCCAATCCTTTACGGTTTGTATCTCTGCCTTATATCCGTCGTCGTCATTCGGGGTTTCCAATATGAACGGGCGGTTTTGAAGCAGAGGGTGAAGCACAATGTTTTTAAGCGTCTCCGCGCCTATCAAGCCCTGACCGAGCTTTTCGTGGCGATCCTTGCGTGAGCCGCGTGCGTTTTTGCTGTCGTTCAAATGAACGGCGCATAGATTATCAAGCCCGATTATCGAGTCAAACTCGCGGAGAACGCCGTCGGCGTCGTTTTGGATATCGTATCCCGCGTCCCACACGTGGCAGGTGTCGAGACATACTCCGAGCTTGGTGCGGACGCTTTCGCCAAACAGCGCGGTTGTCAGCTCGATTATTTCCTTGATTTCTTCAAAGCTGCCGCCGATCTCGCTTCCTTTTCCCGTCATTGTTTCGAGCAGGATCCTGTTTTGCAGAGGCTTTCCGCTTTCCGACTCAACCTTGTCTATCACAGCGGCGAGAGCTTCCGCAATCAGACCGACGCCGGCTTCGGCGCCTTGTCCGACGTGACAGCCTGGGTGAAAGTTGTAATAATTTCCCGACAGCTTTTGCAGACGCAGCAGATCGTCGCACAGCATTTCGCGCGAGTTTGCCCTGATGTTTTCCTTTGCAGCGCAGACGTTCATTGCGTAAGCTCCGTGTACGACAGTCTTGCCGAAGCTGTTTTCCGCCAGGAATTCACGCAGCGCAAGGATATCCTCGTCGGAGACCGCTTTGGATTTTCCGCCGCGGGGATTGCGCGGGAAAAAAGCGAAGGTGTTCCCGCCGAGTGCAAGCTCATGCCTGCCCATGGCGAGATATCCCTTTGAAACCGAAATGTGGTTGCCGATGTAAATCATATTATCACCCCCTATATTATAAAGCGGTTTTAATAATAATGCAAGATATTAAGAGAATATGAAGGGAAAAACGGAGAAGCTATGCATTACGCGAAGGTTAAAGGTATTTTGTCCTCGAACAACGGAATGAATCTTTATCGCGGCTGTACACACGGCTGTATTTATTGCGATTCCCGCAGCAAATGCTACGGTTTTACTCACGCGTTTGAAGATATCGAGGTAAAGGAAAACGCTTTGGAGCTGCTTGAACAGGCTCTCAGGCGCAAGCGGAAGAGGTGTATGATCGGTACCGGCGCGATGACCGACCCGTATATTCATCTTGAAATGCGGTTGGAGTACACACGCCGAGCTCTGTTGCTGATTGAGAAATACGGCTTCGGAGTCACGCTTCAAACAAAATCAAATCACGTGCTGAGAGATTTGGATATTTTAAAGCGAATAAACTCCAAAACAAAAGCAGTTGTTCAAATGACGTTGACAACAGCCGACGATGATCTATGCAAAAAGATAGAGCCGTGCGTCAGCACAACGGGGGAGAGGCTTGAAGCTTTGAAAATCCTCAGAGATGAAGGAATACCTACCGTTGTATGGCTCTGTCCTATCCTGCCTTATATCAACGACACGAAAGAAAACGTTTTGAGGATTTTAGAGATGTGCGCCGAGGCGAAGGTCGTCGGGATTATTTGCTTCGGTATGGGTCTTACGCTCAGAGAGGGGAACAGAGAGTATTTTTACCGTCAGCTTGATATTCACTTTCCGAAACTGAAAGAGCTTTATATACGGGAATTCGGTGAAAGCTACGTTGTAAACAGTCCGCGGGAAAAGGAGCTTTTTCAACTGTTTCACAGCTTTTGCGCGTCAAACGGAATAATGCACGATAACGATGAAATTTTTGAATATCTTTACAGGTTTGAGGAAAAGAACGCTCACGAGCAGCTCAGCCTGTGGTAAATATAATGAAACAGCTGATTAATTAATGCCTGACGTTCGGGCAGGGAACTCGCTTGCAAATTTCCGTACAAGAATTATAATTAGAGCTTCCGAATTCTACGCAAAAAATGCCGCCGTATGCAATAAAGCGCATACGGCGGCGAAGTTTTTTAATTTTGGGTTGAAGCGGCGTTCTGTTTTTTTCTGTCGGGAATACTGTTGAGCTTTGAGAAGAGCATTTTGAGCTTTGAATATTTTCCGTTCAGAACAGCGCTGATCCCGTAGGCGGCTGTCGGTATCATCAGCGGTATATAGGTGAGTATATACTGTGATTTTCCCTCGAACAGAAGGTGATAGCCGAACGCGCCGAGAATAACAAGCGGCAAAAGAACCGTTTCTATATTCGTCTTTTTGTTGATGAACAAAAGATAAATTCCGGCTGCGAACATAATATACAGAATCTGCATATATAAGTTGAAATGCAGCTCGAGGAACTGCCCGGTGCTCTTTGAGTAGACATCCTTTGCAAGTCCCTCCATTTGGTCGGAGTTGACTGTATCTGTGTGGTAGAGCGCCTTTTGAGTGTCGTTAGCGGTGTGGGCTTTTACCTTGCTAACCCAAATGCTCTCAAATGTCGGCTCGTTCCACTGGCTGAGAATCTTTTGGCTGAAAAATTCAAGCGAATATTCAAAATCTCCCGTGAAAACATCTAATCTTTTTTCAATATCATTCATAGCCTTATCGTTGGCTTTGTCAATCGAAGCGTTTGGATCGCCGTTGAATTTAGGCTTCAAATAGTAATTGATATAGGTGTCCTTGGCTATGTTTGTGTACCAGCCGGGAGCCATGTAAGATTCCTGCATACCCATATCGAGATATAGCGTCTGCGATACACCCTCGGCGAAATCGGTGCCGGAGCGGCTCTCGTAATGCGCGATGATCAGCGCGTTGGAGCCGATAAATCCCGCGATGAATGCCGCTGCGATAACCGCGCTCTGCCACCTTTTTTTCTTGAAAATGTGGATGACAAGCAATATAACAAACGCGACAAGATAGATCATGTTGTTGTATTTTATCAGCGTCGCGAGCACCGCAAGCACTCCTGCGGATACAGCCCAAACATATCTGCCTGTTTGGAAATACTTGATAAGCAGCAGGCTTGCCCAAATCGCGAAGCACATTCCGAGCAGATTTCCGTAAGCAAAGGTGCAGAACAAAACGGGCTGCAAACAGAACGCGAGCAAAATGATGGCGATAAATTCGAGCCTTTTGCTTTTGAACAGAACTCGGGTCATTCTGGCAAGCGCAAAGTAAGAAGCGCCGACGCTCAGAACGTTTATGATTTGAACGGGCATTGAGCTGTCCGTTCCGAAAATGCGGTAAATTATTTCGCAGAAGCCCACAAAACCCAACTGGAAGGGGTAGAAGTGGAAGTATGAATAGCCGTTGTAAAACGCGCTGTTGTAGAAGTTTGTATAGTTTTGCATTGAGGTGTATTTACCCTGTGCCGCATCGGTCGCCGCTTCAAAAATATTGTAGCTGTCGGCGGCGGGAATTGACCTTGCGCTTAACACCCATGTGAGCCCGATGATTATAACGAACGCGGCAAGCGCTCCTTCGGCGACCGTCATAATATGCTTTGACTTATAGTCGTAAAAACGCCACACCGCAAGCAGGATTCCCACAAACAGAACGGTAAGCAGAATATTCATCGGGAAGAAAACGCTTTTGGGTCCGATTTTTTCGCTGATGATATCTGTAAAGCTTTTTATGCTGTCGGGATCTCCTTTTTCGGCGAGCACGGCAAATATGATCGTTATGGCCGTATAAATCGCTGTAAGCGCGATCATCACGGCAAGAACGACGGACGCGGTTCGCCTCATCGAGTAGTTTCTTTGGATCCTTTTGTCAAAAAACCTTTTCAAGCCGAACATAGCTGCTATGCATAGGATAGTAAACAGAAGGTTCAGCGGGATTATATCGGTCTCAAACAGGATTTTTTCCGATACGTATTTTTCCGGGTCTATCACGCTCGTCTGGAAGAAAGCCATCAGTGCGATATATCCGAAGGCGAGGAATACAAGCAGACAAAAAATATTGACCGTTATGTATTCGACCATACATTTCTTTTTTTCGGTTTCAACTGTTTTTACTCCGGCTTTTGACGGCGCGATCCTTTTTGCTTTTGTTTTTCCGCTCATTTTCACTTACCTTTCTAAAATTCATCTTTTACAGAGCGGGAGAACATTTGCTGAATTTCATCCATGATGTCGGAGCCTTCAAACAGCGCTCTGTAAACAGCCCCGACGATCGGCAAATCAACGTCATATTCCTGTCCGAGCCGGAGCAGCGCCTTTGAGGTCATAACGCCCTCGGCGAGCTTGTCAAATTTGTTGCCCTTGGCAAATTCCTCGCCGTAGCGTCTGTTGTGGCTCCACGGAGAAAACAGAGTCGCCTCATAGTCGCCCAGGTGACACAGACCGAAGGCGCTCATTTTGTTGCCGCCCAGAGCCTCGATAAGACGGGAGATCTCCTGCGTGCCTCGCGCCATAAGAGCGCCTTTCAGCGAGGTGTAGTTCAAGCCGTCGAGGATACCCGCAGCGATTCCGATAACATTCTTAGCGGCGGCGCCGATTTCGCTGCCGATCATGTCCTTGCCTCTGTAAAAGCGGATAAGCTCGCTTGAAAACTCGTTTACAAGCTTTTGCTTGACCTCGCGGTTGCGGCTGTCGATGACCATGCAGTTGGGGATACCCTTTACATAGTCCTGCGGATGACCGGGACCCACCCACGCCGCGACGGGAGTTTTTGTTTCGTCGGTAAATTCCTCAACGATCTGGCTGAGGCGTTTGCCGGTCGTAGCCTCTACGCCCTTCATGCAGAGAACGATGATTTTGCCCTCAAGCGGATTTTTGGCGATTTCCGCGAAATAAGAGCGGAGGTACTGTGAAGAAATGGAAATCACGATCACCTCGGCGCGGCTGACCGCGTATGGCAAGTCGGACGAAACCTCGATCGATTCGGGAAATGTGAGATAATCGTTGCGGTGGTATTTTTGAAGCTGAATAAACTCCGGCGCATCGGCAAGACCGCAGCTCAAAACCTCGTGACCTATTTTGTCAAGATACCACGCTATACAGCTGCCCCATCTGCCGCACCCCAAAACAGATATTTTCATATTACACTCCTGTTTCTGAATTATGGTTTTGTTTTATATGTGGTTGAATTATGCGGTTAAAAATGAACATAAAAATACCCGCCCGACCGTATGATTAAAATAATAACCTGCCTACGAGTAGAACAGGTGGGTGCCCGCCTTCGAGCTTCAGGCTCCCTTCTTCCGAAAGCGGGAGGTCTGCACACCGCTCAAAGAGCAAAGCTCCCGATTTAAGTGTTGTAGGGTTATTTTAAAATCATTCGCGCATCGGGCAGGCGATAAGCAAGCCCCAAATAGTGTTTGCTGTTTAATTTTGATAATTCAATTTTACATTGTTTTTTTCGTTAAGTCAAGAGTTTTTGTGAACAGAATGGAAAATATATAAAAAATAAAAAAAGTTCAAAAAATATGTTGACATTTACTAACATCTGTGATAATATATTAAATATTGATAATTTGATTCCGAGATTTCCTTTCTATGTGCTTGATTACTCCATAAAATTACCTAAAAACCGACGGCTGATTCCCGTCGGTTTTTACGTTATGCGGTAAATGATTAATCTTTTGTAAATATTCTTGAAAACTACGAAAAAACGCGATATAATTACAGTGATATCTTATTATAATTTTATTATATGAATATCTTATTATATTAGTAGTTTGAATCCTGATTATGAATTATAAATGAATTATATGAAGTTTCTTTATCCCGCCGATGATCAATGAAAAATAACAGACGAACACAAAGGCGGGCAGAGGCGCCTGCAGGCGCTTTTTCGTCCCACGGGGGAGATTAATATATGAAAAAATTTGTAAAGCTTCCCGAGCCGTTTCAGTGCGACGAGGTGAGGCAATATTATGATTTGCTGCAAAAAAAGACAGCCTCATGTGCGATAAAGCGGATTTTCGATATCGTTGTATCGCTTGTGATGCTTGTGTTTTTGTTGATTCCGATTGTTGTTATCGCTTTGATCGTTCGATTCGGTTCGCCGGGCAAAGCATTTTTCCGTCAGGAAAGAGTTACAAAATACGGCAAGCATTTTTATATTTTGAAATTCCGCACTATGGTGGAAAACGCCGAGACTCTCGGCACGCAGGTGACGACCGACAGCGACGACAGAGTTACTCCGATAGGCAGATTCCTTCGCAAATACCGCCTGGACGAGCTTCCCCAGGTGTTCAACGTTCTCGGCGGAAGTATGTCGTTTGTGGGAACAAGACCCGAGGTGCCCGGATATGTGAAGCGCTATGAGCCGGAATACTACGCAACGCTTTTGCTTCCGGCTGGGATCACCTCGCTCGCTTCGATCATGTACAAGGATGAGGAAAAGCTGCTTTGCTCCGCAGAGAACGCCGACGAGGTTTACCTAAAAAGCGTTCTTCCCGAAAAAATGAAATACAATCTTGAATACACTAAAAATTTCAGCTTCTTCGGAGACATCAAACTGATGTTAAAGACCGTCAAAGAAGTTGTGAGCTGACCCAAAAAGTAACCACAACAATACCCCCGATATAGTCCCAAAAATAACCCAAAAAAGCAAAAGCGTCGTGAAAATGATTTACCGTCATTTCCGCGACGCTTTAACTGTTTGAAGAATCTTGGAGGATCTAAGGCAACACCGCACAATCCACGGCGCACGCCTTGCTTGAATCTTGTTCCGTCAGACTGTCCAAAAAATCTTACTTCGCAATCGGCACACCGTAATTATGCGGTATTGCTCTAAAGCTTGATACGGTTTTGATAGCCTCGCCTGATTTTCGCCGTTTCCATATCGTCAAGGTTATGCCCGCGCACGCTTTGAACAAATCCTATACTTATCAGCGTAGCCAACAGTGAGGTTCCTCCCGAGCTGAAAAGCGGAAGTGTGATTCCGATTACGGGGAAGAAGCCCAAAACCATTCCGATGTTGATTATGGTTTGCGAGGCAAACGAAGCGAACACTCCTCCGCACACAAGTTTGCCAACCGTTTCGGTGGCGTTTGAAGCGTTCATTATTATTTTTATCATAATGCCGAACAAAAGTAAAATGATGAGCAGGCAGCCGATAAAGCCCAGCTCCTCGCCCGCGACGGTCAGAATAAAGTCGTTTTCCTGTTCGGGAACGATCGCAAATTCCACGCGCGAGCCGTTGTACAAGCCGCTTCCGCTCAGCTCTCCGCTCGCTATCGACACCTTGCCCTGGTATTGCTGCCAGCCGTAGTTTGTCATGGAATTGCCGTCCAGATCAAACAGCGCCATAATTCTGTTGCGGTGCTCGGAGTTCATAAAGACATTCCAGATCAACGGGATACTCGCCGCCATCAAGCCGCCTAAAATTAGATAATAGCGAAGCTGGACTCCCGCTATGAACGTCATTATCAGAAATATCATAGCGAAAATCAACGCGGTTCCGTCGTCGCCCTGAAAGTGTATCATAAGTATCGGTATCGCGGCGTGAAGCACAAGGGTTATCACTCCGATAAGACTGTGAAGCCTTTGCTTTTCGATCAAAAAAGAAAGATGCTTTGAAAACGTGATTATAAAGCATATTTTGATAAATTCCGACGGTTGAAAGGTAAAACCTCCCGGCAGACGTATCCATGCGGTGTCGTCGGTGCCGTCAACGGTCACTCCGAATATAAAAACAAGTACCATTAATGCGAGCCCGATCAGCAGGGCAAAGTACCATTTTTTTATAAAAAACCGATAATCGGCAAATGAGAAAAGCGCAGCTGCCGCAAAGCCCACAATCGCCGCCGCGATTTGAGGACGCAAAAAGCTGTAGTTTCCGGCGCGCTGCATACTCGAAATAAGAAACAGGCTGTAAACAAAGGCTGAAAGCGTAAGCAGCCACAGCACCACATCGGTTTTGCTGAAAAAGTCTGAAAATTTGTTCAATATAAACGCCTCGTATTTTTATTTATGGGATTCTCTGATAATTCAGTATCGTGCAGAAGTGCGGAAGATTTATGGCAAATATTGTCAAAGCTCCGCAGGAATACTGACTTATCTCAAGGAGCTTTGGCTGGATTATGCCGTGAAGATTCCGTGCTTATGCGCGGTCGGAATTTTTCAGAGGTTCCTTTTATAAGAAACAGCTATGTCCCGCCGTTGATGAACATGTTGAAGATGATTTTTACTCAACGCGGGAGTGAGCGCCCACCGGCGCAAAAACGGTCAAAAAGCCTTTTTATTCTGCGGTTCATAAAAAATGCATTAAAAGCCTCAATTCTATTATAGTAAATTCGGCGGATAATATCAAGTTATTTTTTTAATATAGAATAATACCTTAATTGAAATTTGTTATAATAAACCAAATAGGATCTCTGAAAATTCCCGACCGCGCAAAAGCACGGAATCCGTACTGCATAATCTTCCTCACTTATGCACGACATTAAATAATCAGAGATTTCCTAAAATAATTTCGGAGGTGCATTTATTTGTTATCTGATATTGAAATTGCTCAGCAGGCAAAACTGCTTCCAATCAAAGATGTGGCTGCTCAGCTCGGTATCACCGAGGATGAGCTTGAATTCTACGGAAAATATAAAGCAAAGCTTTCGGATGAGCTTAGCGCAAGATTACAGGATAAGCCGGACGGTAAGCTTGTTTTGGTGACTGCCATCAATCCCACTCCCGCGGGCGAGGGCAAAACCACCACCACAGCCGGACTCGGTCAGGCAATGGCTAAAATCGGCAAAAAGGCGATCATCGCACTGCGCGAGCCTTCTCTCGGTCCCGTTTTCGGAATCAAGGGAGGAGCCGCAGGCGGCGGATACGCTCAGGTTCTCCCGATGGAGGACATCAACCTTCATTTTACGGGAGATATGCACGCGATAACCTCTGCGAACAACCTTTGCTGTGCCATGCTCGACAATCATATTCAGCAGGGCAACAGTCTCGGCATTGATCCGCGCAGGATCCTCATTAAGCGCTGTCTCGATATGAACGACCGCGCGCTGAGAAATATCGTTGTCGGACTCGGCGGCAAGGTCAACGGCGTTCCGCGAGAGGATCATTTCATCATCACAGTTGCGTCTGAGGTTATGGCTATTCTCTGCCTTGCGACCGATGTTGACGATCTCAAACGTCGTTTGGGCAACATCCTCGTCGCGTATAATTATTCAGGCGAACCCGTGTACGCAAGGGATTTGCAGGCTGACGGCGCGATGACCGCGCTGCTGAAGGACGCCATCAAGCCGAACCTCGTTCAGACGCTTGAAGGCACTCCCGCCGTAATGCACGGCGGTCCGTTTGCAAATATAGCTCACGGCTGCAACAGCGTAAGGGCGACAAAGCTTGCGCTCAAGCTCGCCGATTACTGCATTACCGAGGCAGGCTTCGGCTCCGACCTCGGCGCCGAAAAGTTCCTCGACATCAAGTGCCGCTGTGCAGGGCTCAAACCTTCGGCTATCGTGCTTGTTGCGACCTGCCGCGCTCTTAAATACAACGGCGGGGTTCCCAAGACCGAGGTTTCAAATGAAAATCTTGAAGCTCTCAAAAAGGGTATCTCCAACCTCGGCGTTCACATCGAAAACATGAGAAAATACGGCGTTCCGGTTGTTGTGGCGATCAATAAATTCGGCACCGATACCGAAGCCGAGCTCAAATATATTGAAAACTACTGCATTGAAAACGGAGCCGATTTTGCCCTCTCCGAAGTGTTCGGCAAGGGCGGCGAGGGCGGCACGGAGCTTGCGCAAAAGGTCGTTGAAGCCTGCAAAAAGCCGTCCGATTTCAGCCCGATTTATGATTTGGAGCTCTCCGTAAAGGAAAAAATCGAAGCGATAGCCTCAAAAATTTACGGAGCCGCAAGGGTCAGCTACACCACAGCCGCAGAGAAAGCGATCGCCGAGGTGCAGAAGCTGGGCGCGGACAAGCTTCCCGTCTGCATAGCAAAAACACAGTATTCGCTTTCCGACAATCCCGCCCTGCTCGGCGCTCCCAAGGACTTTGAGATCACCGTCCGCAACGTTTCACTCTCCAACGGCGCGGGCTTCACGGTTGTGTACACAGGCGATATTATGACAATGCCGGGACTTCCCAAGGCTCCCGCAGCGCATAATATCGACGTCGTTGACGGAAAAATCACGGGACTCTTCTAATAATGGTGCGCATAATTTCCAACAGCGCGGAGGAAACCGAAAAAGTGGGCGAGCGTTTAGCGGCGCGGTTGTGCGGCACTGAGGTTATCGCCTTGTTCGGCGGCTTGGGAATGGGCAAAACCGCCTTTACGCGCGGACTCGCGAGAGGTCTGGGTGTAACCGACGGCGTTTCAAGCCCGACCTTCGCGCTTGTGAACGAGTACAGGGGCAGCTATGATCTGTACCATTTTGATATGTACAGGGTCCAAAGCTGGGACGATCTCTACTCCACGGGCTTTTTTGACTATTTGGACAACGGAGTGCTTGTTATCGAGTGGAGCGAGAATATAGAGGGCGCTTTGCCCGAAAACGCCTTGCGGGTCACGATCGGCAGGGGAGAGCATGACGGACAGCGGATCATAGAGATGGAAGGTGTGGACGAGCTGTGATTATACTTGCGATGGACACATCGGCAAAGGCGGCTTCGGTTTGCCTCGCCGATGAGGATAAAATTATAGGTGAGTTTTTTATCAATACGGGGCTCACACACAGTCAAACCCTGATGCCTATGGCAGAACAGCTTTGTGCAAACAGCGGCGTACCTCTCAACGCGGTTGAAGCCGTTGCGGTAAACGCGGGTCCCGGCTCATTCACGGGTGTGCGTATCGGAGTAGCGGCTGCTAAAGGGTTGGCGTTTAAGAAGAGCCTGCCGTGCGTCGCCGTGTCAACTCTTGAAAGCATGGCGTATAATTTCCTCGGATTTGACGGGATCGTATGTGCTCTGATGGACGCGCGCTGTTCGCAGGTTTATAACGCGATGTTCAGGGTAAAAGGAGAAAGCGTCGAGCGGCTGTGCGAGGATCGTGCCATATCGCTTTCGGATTTGAAGCTTGAATTACAAAACTGTTCCGAAAAAACGGTTCTGGTAGGAGACGGAGCGGCAATAAGCTATAAGAGCCTTGAAAATCCGCCTGAAAACGTTTTTTTGGCGCCGGTAAATAAACTTAATCAAACTGCGTCAGGCGTTGCGTGCGCGGCGTTTAAGCTGCTCAAACAAGGGTGTACTTTATCGCCCGCCGAGCTTATGCCGATGTATCTCAGACTGCCGCAGGCACAAAGAGAGCTCAACAAAAGAATGGGGGTTACAACATGATAGCACTTGGCTGCGATCACGGCGGCTACAATCTTATGGTCGCCATTAAAAAGTATCTTGATGAAAAAGGAATCGAATACACCGATTTCGGCACGGACAGCGCCGAGAGCGTGGATTATCCCGTATACGCATACAAGGTGGCAAAAGCCGTCACGGGCGGAGACTGCGACATGGGAATACTTTGCTGCGGTACGGGCATCGGAATATCCATGGCTGCAAATAAGGTCAAGGGTGTACGCGCTGCGGTTGTAAACAACGAGTTCGGCGCGGAGATGACACGCCGTCATAACCACGCAAATATCCTGTGTATGGGCGGCAGAGTTATCACCGAGGATGAAGCGGTTAAATACACCGATATTTTCCTCAACACACCCGAGGAAGGCGGCCGTCACGACAAGCGCGTAGCGATGATCACGGCTATTGAAGAAGGCACATTTGAATAAAAAAACAAGGCGCATCGGTTAAACGGTGCGCCTTTTGCTTATAAAAAATCTCGTTTGTAACCGGTTTATCAACACTGTAATTATTTTGTAACAAGTTGCAGCGTTTTCGGCTGAAAAAGCCTGTTATTAACATGATTAACAATCTTTAACAGAAAAATAATGGTTTTTAACACAATCAACAAGCTTCAACAATCGCAAAAATACTGTTGATATTTTATAAATAATTTTGCGTTACAGTGATTAAAAAGTATATAGTATACAATAAAAGTCAAAGATGTAACCAAATGTTTCAAAATATTTCATTTTTTTAAATTTATTTACAAAAAGGCTTGCTTTTTTTCTTATAAAGTATTATAATAACACCATAATGTTCTTGAAGAATTTTTATAAAGAATTTTTTTGGAGAATTTTTTTATAGAATTTTTTTACGGAATTCTAAAAAAGAAGATATGGAGAGAGTAAAAAATGAGATTACGCAAGCAGGAACTGGGAGACAGAAATCTGGTAGGCAACCGTGTGGAGCTTGTCAGAAAGCAAAAGGGCATGAAACAAAAGGAGCTTTTGGCGCAGCTACAGGTTAACGGGGTTGACATGAACGCTTCCGGTCTTTCCAAGTTGGAGGGGCAGATCCGGTTTGTCACCGACGTGGAGCTGGTTGCTCTCGCCGATATTCTTGAGGTATCGGTTGACTACTTACTCGGCAGAGAAAAATAACCCGCCCTGCCAAATACTCGAAAATCACAATCCGCTGAAAGCACCCTTTGTTTTCAGCGGATTTT
>JBGUPW010000276.1:0-3188 GCA_045130495.1 Ruminococcus sp. | reverse complement strand
AATTGTGACGCGTCGCTGAAATCGGGTGAACGGGAAATCAGGAATTCGGGATACGCGCTGTCCTCTCCGATGCGCAAATCCGTAAGCTCTGCGCTTAACGTGCCGTCGCAGTCTGGGGTAAAGCGGTAGTAAGCCGTGTCCCCGCAGAATTCATCTTCGCTGTCGTTGCTGCACACCATGCCAAGCTCATATTCAAAAATATCGGCAAAGTACAGCTCAAGCCCGCTTATTCCCGAGGCTGTTATTTCAATGGTGTAGGTTTCGCCTGATTTGGTTAAGAACAAATTGCTCTCGGTAATGTCATGGTTATGCTCGCGCTTTTTCGACAGATTCGCGACCCTTTTGCCTGCGGAATCATATGCCGTGACTGACAAAAAGGCTGAATCATCAAAATCTGACTGATCGCCCGTTGTGAGCCGCACCTCGGTATTTTCCGCCGCAGTGACGGTGACGGTTTTTGTTTCGCCGTACTTCAAATCTCTGATCAACAGAGAGCTTCCCGCCGTATATGTAAACGGCTCGTCCGCCTGCGCGTCTGCCCATTTGAGCTTTGCGTGGGTGTTTCCGATTTCATCAGCAATAAACGCGCCCGTGAACTCGGCGGTGTAGTCCTTTGAGCTGTCGTAGGAGTCGATAGTCAAAGCATCCGAGTCGCTGAATTTTACGGAGTATTTGTGTCCGGTCACAAGCTCAATGCCGTGAGCGCCGAAGTCGAAGCTCCATGTGTCGGCGTCTTCGTCCCTTTTCATTCTGCCAGTCCACAGGACTGACTCCCCGTTGGTTTCGTCATAGGCTTCGCAGTACACCGCGCGTCCGGCTCCGAACGCGTCGTCATCGGCGCGGACGCGGATAACATCAACGCCTGCTTTATCGTCATTTTCTCCGAGCCATTTGTATTTGAACACAGGTGTTGAATCATAGGAATGCCATGTGTATATATCGGAGAAAACCGCTGTGTACTCCCTTGCGCTGTCAAAGCCCGTTATGGTAAGCTGCTCGGTTTGGGCTTTGCCCCAATCGTCGGTAAAAATAACGCTGTATTCGTGAGACGGGTCAAGCTCTGCGCCGCGCTCGCCGAGGTCGCAGCTCCACATTCCGGAAGCTCCGTCCTTTGTCATAACTCCCTTTTTGGAGCCCCATTTGACGATTTCGGCGCTGTCGGTTTGGTCATAAATATAGCAGCACATTTTTGTAACGTTCGTGAATGTGTCGGGGTCAATATCAATGCTGATGATATTGTGAATGCCGGAAGCCGCGTAAGCTCCACCCGTTCCGGCGCAAATCACTGTGACGGACATTGAAGCGGTGAGTACAATTGATAATAATTTGTTTTTCATAATAAACACCATCCTTTTGTTATTTCCATTTTGCGTAATAAGTCATTTGAGGGTTGTCAACATGAGCCTTTGTAGGGTCGGGTTCGACAAGCATGACCGCGCCGTAGTCCGCTGTGGAAAATTCCAACGCCTCGGTTTGCGAGCCTGTGGTGGTACCGAACATCACATAATAGGTCTTGCCGTCTTCGAGATTCAGCGGGTTCAGGTCAAAGCTGTAAAGCGTACCTGAGTCGAGAGTGCAGTATTCTTTTTTGCTTGCCCATTCATAAAAGCTTGAGGTGCTATCGTAAATGTGACAGAAGATCTGTCCGAAGTCACCGACAAAGCCGCTTGCGTCGATGTAGACCTTCCTCCGTTCTGCGGGAACCGTTACCGGAACTGTCGTTGCGGGCGTGACTGTCGCCGATGTCGCCGCCGTTGCGGGAGGATTTGTCGCCTGAGCTGCCTGTGTGCTTGTAGGACTTTGTGAGGGATTTGTCTGTGAGGTGTTTTGCTGAGCCTGAACGACCGGCTGAGTCGCCTGGATACGTGCCTGGGTCGGGGCTGTGCTCTGATTAACATTGGAGCCCGAATTGCCCGATATATTGCGGGCAGTCGGAGGCACGTCGGTGAACTGCACGGTTGTCGGCACGTTCTGCTCGCGATTTTCAGGCTGACCTGCCGAGCGGTGATAACCGTAGCTCGGCTTTGCAGGCGAAGCGTGGTTTGCTGCCGTGAAAGCTCCCGATGCTGCCGCGCCTATTCCGCCGATCACCGCGACACACGCCGCGCCGATAGCCGCGATTTTTACGGAGGTCACTCCGCCCGACGCCGCCGAGTTGACGGCAGCGACCTTTACCGCTCCAGCAGGCGTTGCGTAGGGGATAAGAATTGCCTTTTGCATCTCCGCGCCCTGAATCAGACTGAACGAAAGCAATGACATCGGAGGCACCGAACAGGACGCAAGAGCCGCGCAGCCGTATTGCTCCAGATATTTTTTCATTGTCTGACGCGCCGAGTACAGACGGCTTTTTACGGTGTTCTCATTGACCTCCAAAACGTCCGCGATTTGCCTGATGCTCATTTGATAAAAATAGAACATCAAAACGCTTTCGCGAAGTATCTGCGGCAAAGCTCTCACCGCTTCTCTCACGTAGCCGCATACCTCCCCGGTCTCTGCCGATCTCTCGGGACAAAGCTGATCGTTTTCGTCGGCAAGGTCCCACTCGACTTCGCTCAGACTGAGGTTTTCCCTTGAACGCGTGAGCTTTGTTTTGCAGTAGTTCGCGGCAATCGTTTTCAGCCAGCCCAAAAACGCCTTTGGATTTTCGAGCGTGTCTAACTTTTTGAGTACGGTAAGCAAAATATCCTGAACCGCGTCCTTAGCATCCTCCTCGTTGCCTAACAGGGTGAGGCTGTAATAATAAAGATATCCGCTCACCATGTTGATAACGTCTTCCATTGCCTTTGTGTTGCCGTTCTGCGCCTTAGCGACCTGGCGCGAAAGCTTCGCGTTATCTATTTTGTATTTAGGCTGTTTGTTCATGTCGTTTACCTCGCTTTCCTTACTTTTTGCCCTCTTCATTAAAAAGGACTCTAAAGCACGGAAAAGGTTTGATGTTTTTTTGAAAAAATTTTATTATTTTTTTGATACCATGATAACAGAAAACCGCAGGGTTGTCCATATATGAAAAGCTTATTTGATTATAAGCAAAAGCCCCGTAAGAACCTGCGGTGTTCTGCGGAGCTTTTAATTCCTTATTTTAACCGTGACGCGGCGGCGTCGGATATAACGCGGAAGCTGTCTATCTGTTCGTGGCGCATGACCTGTCCGTTAAACCGCTCTACCGCTTCCGAGATATCTTCTTCGGT
>JBGUPW010000275.1:0-13091 GCA_045130495.1 Ruminococcus sp. | reverse complement strand
GTCGAATAGCAGCGTGACGTTGCATCCATGGCGCCTTTGGCAAGGTCGGTTTGATTTAAAAGTCGGCATAACGGCGCGTTTGGCGTTACATTTGAAGCTAACAATAGCTTTTTGCTAACTAACGAATATTAAAATTTATCCATTGTCCATTGAAAACGCTATCAACCGATAGGCTAACATATGACAACGCAACGGCGCGTTTCCCTGAAACTTTGGGGGACGTGCCGTTGTGTTTGTCGGCAAAAACAATTAAAGGAGAGATCGACATGAGTGAAACTGTTAAAGAAATGGTTTCCCAAATGACGAACAGTCAGCTGTTCGCTGTGTGGTTCCTGATCGGAGCTGCACTGGTGTTCTGGATGCAGGCGGGCTTCGCAATGGTCGAGGCGGGCTTCACCAGAGCAAAAAACACAGGCAACATCATAATGAAGAACCTTATGGACTTCTGCATCGGCACCGTAACCTTTATTCTTATCGGCTTCGGTTTGCTGATGGGCGAGGATTTGGTTGGATTTATCGGCAAGCCCGGCTTTGATTTGTTCACGGCTTACGAAAGCTTTAATTTTTCAAGCTTTGTATTCAACCTCGTATTCTGCGCCACCACCGCAACTATCGTTTCCGGCGCTATGGCTGAGCGCACAAAGTTCCTCTCTTACTGCGTATATTCGGGCATTATCTCTGCGGTAATTTACCCGATCGAGGCGCACTGGATCTGGGGCGGCGGTTGGCTCAGTCAGATGGGCTTCCACGATTTCGCAGGCTCCTGCGCGATCCACATGGTAGGCGGTATTTCCGCTCTCATCGGCGCAAAGATCCTCGGTGCAAGAATCGGCAAGTTCAAGAAGCAAAAGGACGGCAGTGTTAAGGTCGGCGCGTTCCCCGGTCACAACATCGCTTTGGGTGCGTTGGGCGTGTTCATTCTCTGGCTCGGCTGGTACGGCTTCAACGGCGCCGCCGCTACCTCCGTTGAGCAGTTAGGCTCTGTTTTCCTGACGACCACTGTTGCTCCCGCTTTGGCAACCGTTACCTGCATGGTTTTCACGTGGATCAAGTACGGCAAGCCCGACGTAAGTATGTGTCTTAACGCTTCCCTCGCAGGTCTTGTGGCGATTACCGCAGGCTGCGACGTGACCGACGCTCTCGGAGCAATTGTCATCGGAACCGTATCGGGCTTCCTCGTTTGCTTCGGCGTTTGGCTGCTCGACTATAAGCTGCACATCGACGATCCGGTTGGAGCTGTGGCTGTTCACATGATGAACGGTATCTGGGGCACTCTCGCCGTCGGTTTGTTCGCGACCGACTCAGCCCCCGGCTACTCTATCGCAAACGCTTCCGGCAAAACTATCGTCGGTCTTTTCTACGGCGGAGGCTTTGAGCTTTTAGGCTTGCAGCTTATCGGCTTCGCTTCCGTAGCGGCATGGACGATCGTCACCATGACCTGTGTGTTCTTGCTTATCAGGAAGATCTTCGGTCTGCGCGTGACCCGCGAGGAAGAAATGACAGGTCTTGACGCGACAGAGCACGGTATGCCGTCAGCTTACGCGGGCTTCTCCATGGTTCCCGAATATGTCGAGGAGGGCGTCGCGGCTCCCGTGCTCGTCAGCGGCGACACACCCGTAGCCGAGGCGATCCCCGTTAAGAGAGAACCCGTTTTTGACGACGGCAGACCGAAAATCAGCAAGGTGCAGATCGTCTGCAAGGAAGCCCGTCTTGAGGCTCTGAAAAACGCCATGATGGATATCGGCATTACGGGAATGACAGTCACTCACGTTTTGGGCTGCGGCACGCAGAAGGGCAAGCCCGAATACTACCGCGGCGTTCAGATCGAAGCGAATCTGCTGCCTAAGGTTCAGGTTGACATCGTGGTTTGCACGGTTCCCGTCGGCAAGGTCATCGAAGCCGCCAAGAAGACCCTGTACACCGGTCACATCGGCGACGGCAAAATCTTCGTTTACGATGTTGAGGACGTTGTAAAGGTCAGAACCGGACAGACAGGCATCGACGCCATGCGCAACTTCGATTCAATTTGATGATTTGATAATATAATATGATAAGAAACGCCTTCCCTGCGCGGTCAACTGAGAGCCGCAAAGGGAAGGCTTGTTTTATTCTTTATAGTTCCCTAAAAAGCTGAATTCGGGCATTTCCTCGCTTAATTGGCTGAGCAGATCGATCACGTTTTCGCTGTGAACGCTGCCCGTGAAATCGAGGTAGAAAAGATACTCGAAATCTCTGCCCTTTGCGGGGCGGGACTCGATTTTTGTCAGGTTAAGACCGAGCGAGTTGAAGCGGCACAGCAGGTTGTAAAGCGAGCCCTTGACGTGAGGCAAAAAGAAGCAAAGGCTGATTTTGTTGGCGTCGGGCTGAATGAAGAGCTGCTTTGAAATCACTATGAAACGCGTCGTGTTGTACGGGTCGTCCTGCAAGCCCGTGTCGAGGATTTGCAGGCCGTATTCCCTTGCCGCCTCGGGTGTGCAGATAGCTGCCACATTCAGCCGCTTTTCCTTGGCGACGTCGCGCGCGGCGATCGCCGTGTTTGCTTTTGAAACGGGCGTAAAGCCGTGAGCCTCGATATATCCCTCGCACTGTGAGAGCGCCTGTGGGTGCGACCAAACATATTCTATATCCGCGAGCTCCGACTGCTTCAACGCGCCCAGACAATGCTCTATGCGCATATCAAGCGCCCCTACTATATAGAAGCGGTGCTTCAAAATTAGGTCGTAAACAGCCGAAACGGAGCCTGCCGTCGAGTTTTCAACGGGCAGAATGCCGAACGTAGCCTCTCCCGCGTCAACCGCGCCGAACACGTCCTCAAAGGTTTTGCGGCTGCTTAGAACGGCGTCGGGGAAAAGCCTTTGCGCTGCCTCGTAGCTGTTCGCGCCCTTTATCCCCTGATAAGCCACGGTGATCCCGTCTGTAGAGGGCATTTCGCGCGCGGCGGTTATCTCGGAGCGCAGGGTGGATTCTCTGCAAACGATGTTGTACTGCAAGGCGCGTGAAAGCTCCATGATATTGGTAAATAGCAGTCGCGCCGCCGAGCCGTATTCGCCGCCCTTCGCCTGCACCTCGTCAAGTATCTCGTTTTCGCGCTGTTGGTTGAGCACGGGGATTTCATTGGCTTTTTTATAAATCGCGACGTCTTTCGCGCAGTCCATTCTGCGTTTGAACAGCTCTATCAGCTCGGCGTCGATTTTATTTATTTCAACACGGATTTCGCTTAAATCTCTCATAATATCACCTTAAAGCAAGTTTATAACCGCGATCGCGGTCACAGCCTCAATTACGGGAACCGCACGCGGCACGATGCACGGGTCATGTCTGCCGTGGATTTCAAGCACGGCGTTTTCGCCCGTTTGCAGATCAACGGTGTTCTGAGGCTTGGATATGGACGGTGTGGGCTTTATCGCGGCGCGGAAAATAACGGGCATTCCGTCGGTTATACCGCCGAGGATACCTCCGCAGTTGTTCGTTTCGGTAATGACCTTGCCGTCACTGTATCTGAACGGGTCGTTTGACTGCGAGCCGCGCATTTGAGCGAGAGCAAAGCCCGCGCCGAACTCGATCCCCTTTACGGCGGGAACGCCGAACACAGCCTTGGCTATCGCGCCTTCAACTCCGTCAAACATCGGATCGCCCGCTCCTGCCGGGAGCCCCGTCACGGCACATTCGATCGTGCCGCCTACGCTGTCGCGGTCAAGACGCGCCGCTTCAACTTCATCGCGCATAGCCTGATCGCGGCTTTCGTCGATAAGAGCGAACGGCGAGCGGTTCAGCCTGTTGATCAGGTCGCCGTCAATTTCGACGGGATCGAACCGCAGGTCGCGGACGCTTCCTATACTTTCGATATGGGCTGCAATTTTTATGCCGCGCTTTTCCAAAAGCTGACGGCAGACCGCCCCCGCAAACACGAGCGGAGCGGTGAGCCTGCCTGAAAAATGACCGCCGCCTCGGATATCGTTGGCGGCATTATATTTTATAAAGGCGGTGAAGTCGCTGTGACCGGGGCGCGGCTGAGCGAGAAGGTTGCTGTAGTCGCCCGAGCGCGTGTTTGTGTTCTCTATAACGGCGCACAGCGGCGCGCCTGTCAGAACGTTTCCGAGCATTCCCGAAAGTATCTTCGGCAGATCGCTCTCTTTGCGCGGAGTTGCGGTCTTGTCACGCCCGGGAGCACGCCGCGCCATTTGCAGAAGCACGGCTTCCATGTCTATGGCTTCTCCTGCGGGCAGACCGTCTGCAACAACGCCTATTCCGTTTCCGTGACTCTCACCGAACACGGATATTTTTATTTTATCTCCAAAGGTCGAGGACATGAGCTTTCCTCCAATTTATTCGTTATTTAGGGGATTGTTAGAGGTTCCCATAATAGAATTAATCAGCTAATTTCCGCTTTTCCGCCGACGAGTTTCAGATCTTCATAAAAAGCGGGATAGCTTTTGTTTATGCTCCATGCGTCGGAGCAGGTTATGCCGCCGTTGCACCCTGCGGCGCACACAGCCGCCGACATGACTATGCGGTGGTCGTTGAAGCCGTTTGCGATGCCGCCCTCAAGACGGCTTACTCCGGTAATTTCAAGGCCATCGGGCAGCTCGCACACTTTTCCGCCCAAGGCGTTCAAAAGAGCGGCTGAGGAAGCAAGACGGTCGCTTTCCTTTATCCGAAGCCGTGCGGCGTTTTCGATTCGGGTCGTGCCCTCCGCAAAGCAGGCGCACACGGAAATCACTGGCACAAGGTCGGGGATTTGCGAGGCGTCGATCGTTACGGCGTGAAGCGGCGCTTTTTTGACCGTGATACAGCCGCCGTCCTGCTGAACGTCAGCGCCGAACTCGCGCAGGATTGCCGCAATTTTTCGATCGCCCTGCGAGGAATCTATATTGGCGTTGTTAACGGTGATCTCGCCGCCGATCGCTCCCATAGCAAGAAAGAACGCAGCCTGCGACCAGTCGCCGTCGGTGGTGTAGTCGGTCGGGATGTAGTGCTGCCTGCCTCTTACGTGCCAGCCTTTATCGGTCATATCGACCTCTATCCCGAATTTGGACATTGTGCGTATCGTCATGTTGATGTAGCCCGCGCTCTGAATGGGCGAGGTTAGAATTATATCGCTGTCGCCGTTGAGCAGGGGAAGGGCAAAAAGCAGACCCGTTATAAACTGAGAGCTGACGTTGCCCGGGATCTCAAAAACTCCGCTCTTTAGCTGACCTGAAATCGTCAGGGGCAAGCCGCCCTCGGTAACGCAGGAAACTCCCTTTTCGGGCAGCGCGTCGGTGTAGATACCTATCGGGCGTTCAGGCAGCCTGCCGGAGCCTGTAAACGTCGCTTCAACTCCTCCCGCCGCCGCCACGGGTATAAGGAAGCGCAGGGTGCTTCCGCTTTCGCGGCAGTCAAGCGCTGCGGTTTTGTTTTTGAACATTCCCGAGCCGTCCACGGTGAGCACGTTGTCTTTGATCGACGTTTCGGCGCCAAGAGCCTCAACGCAGCTTATTGTAGCCTTGATATCCTCGGAGAGCGCGACAGGTGAAACCGTGCAAATACCACTTGAAAGCGCGGCGCAGATCACGGCGCGGTGAACGTCGCTTTTTGACGGCGGCGCGGAAACAGAGCCGCTCGGTGTGAACGGGTGAAAAACAACATTACTCATAATCTATCCACATTATTTGGTGTGTTACCGCCGTAAAGCTCCGCGGCTTCTTCGGCGTTTGACGGTACGGTGATAAATTCTTCAAGCTCCCTGAGCGGGATCGTGAGGATAAAGCTTTCGCCTGTTTTTTCGAGCAGCACAAGGTTTATTTTGCTGCCCGAGGTCTTTTTGTCGCCTGCCGCCGCCTCCGCAAGCTCCGAGAAGGTCGCGCGGTCTGAGGTGGGCAGATCATATTTTTCGCAAAGGCTTTTGATGCGGTCTGCGGTGCCCCTGAGCGTCACGCCGCGTTCCTCGCCTGCGCGGGCGATCATAACCATGCCTATTGCCACAGCCATGCCGTGGGTTATGCCCGTAAAGCCGTATATTTTTTCGATGGCGTGACCCAAAGTGTGACCGAAGTTGAGCAGCATACGCTCGCCCGACTCCTTTTCGTCGCGGTTCACAACGTCGCGCTTTATCGACACGCAGGTTTCGATGACGTCCTCGATGTGCTCAAGCGCGTCACCGCGTTCGAGAAATTCAAAAAACGCCTCGTCCTTTATGCAGCCGTATTTTATGACCTCGCCCATGCCGTCGGCTATGAATTTATCGGGCAGGGTGTTGAGTGTATCAGGGTCGATAAGCACCGCCGCAGGCTGATGAAACGCGCCGACAAGGTTTTTGCCCTGCGGTAGATCAACGCCCGTTTTTCCGCCGATGGACGAATCCACCTGAGCGAGAAGCGAGGTCGGGATCTGAATAAAGTCGATCCCGCGCAGATATGTGGCGGCGGCAAAGCCAGCCATATCGCCGCATACTCCGCCGCCGAGCGCGATAATTATATCTTTGCGCGTCATGCGGAAGTCGGCGAGCGTTTTGTAAAGCTCGGAAATCGTGCCGAGGTTTTTGCTTTCCTCGCCCGCCTTGTATATAAACGGTTTGGTGTCAATGTTCTGCTTTCCGAGCGAATTGAGCACGCGCCATTGATAATGCGGTGCAACGTTGGTGTCGGTGACCACGACAGCCTTTTCCGCTTTTGTAAGCTTTTTGACATACTCGCCGCATAAATCGAGTATGCCTCTTTCAATTAAAATATCGTACGGTTTGCCCGTACTGACGTGTACGGTTTTCATACGTCCTCCTCATTTCATTTTTAATTAAAGGTTCCCTATAAAGAAATCTGTTATTGGAAATACGCAACGGAGGTTTTCCGAAAGGCGGTAATGATACGGATCACGGCGGAAACAATAAGGCCTATGCTGTAGCCGTAAACCAAAAATGAAGTGTTTCCGAAGAAAAGTCCCCCTATCAGCAGCGCCAATGCGAACGAAACGGTTATTATTCCTCCGATAAGTTTAAGCTTCCACGGCGCGCCCATTTTTTTGTCCTCTATAGACCGTACTATATCCACAGCGCCTGTAAATGCGTAGATTCCCAGAAGATAGAATGCCACCGCAAAGCTTGATACGGATATCATCGCGTCTATGAGCAGAGCGGCGTCGAGCAGAATGACAGCTTGTATCATAATGCTTTTTCCGCCCACCATATGGCGCGCCATTGTGAAATAATACCACAGCTGCTTAAAGCCGTAAAGATAAAGCGACAGGCTGACGATTATCGCCACGATGAGGTAACTGTGCTTGGGAAATAAAATAAGCTGGAAAGCTATCAGCAGCATTACGGCGCTGATAACGATCTCACGGATCCGTCTTAAGAAACTCATTTGCTTTCCTCCTTCTGCTGCAAAAGCTTTTTGTATGCCTTGTCGCCCCTAAAGCCCTTTTTTTCATAGTCAACCGAGTAGCCCGCAAGCTTATTGCCCGATTGAAAGATCTTGCCTGTTATCATGCTCTTCTGGGCAAGCGCGGCGATAATGAATTTGCCGAGAAAGGTTTCGTCCTTTTTGTCCTTTTCCGCCCCGGTGTATTCCTCCTGTATGTCTTCCTGCGAATAGGGCGGGATCGTTTGACCCGAGAGCTTTTCTCCGAAGGCTTTCCAGTCCTCGCTCGCGTCAAGCCGACGTTTGGCGATGATCTGTTCTATCTCCGTGCGGTAGGGCGCGATCGCCTCCCAGTCGTATCGGTTTCGTTCAAATGAAGGTATCGCTCCGCGCAGATATTTCATGGCGGTTATCATCTGGCAGAACGCGTGCAGATAGTCGGAGGGATTGTCCTTTATTATTTCTTCGTATTCTCCCCACGCCGGCAGATACTTAAATCTGACAAAGCTGTAGTCGGGCAGATATCCCGCTCTGCCGTGACCCAGATTTATAATGCTGTTTTCACTGTTGAAGTACGGGCTTTGAGTGTAGGCGCTTTTGTCCGGTTCGTCGGGCGTGAACGCGCTGTAGCGGAAGTTTATTTTCCTCTCGGTAAAGCCGTCTCCGTCGGGGATAAGCTCGTAAAAGTAGTAGTTCGTATTGTTGATAACGAACGACGGAGTGCCTGCGAAGTTTTGGTGCGCCCAGGTGTCGGCGAGTATGTGCATGGCAATGCCTATAGCCTCGGTATTCTTTCCTTTGGCGAGCTCCACAGTCGGTTCGAGCAGTTCTCCGTTCGGACGGCAAATGAGGCGGTACTTGTTTCTGTAACGCTTTGAGCTGCGCTTTGGGGGCATAGCCTGCAAATCATAGGGAAGGAAATGGAACGACGACCAAATGCGCGTGATTTTCTGTAAGCCCACGGGATCTGTCGGCGTGTCCATAAGCTCCAGAGGAAGCTGCGTTGTCGCGGCTGACAAAGGGGCTTTTACCGTCTTCAGAAACGTTTCGGTGCAGCAGTCTACGAAACGGTCGCTGGCGGCGATCGCCGCACTGTCCTCGTGAGAAAAGCCCGCAAGCGTAGCTGCCGCGTAGGTCGCATAGTAATGAAAGTCGGCGTTCATGCCGCGGCGCCTCCTTTTTCGTTTTTTTGTGAAGCTTCCTGCTGTCTGAGCTTTCTTACGCGGACGGCGGATACAAACAATTCAAGCGTGATAAAAAACGACGTGCCGTCGATCAGCAGGGTGATTATTGCCGTCGTAATGCTGTTAAGCGTCAAAGCATATATATAGAAATCACTCAATGCAGTAAGGAAGAGGTCGATCATCAGCACTATTGTCCATACAAGATAGGCTTTGCCCTTTCGTTTTCCCTTTCCGTCAGCTCGTGAGGATGCCCCTACATAAATTCGGATCGCAAGCTCAAAAGCCGTAAGCCCCCAAAAAACGATGAGTATTATCGGTATATACCCTCTCATATCTTCGGGAATGTCTTTATCAATGTACGCAGTACCTCCCCAAAAAAACTCAAAGGCGACCTTCAAAACCGACCAGATACCGAACGCGATAACTCCTGCGCCAAGCGTTACCATATTGTTTTCCAGCCTTCTGACAGTTGCGTTCATGCTTTACCTCCTCTTTTGTGTTAGTTTAAGAGAATTATATCACTGTTTCAGAGGATTTTCAACAAAAATAACGAATAATTGATTATACATATATATAACGATTATATACCGATATTAAAGCAGTTCATCGTCGGCTGAGTTAATGGAAATCTTTAGGGAATGATTAGAGGTCCCAATTATTAAAACCCCGTTAATGACCGCAGGCGGCAGCCGTTAACGGGATTTTTGTTACTCTCCCAGCATAGTTTTGACCTGATGTCCCTGTTCAAGCAGATCGGTGAGCCCCTGCTTGTCTTTGTCGGCTATGGCTTCGTACAGCTTACTAAGATTCTTGTTCAACTCCTCCAGCTCCGCCATAAGCGGCTCTCTGTTTTCCAAAAACAGCTCCGCCCATAGCTTGGAGTTTATGTTCGCGACGCGCGAAACGTCGCGGTAGCTTCCCGCCGAAAAGCCCTTGTGATTGAGGCAGCTCGGGCTGAGCACATAGGCACAGGCTAAAACGTGCGGAAGCTGAGAGGTGTAGGCTATCATTCGATCGTGTTCCTCGGGAGTTGTTACCTTTATCGAGCCGAAGCCTATTTCAAGCGCAAGCTGTGACAATTTATTCACGGCGGCTTGCTCAGCGCCGCAGGGCGTTATCAGAAAGCTTGCTCCCATAAACAGGTTTTCGTCGCTCGAAATATAGCCGTTCCTTTCCTTGCCCGCCATCGGGTGACTTCCGACGTATGTGAAGCCGAATTGCTCCGACAACTCCTTGAGCTGCGGACAGATGGAGATCTTTATGCCCGCCGCGTCGGTGACGATGGTTCCCTTGCGGATATACTGTCCGTTTTCGCGCAGGAAATCGAGGCACGCCTGCGGATACATACACAAAATAGTGATATCGGCGTCTTTAAGGCTTTCGGGCGTGCCGATCATATCTATCGCGCCGTCCTCCAACGCCTTCTGCGTGACCGACGGGGTGCGGTTTATTCCTATAACGGTGTGTTTGGTGTGGGCTTTGAGCGCCTTGCAGTAGCTTCCGCCGATTATGCCAAGCCCGACAATTGCTATTTTCATTTATTAAGCGCCTTCTTAAGTGAGAATATTTTTTCCGCTACATCGTTGAACTGCTTCGGTGTGAGCGACTGAGCGCCGTCCGAGAAAGCGTGCGGCGGGTCGTTGTGTACCTCGATGATAAGTCCGTCTGCGCCTGCGGCTACGGCAGCCATTGCAAGCGGCTCGACCAGCCAGCTTTTGCCCGCGGCGTGACTGGGATCGACGATTACGGGCAGGTGTGACAGCCTTTTTATCACGGGTATCGCCGAAACGTCAAGAGTGTTTCTGGTAAAGGTTTCGTAGGTGCGTATGCCGCGCTCGCAGAGCATGACCTTGTCGTTGCCGCCTGCCATGATGTATTCCGCGCTCATCAGCCATTCCTCGATAGTGGCTGAAAGACCGCGCTTCAAAAGGATAGGCTTGTCGGTTTTGCCAAGCTCCTTCAGCAGCTCGAAGTTTTGCATATTGCGCGCGCCAACCTGAATGATATCGACGTTTTCAAACATATCTATATGCGAAACGCGCATGATTTCGGTGACGATAGGCAGTCCCGTTTCTCGCCTTGCGGCTTTCAGAAGGTCAAGTCCCTCCGATTTCAAGCCCTGAAAAGCGTAGGGCGAGGTGCGCGGCTTGAACGCGCCGCCGCGCAGCAGCGTAGCTCCGGACTGCTTTACGCTTTTGGCTATTTCAACGATCTGTTCCTCGCTCTCGACCGAGCAGGGACCCGCCATTATATGCAGACTGCCGTCGCCAATGGTGACGTTATCGCTTATTTTTATCGTTGTGTTTTCGGGATGAAATTTTCTGTTCGCCTTTTTATACGGCTCCTGAACGCGCTTGACGCTCTCGACGATATCCTGCGCCTCGATATACTCGATGTCGATAGGCGTGGTGTCGCCGATAAGACCCAAGACCGTGGAGTGAACGCCGTCCCAGCGGTTGATTTTTACGTCATATTCGTTTTTCAGCTTTTCGGTGAAAACCAAAAGCTCTTCGTTGGTGGTTGTCGGCTTTAAAACAATGATCATAACTCAATCTACCTCGTTTACTGATTTTTGGTATAGATGATATTTTACCACTTTAAAGCGTTATAGTCAATAGCGAAATTGTTGTTTTTTGACTTTGCGAGAACCCAAACAGCGACTGTTGCCTTGAAATACATAATAAAATGGCAAAATAATATTGCTGTTATGAGATGCAAATTGCTTTGTGCTTCACTTCACCGCGTCCATAACGGCAAAAGCGGTTTTAAGCGGAGTGCCCTCGCCCTTTACAACGATATCGGCAGCAGCGAGGTATTTCGGCATTCTTTCGTCATAAAGCGCTTTCATAGCCTCATCCCTGTCCTCGCGTTGGAGCAGCGGTCGGTTTTTATCTCCTTCAAGTCTTTGCTTTATAATGCTGAGAGGAACGTCGAGGAGAACGATCGTATCGACTCCTTTGAAAATTTTAACGTTGCGCTCAAAGGTCAGCGCTCCGCCGCCCGACGCTACGACGAGATTATGCTGAGCCGCAAGCTCGGCGCAAGCCTCATGCTCCATATCGCGGAAACCGTTCTCGCCGTATTTTGCGAATATCTGCGAGACAGTCATTCCCGCCTTTTTTTCGATATAGCGATCCATATCAACAAAGTGTCTGCCGCTTTTCCGCGCGAGGTTTTTCCCCGCGGTGGTTTTTCCGCAGCCCATAAAGCCGCAAAGAATAATATTGTTCATGTTTTTCCCCTAAATCAGAATACCATTTTCATTCCCTCGGGTCGTTGCCGCGACAGGACAATTAAATCAGAAAATCCTTTTCATTTCCTCCGCTGCGTCAATGCACAGGCGGTCGATCTCTTCCTTTTCGTATGTTGAACCGTCCCATATCTCATGCGCGGCGACTGCCTGCCAAACGAGCATGGACATTCCGCCGACAGCCTTGCTGCCGTTCGCTTTGGCTCGCTTTACAAGAGCGGTTTCAAAAGGATTGTAAACGGCGTCGAACACCGCTCCGCACCTGCCTATTGCGCAGTTGTGGATAGGCTGCTCGTTCACGTTCGGGTACATTCCCACGGGCGTGGCGTTTATGAGCACGTCGACCGTGCCGATTATCTGGTCGATGAGACCGAAGCTAACCTGCGTTTCGGGAAGCTTGCGGGTTATATCAAGGCAGAGCAGCCCCGCCTTGCCGACGCTCTCTCTTCTCACGGCAAACTCAAAGGGCTTACCGCGCAGGGCTATTTCATATGCGATCGTTCGAGCCGCGCCGCCGCAGCCCAAAATCATTATCCTGCCGTCGAGTTTTATTTCGGCAGCTTCAAGAGCCTTGATGAATCCGTTGCCGTCGGTGGTGTAGCCCACAGCTTTACCGCTCAGGTTTGAAACAGTGTTGACGCTTCCGTACATAGCCGCCTTGTCGTCGAGCGAATCGAGCATTGGAATAATGCCTTGCTTGTGGGGAATGGTGATATTGTAGCCGTCAAGTCCGCGAAGAAAGCTGCTGTAACGCTCTTCAAGCTCCTCGGGCGCGATATCCGCCTTTATGTAGTCCGCGTCCCTGCCTGCAAGCTCAAAAAGCCGCTTGTGGATAAACGGCGACATCGTGTGACCAATGGGGTGTCCGATTACGGCATAATGTGCTGTGCTCATAAAAAAACCTCCGTTTAAATATCAGTATTACCTATTCAAAATTCGATAGAATGTTATTTATTTATGCAAATTTAAGATTTTTATAAGAAAATATAAAAAACATATTGACAAAGCAAAGAAAGTTCAATAATATGTAAGGGTACAAACAGAATAGTTTGTTTTGGGTGATTAACACCGTTAATCATTGTAGCACAAAATATGTGCTCTTGTCTACAGCACGGGTACATAATATTTTACAGGAGGAATAAAAATGGTATTGGAAAAAGTTAAGGCGATCCTTGCCGAGCAGTTTGATGTTGAAGAGGATAAAATTACAGAGGATACCGATCTTCAGGAAGACCTCGGCGCCGATTCTCTGGACGTTGTAGACCTGCTTATGTCAATTGAGGACGAGTTTGATGTTGAGGTTCCCGACGAGGAAATCGAAAA
>JBGUPW010000274.1:0-5875 GCA_045130495.1 Ruminococcus sp. | reverse complement strand
CCGTTTTCCTTGCATTTATTATACCACGTTTTGACAGGTTTTGCACTGTTTATCGGATAATTGAGATTATTCAGTTGGCATTAATTATTTCTATACTCATCCAAAAAAGTCTTGAGCTTTCTTGAAGATAGTTTTTCTGTTCCTTGATTATTTTCCAGATAGGGAAGTTTCGATACGAATTTTGTTAAATCGAAAGGTTTAGTAAAACCAGTATTTTTCTTGTTTTTATTATGGATTATCTTAATTATTTCTAATAAAAATTCAATACCATACTTTTGGTCAATACATTCTTCCTCGCCAGAATCTATCCCTTCAGAGCTATCTTCGGAAGGATCCTCTTCGTTTGTTTCAACTTCTTCCTCTTCGCTATTCTCGATGTACTCGTCGATTTTTTTCCTAAATAATTCTTCCAACTCACTTGGTTGGTGATTATTCTTAAAGCCAATGAATTTTTTTGCCCAATTATAAATGTTTTCAGGATCTTCATACATTTGAAGCAGCGCATTTCTGCGTTGCCTTCCATCAAGCAGCCAACGTATCGTTCGTCCTCTTGTTTCCTCAACACTTAATATTGTTACACCCATAGGGTACTCTTTAAATAAACTAATGCATAGTTGGAAATTTTTCTTTTCATCCCATGTTTGTTTTCTCTGAAATCTTGGAAGTTTAATATTTCTGTCCAGTACGAAAGTTTTTATTGTTTCAGGTCTTATCTCATACACTTTTTATTCCTCCATTACAAATTAATTCAATATATTTAGCTATAGACTTTACTTTGATAAAGATAAAATAATTATACAATTTATTATCATTCAAGTCAACGTATTATCAAACCGTTGCCCAAGCAAACCTATCCCTATTATCCTCCAGCCATTTTTCAAAGGTCTTGAAGGAAATCTTGCCTTTCTTGCAGAGGTCACGCTGTTCGCGGCCTTTGGCTGACCAGGCTTCGAGCTGGTCTTTGGTCATTTCGCCCTTTTGCCAGCGGCGGCGCTGGGCGTTGTAAACTTTGAGGTAGAGCTTGCGGATCTGCTTTTCCTCGTCGGTCTTTTTCCTGCCGACAACAGACATCTCAGCTTCTTCCTTGCAGGTGTAGCCCGTGTCGTTTTTGTGGTTGCAGTACTGCACGCTCCGTCCGTATTTGAATGTTGAAAAATAGCGGTTGCAGCGGCGACAGGTGTTGACGCACATCTTTTTGTCGGCAATCATAAAATAAGCTTTGCAGAGCGTGTAGCGGACAATATCTTCTATACAAGTAGGGTGCAGCACCTCTACAAGCTCGTCGTCGCGCAATTCAAAAGTAATGGATAATCGCTGCATTAACTCCTTTAACTTGCGGTTGTCGATTTCTTGATCCGTTGACCATGCGCTGACTAGTTCTCTAGCAAAAGTAATCATAGATATGAATTTATCTGATTTAACAGTCATATCGGTTTGCTTGAAATCAAAATCAAACCAAGAATTTTCTTCGGGCGGAACATCCAACTCGTTATCCCGGTACTGCTCAAACACATCGTAGAGAAACAAAAACAAATTAGATTGGTAATCAAACACCGGCGCGATATTTTCCTGTATCGTGCCGTTTTGTTTTCTCTTAAAATATTCTCCGGCAAGGTATTTGTAGTGATTTGTAAATGAAATAATAGAGTTTAGCTGTGTTTCGTGAAAATCGAGCAAATCATATACGCCCTCTCCGAAAGGCGCAGATTCGTGGCGGTATAATTGGTCGCCGACCCAAATTTCGTAATGCTCTTCGTTGTCCCTTATATAGTAGCGATAATCATGCACTTAAACCACCTCTTTCAATATTATTATAACAGTTTTTAGAAAAAAATCAATTAGTTTTCAAAAACTATTGATTTTTCTTTTTAAAAGTGCTACAATACAAATGCTGATAGTTTTATAAAACATATCAGTATCTTTATTATTCTATCTAAGGAGTGTGTTTTATGCAACAAAAACTTTATCACGAAAGCGAGCTGCCGATGATTCTGCCGCTGAAGGTTGTAGCAGAGTTGCTGGGGATTTCTTTGCCGTTTTGCTACGAGCTGTTCCGCTCGGATGAATTTCCCGGCTTCCGCATTAACAAGCGGTGGGTGGTAACGCGCGACGCGTTGTTTGAGTGGCTGGACAAGCAGTCGCACCGCAACAAGAGCGACTTTATCAGGAAGGTGTAAGTTATGGAGAACGTCAACATTATTCCCTTCAACGAGGTTGAAGCGGAGGAAGTTTCATGGCTGTTCTATCCGTATATCGCCTACGGAAAGCTCACGCTGCTCGGCGGCGAAGCAGGCTGCGGCAAGACGATGGTCGCACTGGCGTTGGCTTCGATCCTCTCTAACGGCGGCAAGCTGCCGTTGCAAGCGGATGAAACCGAACCGATCAATATTCTATATCAGACCGCGGAGGACGGCTTAGCCGACACGATTATCCCTCGCCTGCTGAGATTTGGTGCTGACATGGAAAGGATTTCCACCATTCACACGGAGAAGTACCTGTCCTTTGCCAACCGCGAGCAAATCGAGCAGGCAATCGTGCGGAAAAACATTCGCCTGATGATTTTTGATCCGTTCCAGGCATTTGTCGGTAAGGCAAATATGTCGAGCGCCAATGATATGCGCAGCACGGTTCGGGAGATTATGGAGGTAGCGCAGAAGCACAAATGCGCGGTGATCATCACCTGCCACACAAGCAAGAGCGCGAATTACGCTAACCTGCTCCAACGTATTCTCGGCTCGGTGGATATCGGCGCGATCGCCCGGTCAGCGTTGTATCTGACAAATCACCCAACGAAGAAGGATGTGAAGCTGCTTTGCCACATCAAGAGCAACCTCGCTCCGATCGGTCAGTCGATTGAGTTCCAAATAACGGAAAATGGCATTAGCTGGCTAGGCTACAGCGAGATCGCCGAAAAGGATTTGCTTGGACACAGCGCAGACAGCGCCTTTCAGAACGCAATTGACTTTCTCAAGATGCTGCTCGCCAACGAAAACTTGCCGTCAACCAAGGTGTATGATATGGCGGCAAGCGCGGGAATCGGCTTCACTACCCTGAAAAAAGCGAAGCGGTATCTCGGTATCAAAGCCGCCAAAATCGGTAACATTTGGTACTTCAAGCAATATCAACCGAAGGAGGTGATTACATGATTATGACAACAAGAAAATTGATGCGATTCATGCCCGAAGCAAAACAGCTCGACGGCAACATTTGGACGTGGATTGTACCGGTATGGGATGTGTTTTCGGAGTTTAGGATGAACAGATATCGCTCCGTTAAAGAGAAAATCCTTGTTTATTCGTTCGGTTACTCTGTTGCAATGATTTACTCGGAATATCTGTCGGTCTTGAACGGCACGCGTCCTCACAAGGAGGAACTGTTTGTTGTTCCCGATTTTGATGATGTGATCAAGGAAGATGATTATTATCGCCGGCACGTTTCGCCTGATGCAGAAACGATCGACTTTACAGAGTATCTGATTACCAACGGTGAGGAATACGACGAAATCTTCGACCTCATTATTTCTATGTTGGGAGTTGACAAGGTGTTCGCCATGTTGAATAAAGCACGCAAAGGGTCTGCTGCCGGAGCGTTTGACGCTACCGCAGACAATTTATCAGTCTATGAATGGCTGAAATCGAGATTAATATAGTGGACAATTTGTCCACAGGAAAGGATTTGAAAGTATGGCAAAAAAGAAAAACGGCAACAACGAAGGCTCTATCCGCAAGCGCAAAAACGGACAGTGGGAGGGTCGCTACACCATTGGCTACGACTCCCGCGGCAAACAAAAGCAGGTATCGGTGTACGGCAAAACGCGTGCCGAGGTTGCGAAGAAGATCAACGAGAAGGTATCCGCTATCCGGAACGGTACCTATATTGTTCCGCGTGACATCACGCTGTCGGAATGGCTGAGCATCTGGCTGACGAGCTATGCCTACATCAAGGTGCGCCCCAGCACTTATGCGAGCTATCAGGCGTATATCGACCGTCACGTTTCTCCTTTGATCGGCGGCTTGAAGCTGCAAAAGCTCACCACCAATCAGTTACAGGTGTTTTTCAACGAAAAACGCATGAACGGCAGGATTGACGGCAAGGGTGGTCTAAGCCCGAAAACCATCCGCAATATGTACAATATGCTGCACGAAGCCCTGCAGCAGGCAGTGATCAACAAAATCCTGTCGATCAACGTTTCGGAAGGCGTGGTGTTACCCTCGAAGGAGGAGAAAGAAATTATCGTTTTCAAGCCCGATGAACAGCGCGCGATTATTGAAGCTGCGCGAAAGGACAGGCTGGGATTTGCTATCGAGCTGGACTTTTTCACCGGACTGCGGTTAGGCGAGCTGTGTGCGCTCAAATGGAGCGATATCGACCTTGCGGCGAAGGAATTCCGCGTCAGACGTACTTTGCAGCGTATGCAGAAAAAACGTCTGACATCAAAGCCAAGGGCAAAAGAACGCAAATCGTCGAGGGAGCACCCAAAACCAAGAAGGGTAACCGCGTGATTCCGCTCACCGACACGATGATGCAAAAGCTCCTTGTCCACAGAGCCCGTCAGCTTTTTGAGAAGCAGAGGTTGGGCAGAGCCTACAGCGACAACGGATATGTTTTCGCCAATGAGTTCGGCGGCTTGATTGAACCGAACTACCTCCGCAAGGTGTACATGAGAATCCTCGGGGATGCGAAAGTACCGTTCCACCATTTTCACACCATCCGTCACACTTTTGCGACGAGGGCGATTGAGAACGATATGCCCGTGAAGGTCGTCAGCGAGATTTTGGGACATTCGTCCGTTCAACTCACGATGGATCTTTACTGTCATCCGTCGATTTCCGCGAAACGAAATGTTCTGGAGAAAAAGGAGAATCTCTGATTTTGAAAAAATAATTCCGCAGGAACGGCTGAGCGATCGCGCGATTTTAAGGGTTTCAGGGATTCGCCCTGACGAGTGAATTTGTGCACACAAGGGGTACACAAATTCTGTGCTCGCAACCCCCGCTTTCAGAGGGGGTAATCCAACAGCGAAAAAAAGGGAGTTTTTGACTTCCGAAAATCAAAACTGAAAATCCAAAATGAAGGGATGTGAAAAAACAGAATGTCAAAACTGAAAGACCACAATTCGGAAAATCCGAAAACAGAGAATTTACATATTCGCATCAGTCCGGAGGATAAAAAGACTTTGGTGGAATACGCCGATCTGGAAGGAATCACACTTTCGCGGTTTATTATGAATCTGGTGAGAAGGAAAAGAATCATCGTTTGCAAAGATCACCGTGTTTGGAGCAGCATACTGCTTGACATCTACAGACGGGTTCAGAACACTACTGAGCTCGCAAAGAAAAACAAAAATGTAACGCCGCAGCAAATTACCGATCTGACCGACACAATGAAACGGTTAGAAAAAGAGGTTGTCCGATATGTGAATTACATCAGACAACCTGATAAGAAAACTCCTGACTATGGAAAATATCTCAAATCACTCCGCGAGATACATGAATCTCTGAATGAGCTAAATAAGCACCTGGACAAACGCGAACAGAGGCTTCGACAAATAGAACTTCACACTAAGGGCTGACCACTTGCCTTCTTGAACTGTTGACTTCTTGAATTCCAACAGAGAAAGAAAATGATAATATGGACTTTACAAACTGAAAAATTATTCGACTAAATTTACATAAAGTACCGAATAAGGGTACAGTAAGGGTATATGAAAAGAGTATAATTATCAAAATTTACTCAACAAAGCAAAAAAAGACCGCCATAAACGCATTGTTTATGGCGGTTAACTTGGTTGCGGGAGAAGGATTTGAACCAACGACCTTCGGGTTATGAGCCCGACGAGCTACCGAACTGCTCTATCCCGCGATATATTTGCTTT
>JBGUPW010000273.1:0-28989 GCA_045130495.1 Ruminococcus sp. | reverse complement strand
CAGATAATACTGTTCTTCTTCTGTTAATCTTATTTCTTTACCTTTCATATGGTTTCGCCTCCTTGGCTTATTATACCATATTCTTTTAAAAAGTAAAGTTTTAGAATTAACATGATAGTAGGGGCGCACCCATGTGTGCGCCCGGGTACGTTGAATCAAACGTTTTATTTCCTATCAAAAATCGGACGGGAAATATACGTCGGTACCCGGGCGAACACGCGTATTCGCCACTACGAATATAAGGAAATAAACATATAAATTAAGGCAACACCGCACAATTCGCGGCGCACGCCTTGCTTGAAGCTTGCTCTGTCAGACTGTCCAAAAAATCTCGGTAAGGCGTTGGCATTACCTCGGTTTGTTTGTACAACGGGCATAAGAAAACCGCCCTGCCTAAGCGGAGCGGTCGAGTATTCGGGTTAGATCGGTTTTTTGGCAGCTGTGCTCTTCCCGCATTTCTTTAGAACGAAGGGGTTTGCAGCAGCATGATCTCTGCTTCAAAAAATAACGTTCAATAAAGGGAACCTTTAAAATCAAATCAGCCTGCCGTTTACAAGCGGGTTTGCCAAAAGGTTTTTTACCTCTTTTTCGGTCAGGTCGCGCCAGTCGCCCTGCTTTAGCATACCCATTTTTACGCCGCCTATCTGAGTCCGGCGCAGGCGGGCTACCTCAAGCCCTACGGCGTCGCACATACGGCGTATCTCGCGGTTCTTGCCCTCGTGCAGGATCATTTCGAGCACAACTCTGCCCGGCTCCTTCTGCACAACATGAACGATCGCAGGCGCAGTTTTTTTGCCGTCAAGCTCCACACCTGTTTCGAGCTTTACAAGCTGCTCCTCGGTGATATCGGGGCGCACGGTGACGCGGTAAAATTTATAAACGCTGTTGCGCGGGTGCATTATTTTGTTTGCAAACTCGCCGTCGTTCGTAAAGACAAGCATTCCCTCGCTGTCCTTGTCGAGCCTGCCCACGGGGTAGACCCTCTCCCCCACGTTCTTCACAAGCTCGGCAACGCACTTTCTGCCGCGCTCGTCGTTCATGGTGGTGATATATCCGCGCGGCTTGTTGAGCATGATATAGCGGTATTTTGTTTTCGGCATAACAACGCGCCTTCCGCTGACATAAACCTTATCGGAGGGAGCAACCTTGTCGCCGAGCACCGCCGTTTTGCCGTTGATTTTCACCTTGCCCTGCACTATCATCTCCTCAGCTCCGCGCCGTGAAGCGATACCGCACTGAGCGAGAAATTTTTGCAGTCTTATCGGTTCGTTTTTATCCATATGAAAAATATTCCTTTATTTTTTGAAAAAAATTCTTTTTGACCGTCTTTGCCTCTGTATCCCCGACCGCAACAAGCGGAACGGTTTTCAGCAGCCTGCCGTCGAGCGTGTACCCGATGCTTCCGAAAACATCGCCCTTTTTGACGGGAGCGTAGGCAAAGCTGTCGATAAATATCTCACGTTTGATTTTTTCGGGCTCTCCGCTTCCGACGACCAGCACGGTGTCGCTCTCCCCCATAACCGCGACGGTGCTTTCTTCGCCGCCGGCGCAGGGAATTTCAAAGCAAGCCGAAGCGTCGGCGCTTTGGTATCCACTCAGCTGCGAAAAGCCGTGGTCAAACAGCGCTATATGGTCGTTCCAGTCGTCCTTATCGTTGAGCGTAACGCAAATCAAGGTTACACAGCCGCGCCTTGCCGCAGACACAAGACAACGCCCTGCCTCTGTCGTGTAGCCCGTTTTGCCGCCGATACAGTCATCGTACATTCTCAGCAGGCGGTTGTGATTTGTATAAGTCACGGCTTTACCGGACGGCTCGATGAATTTGACAGGCACGCTCTTTTGAAATGTAAGATTTGAAAAGGCTTCGTTTCCGAGAGCCTCAGCCATGAGCAGAGCCATATCGTATGCCGAGGAATAGTGATTTTCGTCATCCAGTCCGCTCGGCGTGACAAAGTTGGTATTTTTCATACCGATCAGCTTCGCCCGGGAGTTCATAAGCTCGGAAAACTTCTCCATGCTGCCCGCCAGCGAGATCGCCGCTGCATTTGCGGCGTCGTTGCCCGAGCACATCATCATTCCCGCAGCCAAATCGCTGAGCCGCACCTTTTCACCTTTTTCAAGGTACATTGAGCTGCCCTCGGCGATCATCTCATCCGTAAAAGTGATTATGCGGTCGTTCTTCGCCGCCGATTCAAGCGTGAGCAGCGTTGTCATAAGCTTTGTTGTGCTTGCAGGCTTCATATGCTTATTTTCATTCTTTGAAAGAATTATTTCGCCGTTTTCAACGCAGTAAAGCACAAACGCCTCCGCGCCGGTATGCGGAGCATCGTCAGCCCGCGCCGAAAGCGGAAAGACAAAAGCCAAAGCAAAACAAAGCGTAACAGCGATTATCCGTTTCATAAAACATCACCCCGATTAAATATATGGGGATGAGGGTTGATTTATGAATTTAGAGTGGAGTGTTGAGAGTGGAGAGTGGAGTTGATGGGGCGCAAAGCGCCGGAGTTATAATGCTGTGGGCTATGACGGTTGCCTTGTGATTGTAGCGGCGACCGTAGCCGGTCGGCAACCCTTTTGCCGTTTTCGCAGAAAAGCGCCCCTACAACCCCAAGGATAATATCATATAATTTCAACCCGCCAAAGGTTAACGGCATATAATTCCGACAACCGCCCAAGGCAAGGTTGACAATCAACTCCACTCTCCACTCTCCACTCTCCACTCTTCATTTCTAAAGGTCTACGTCGTCAACCGTGATTTCGGAGAAGTCGTCTGCCGGCTCAATATCGGTGCTCTTATCCTTTTTGAAGATACCCTTTACCTTGTCCACAACGTCGGGAACCATACATAAAAGCTTTTCAATGCCGTCGCCCGTGCCTACGGAAATAAGCCTTACATTGCCTTGGTAAACTGTCAAAAACGCCACAGGCTGAATGGTGACGCCCGCGCCGCTTCCGCCGCCGAACAGATCTTTATTATTTTGCGGGTTCTTGGTGGGAAGGTCGGAGCCGCCCGAGGCAAAGCCGTAGCTCACCTTTGAAACGGGGATGATAAGCGTGCCGTCAGCCGAGGTGATCGGCGTGCCGACGATCGTGTTCACGTCAACCATCTCTTTGATTTTTTCCATAGTGATGTTCATTAAGTTTCCGATAGGATGATCCATGTTAAACTCTCCTTTGTTGAAAGTATTGGTATTGGGTTCGTTTTCATTGTCCTGTTGAGTAGTTTCGGTATTTTTCCCGCCTCTCAGCTTCAACAAAAGCTTCAGGGCTTTAAAGCCGTAGCGGAAAACAATGGCGAAAAGCCAAACTATACGCGTCCGCGCGTAAATGTCCGCATCGCACTTTGACTCTCCGTTTTCGCTGAAATCGGGCGATATGTCTACGCCGTAATTTCTGCACTTTGCCGCCTTTACGAGTATGCTTACGGCGGGATAAACCGACAGGCAGAGATAGCCGTATTTTACGGCGGTGTCGCTTGCGTCTTCCCCGTGATAGCTGATACTCAGATTCAGCCGCTTTATAACAACGTGGCTGAAGAAGCTCTTCAGCGCGTCCGCGGCGAGAGAAGCCGCTTCTTTTATAAAATCAACAAGCCACATTATGCCCTTTTCTTTTATGATTGAGGGCTTTTTTTCTTTGGGCTCCTTTTCCTTTTCTTCTTTTTCTTCCTTTGGTCTCTTTTTTTCCTTTTTCGGTTTTTTGGGCTTCGGCGGATAAAGCTGAACGGAAACAAATCCGATTTTAAGCGCAACCTTTAAGCTGTCCTTAAACTCAGCCTTTACGCCGACCGGAATCAACAGCAGCAGAACAATAAACAGGATGATCCCGAGCAGTATATACAGCCACGTCACGAAATACCCTCCTCTGTTCCGCCGGGATCACTCCCGCTTGTCCGTATCGCCGCCGTCCTCCGTTTTTTCCTCTTCGCTTTCGGGCAGCGGAGGCAGCTCCTCAATGCAGCTCACATTGAAGCAGCGCAAAAAGTTCTCGGTGGTGCCGTAAAGCAGCGGTCTGCCCGGCAGCTCAAGCCTGCCCTTTTCTTCGATAAGATCCTTAGCCGTAAGGCTGCCGATAACGCCGCTGCAATCGACGCCTCTCACCTGCTCGACGAACGCCTTTGTAACGGGCTGATTGTATGCCACGACCGCCAGCACCTCAAGAGCCGCCTGCGAAAGCGGTGTGTTGCGGCGCAAGTCCATAACCGTGCGTATCTGCGGCGCATATTCCTTGCGTGACACCATTTGATAGCTGTTTTTCAGCTTTATAATTGTTATGCCCCTTTGGGTCTTGTTATAGTCATCGGTCAGCTCCGCAATTTTTTGCTCGGTTTCCTCCTCGGAAATCTCAAGCGCCTGCGCTATGCGTGCCGGCTCGACCGGTGCTCCCGACGCGAACAAAATCGCTTCGATCGCCGCCGAGATATCAACTTCCTTCAACTCGGGCTCGCTCACCGGATCCCTCACCGTCCCTCTCAATCATTCTGACGACCGCGTTCTCGCCGTCGCCCTCTATCCGTATGCGCTTGCCCTTAACAAGCTCCAGCGTCGCCAAAAACGTGGCGACCAAGTCGCTTTTGCCCTCGCATACATCAAAAATCTCGTGGTATTTAAGCTGTTTTCCGTGCCACAGGCGGCGCATCAGCTGAATGATCTTGCTGTTTACCGACACGATTTTATGAGCCACAATTCCCGAAAACGCCTGCTCGGGCGGCGGCAGTCTGCGCTTGCCCCTGCCTACCGCGCTAATATATGCCTTGACGATATCCTCGGGCGGATGGCTGCGGTTATATGTCAAGTCGTATTCAACGGGCGACGCCGCGCGGAAAAACGTGTCGAAATCGTAAATCAAGCCAAGCCTTGCCGCGACCTCACGGCAGACCGCGTATTCAAGAAGCTGACCCGAAAGCTCCTTTTTAAGCTCCTCCGCCTCTTCCTCGTATTTGGGAAGAAGCATCACCGACTTGATATAGACAAGCCGCGACGCCATTGTGAGGAACTCGGAGGCGACGTCCATCTGATTTTCGCGCATCATTTCGATCTGCTCCATATACTGGTCGAGCAAATCGGAAATGCTTATGTCGTATATATCTATTTTGTTCTTTGAGATAAGCGTCAACAGCAAATCGAGCGGCCCCTCAAAAACGGGAAGCTTGTATTGAAGCTGCGTTTCCATATGTACTCCTTACCCACCGACAAACGGACGGAACGGCAGCATTGCAAGCCACGACAGACCCTCGAAAAGCCAGTTAGTGAAGAAATTGAGAACGCCGTTGAGCGCACCGCCCCACATAAGGGCAAACAAAATGATATAGAAGATCTGCTGATAGCGGTAGAAGAAGTTGACCGCCGAATCCGGCAGAAACAGGAACAGCACCTTTGAGCCGTCGAGCGGAGGTATCGGGATGAGGTTGAACACCGCGAGGCTGATATTGATGCTGACATAAAAAGACAGAAAATAATAGAGCAGCGATGCGGAGTATCCGCTTGAATCAACCAACAGATTCGGCCAATTGAAGCGCACCAGATTAAAAGCGAGCAATCCGACAAGAGCCGCGACTATATTGGCAACCGGTCCCATAACCGCTGTTATAGCCATGCCGAGCTTTGGGTGCTTGAAATATCTCGGGTCTATCGGAACTGGCTTTGCCCAGCCGAAGCCTACCAAAAGCAGCATAAGCGCGCCAATGGGGTCGATGTGGCTCAGCGGATTCAGCGAGAGTCTGCCTCTCTCCTTAATGCCTTTGTCGCCGAGACAAGAGGCGGTAAAGGCGTGCGCCCACTCGTGAAACGGCAAAATCAAAAAGATGATCATCAACACCGCAAGGATCTGCGCTAAAATCTGTTGGATCGTAAAATTTCCTGACAGCAAGGTTAGTAGCATAGCGACCTCCGTAACATAAGTTTAAGATTTTTATTTTTTCTGCATATTCGCATATTAAATATTATTATATATGAAAATCGCGAAAAAAACAAGACAAAAAAACAAGTTGAGAAATTTTTAAAAAACCCTTGCATTTTTCTCCGTTTTCTGTTATTATAACAAAGTTAGGAAAATAATTCGATTCAGTTAAGGAGGTGCAGACGCATGGCAAAATGTGATTTCTGCGGTAAGGATGTAAAATTCGGCATCAAGGTATCTCACTCTCACAGACGTTCCAACAGAACTTGGAAGCCCAACGTTCAGCGCGTTAAGGCGATCGTTGACGGCTCACCGAAGCGCGTGTATGCTTGCACCCGTTGCTTGCGTTCAGGTAAAGTTACCAGAGCTAACTAATAATTGTTTACATCTGAGGACCGGCATCAGTCGGTCCTTTAATTTTTCCTTAATTTTTTATTATAGGCTCCCCAGTAAAGACTCCCTTATATAATCAACCGGCTCTTAGCTCGAAAGACAGAAGAACCGGTTTTTGTCGATTATACTATTTTCAATTTTAAAGCATTAAAACAGATATCAGCGGAAAATTTCGCAGAACAAGGACGACAACGCGGTTATGCGGAATTTTATGCGACAGATGTTAAAGAGTATTTGATAATATGGAATCTCTGATAATTCAATGCCGTTAATATCCCGTGCTTATGCGCGGTCGGGAATTATTAGAGGGTCTCAATAGTATTATCTATCTTTATAGTATTATCCATCGTATTATCCATCTTTTTCGCGTCTCCCAGCCTTATGCTTCCCCACAGGCGGTTCCACGGTCTTTTGTGGGTCTCGGCAACCTGCTTGCGGAAGAGCAGACCGGAGGCATCCTCAATATTCTCATAAGCGACGGACTCGTTTCTTTTGTTATAGAAAACATAACGCGTAAAATATCTGCCGCCCGCTATCTTTGATATGTCGAACGTCAGCTTCTCGGTGTGTATTTCACCCTTTTTGCCGCTGTAAAAGTCCTCGATCAAATAGGAGGTTATCGGTATCCTGCGCGCGTCATGCACCTCTATGCGCAGAGAAAGCGACGGGATATCCGCGAGGTTCTCCCACTCAAGCTCCACATTGATAGGCTCGCTGTCATAAAACATATTTGTCGTTCTGCCGATGTATTTCATTTTTCTCAGGTTGAGATCCTTGCGCCTTACGGGGTTTTTGTGAGTGTCGTCGGTGTACTCGTGAACAAAGAACTCGTCGTTGTTGCCGCCCATATAGAGCTTGATCGCCTCGTCAACCTCTCCGTCGTAAACCTTTTTTCCGTGGTCAAGCACTATGCAGCGGTTGCACAGATCCTGTATCGTGCCCATATTGTGCGAAACGTAAAGCACCGTGCGGTTCTGATCGACAGCTAACTCGCGCATTTTCGCAATGCATTTCCTCTGGAATTTCATGTCGCCCACCGCCAACACCTCATCCATTATCAGGATCTCGGCGTCAAGGTGAGAGGCGACCGCGAACGCAAGCTTTACAAACATTCCCGAGGAATATCTTTTTACGGGAGTGTCAATAAACTTTTCGCACTCGGAAAACTCAATGATATCGTCGATTTTGCTGTCTACCTCGGCGCGCGTCATTCCGAGGATCGCGCCGTTGAGATATATATTGTCCCTGCCCGTGAGCTCGGGGTGGAAGCCTGTTCCGACCTCAAGCATACTTGCGATCCTGCCGCGGTAGGCTATTGTGCCTTCCGTGGGAGAGGTAATCCGCGACAAAAGCTTTAACAGAGTTGACTTTCCCGCGCCGTTTGAGCCGATAATGCCGACGCGTTCTCCGCGGAAGATTTCAAGATCAATGTCGTTTACAGCCAGAAATGTTTCGCCGTCGCTGTACTGATATGAGCCTATCCGCGAGTTGGGGTCTTCCCTGCCGCGCTTTTTTGCAAACCAGCTTTGCAGATCATGGCGGAGAGTCGTTGTTCCGATAACGCCAAGCCTGTATTCCTTTTTAAGATTTTCGATTTTGATTACGCAATTCTTATCCATAGTTATACCGTATCAATAAAATTCTTTTCAACCTTGTTAAACACCACAAGTCCAAGCATGACGACAACAACCGTTGTGCCCAAGCTTATCAGCCAGTAGAACAGCTCAAAGGAGCCGCAGCCCAAAAACGCGTGGCGGTAGTTTTCAATTATCGGAGCCATCGGATTTATCATAATAACGCCGCGAAGCCAATCCGGAATACGCGACACGGGGTAAACAACGGGCGTGATATACATCCAAAGCGACACGCCGAAGCCTACCAAAATGCTCAGATCGCGGTACTTGGTCGTTATCGAGGAGACGATAAGCCCCGTTCCCATTCCGAGCAACGCCGTCTGAAAAATAAAGATCGGCACAAGACAGAGGTATATATTCGGCTGAACAACGGGATTTGTGATCGTATAGACCACCACAAGCCCGATAAACACAACAAGCTGGATAGCATAGTTGAGAAAGTTGTAGATGATCGAAGACGCGGGGATAACCAGCCTCGGAAAATACACCTTTCCGAACAGCCGCGCATTGCCGAGAAATGTTCCCGCGCCGTTGTTCAGACAGCTCGAAAAAAAGCCCCACAGCAGATTTCCCGACATATAAAAAAGAAACTGCGGCATTCCGTCGGTTGAAATGCCCGCTATCACGCCGAAGATGATCGTGAATACAGAGGTGGAAAGCAGCGGATTTATAAGAATCCATAAGGGTCCCAAAATCGTTTGCTTGTAAGAAGTGGTGATATTGCGCTTTACAAAAAGAAATATCAGGTCACGGTATTGCCACAGCTCTTTAAAGTTTATTTTGAACCATCCGCTTTTCGCTTCTATATAGGTTATTTTATCATTATCCATTATTTCACTCCCGAAACAGTTTTCGCTCGCAATAAATTCTATCACAATATCTTCCGTGTGTCAACAAATCTGCAAATTTACCTTGACTTTGCGAGTATTATAGTGGTAGAATAGTATGCGAAATATTTTTTCGGAGGTTATAAAATGTTAAAAACCAAAAAAGCTGTTTGCGTTGTCATCGCTCTTGTGCTTGCGCTCTCATGCGTTGTGCTCGGCGGCTGCGGCTCAAAAAGCGAAGTACAGGGCATAAACACAAGCAAAGCCGAAAGCTCCAAAGCCGACAGCAACGTTTCTTCCCAAGCATCTCAGGAGGCGGACAAAGCGGAAAGCACGTCGGGCGAATACAAAAAGCCCTACACCGGCAAGTCCAGAACCGTTGAGATCGACGTTAAGGATTACGGCAAAATCAATCTGAAGCTCGACGACACCTACGCGCCGATCACCGTGCAGAACTTCCTCAACCTTGTCAACGAGGGCTTTTACGACGGTCTGACCTTCCACCGCATTATGGAAGGCTTTATGATCCAGGGCGGCGACCCGCAGGGCACCGGAATGGGCGGCAGCGACATCACAATCAAGGGCGAGTTTTCAAGCAACGGCGTTGAGAATCCTCTCAGCCACAAGCGCGGAGTTATCTCGATGGCGCGTTCAAACGATCCCGACAGTGCAAGCTCGCAGTTCTTCATCGTTCATGCAGATTCGACCTTCCTCGACGGCAACTACGCCGCTTTCGGCGAAGTCACTTCCGGCATGGATGTAGTTGACAAAATCGCCAAGGACGCAAAGCCCACCGATAACAACGGAACTATCCCCGCAGACAAGCAGCCTGTCATCAATTCAATCAAAATCATTGAAGAATAATCATTTCAACTTTTTAAAAGGAGCTTCCGCGTGAGGCTCCTTTTTCTTATCAAATATTTGATTGTTTTCACAAAAATCTCTTGCATTATGGACAGATTTTTGATATGATTATAGTATGATTAAAATAACCTTTAAGGAGGAAGCAATTATGAAAAAAGTGATTTCTATTCTGTTGGCTTTTTGTTTGATGCTGCCCTGCGCCGTGATATGCGCGCACGCCGAATTTGCCCGGCTTAAATGTGTTGTAGTCGGCAGTCCCTCCTGGCTGTTCGGCACAATGTTTGACAAAGACAACACAGACAACATTATGGATTATTTGGGCGATGGAATATATTCCAAAACCTACACCGTAGACTGCAATTACGAATATGTTCAGCTTTACGTGTACGTTGAACAAGAAGACGCATGGTACGGCCGTAAAGAAGGAGGCAGTCTTGTATTTGAAATTACAGAACCCGGCAGCTTCACGGTAGTCTTTGACTCGACCTCAAAAGACGTCGATGTATACGGCGATACCGTTTACGGTCTGCGTTATTATGAACCGTTTTATGTATACGGCAACGGTGACGAAGGCTGGCTGAACAACGCCGCCGACAATGCGATCATTAATGAAAACCTGATGGATCGGCTCCCGAATGACGTTTATCTCTTCTCGGGTGATACTTTTTGTTTGCATTTGCCCGGCACGGCAAAGAACACAAACAGAGAGTTCCGGATATGCTACGACGGTCGCCCCGAATATATGTCGTTCGGCGGAACCTTTACGGGCTACGACGTATGGACCGACGCAGTTTACGGCGGCAAGCCCGTTACATTTGACGTTGATGTGGATAACAGTGATTTATACATATTCCTCGACCTGAAAGACTTTGATTACTACACATTATCGGGAGCGCGGTTTGCCGTTGTCCGTTTGCGCGAAGGCGAAGACTTCAGACTTCCCGAAAAGCCGAACAAGCGTTATGTTCGGGAGTTTCAAAATCAATTTTCCGACGGCGGTGAATCGAGTGAGCTCGAATGCTATGAGGAGCTGTACTATCACACCCGGGACGGTGAAACAGACTGGACGCTGATACACGCTTACACCGATGAACAAGAGCCTTTGGTCGTCTTCGGCGAGTTCGGCGACAGATTCCTGCACAAAAACATGGGCGGCGTGCCGTTCGAGCTTGATTACGGCATATACGACGTAAAGCAGAACAAGTTTATCGGCTTGGAAACGGCATATAAAAGCGGCGATTACCCGGATTTGACAAGGGTCATGGATTTATTGAACATCGGCAGACTGCGCGGCGATATAGACCTCAGCGGCACTCTCAGCATTCTTGACGCGACCGAATTGCAGCGCGTTTTGGCTGAATACAGAAGCTATCCCGACGGCGACGCTGTTTGGGGATACGATTTGATATCTTATCGGGAAATCGACACCGAAAACTGCCTTTACATCAGCGACGTCAACAAAGACGGAAAGCGCGACATAAACGACGTGACGGAGATCCAGCACATTCTCGCAAGTTGACCGTAGTATAAAATTACAAGCAACATACTAAAGGGAACCCTCTTCCTCAACCGCTGTTTACAGCACAGATTGAAGAAGAGGGTTTTTATCGTTTAGAATCGCATTGTCAACGAAATGCGGTTTTTGTCTGGGTCTACCGAGAGGATTTTAACGTTTACTATGTCGCCGACCTTCAAGACCTCGGACGGGTGACGGATAAATTTATCGCAGATTTGAGAGATGTGCACCAAGCCGTCCTGATGCACGCCGATGTCAACGAACGCGCCGAAATCTATTACGTTGCGCACCGTGCCTTTCAGCTCCATGCCCTCTTTTAAATCCTTGATGTCGAGAACATCGGTTCGCAGCATGGGAGCCGGCAATTCATCGCGCGGATCCCTGCCCGGCTTTGATAGCTCCTTTACAATATCGTCGAGAGTCGGCAAGCCGATACCGAGTTTTTCGGCGAGAGCTTTTGTTCCCGCAGCCTTTACTCTTTGAGGCAGATCGGCGAATTTTGCGGATTTTATTTCTTTATCAGAATAATCAACGAGCGATAAAAGCTCCTTCGCGCTCTTGTAGCTCTCGGGATGGACGCCCGTGTTGTCGAGAGGATTTCTGCTTTCGGGAACTCTCAAAAATCCCGCGCACTGCTCAAACGCTTTGGGACCCAGCTTGGGCACCTTTTTTAATTCTGCACGAGAATTAAACGCTCCGTTTTCCTCGCGATAAATCACTATATTCTTGCAAACCGTTGAGTTCAGTCCCGAAACACGCGCAAGCAGCGAAGGTGAAGCGGTGTTCAAATCAGCGCCGACGGCGTTAACGCAGTCCTCCACCACGCCGTCGAGGGTTTCTCCGAGGCGCTTCTGAGGCATATCGTGTTGATACTGCCCGACGCCGATCGCTTTCGGCTCTATCTTCACCAACTCCGCAAGCGGATCCTGCAAGCGGCGCGCTATAGACACCGCGCTGCGCAGCGTGAGGTCGAGCTCGGGCAGCTCTGCGGCTGCTAACTTTGAGGCTGAGTAAACGGAAGCTCCCGCCTCGTTCACCACCATATAATACACCTTGCGGTCAAGCTCTTTAAGTAGATCGGCAGTGAACATCTCCGTTTCCTTGCTCGCTGTGCCGTTGCCTATGGAAATAATATCCACGCCGTATTTTTTTATCAGGCGCAGAACGGTCTGCTTTGACTCGGCAATTTTGCGCTCGGAATGGGTGGGATAAATCACAGCGGTGTCAAGCACCTTTCCCGTGTCGTCAACCACCGCGACCTTGCAGCCTGTGCGGTAGCCCGGGTCAAGTCCCATAACAGTTTTGCCCTTGACGGGGGGCTGCATAAGAAGCTGCTTTAAGTTAACGGCAAAAACCTTCATCGCGTTCTCGGACGCGGTCTCGGTCAGCTCATTGCGGAGCTCACGCTCTATCGACGGAAAGATAAGTCGTGTGTATGCGTCCTGTCCCGCCTCTCGCAAAATATCGCTGCACAGAGGGTTCGTTCCCCTGTCTAAAACGCGGTTGATCACGTTCAAAGGTCCTTCGCTGTCGAGCGAAATGCTGACCTTTAAAAAGCCCTCCTTTTCTCCCCTGTTCACGGCGAGCACGCGATGCCCTGCCATTTTCTTGACAGGCTCATTGAAGTCGTAATACATCGCGTATACGCTGTCTTTTTCGGCGTCAACGGCTGTCGAAACAAGCACACCGTTAGCCTGAGCGATCAGGCGCAGACGCTTGCGGATCTCGGCACTGTCGGAAACCTGCTCGGCTATGATGTCCATAGCGCCTTGGATAGCGTCCGCGTCGGTCGGAACGCCCTTTTCTTCATCGACGAAGCCATTTGCCGCTTCTTCGGGCGAAAAGCCTTTTTCCTGCTTTATGATAGCCAGAGCGAGCGGTTCAAGACCGCGCTCCTTTGCGACGCTCGCCCTTGTTTTTCGCTTCGGACGGAACGGGCGATAGATATCCTCAAGCTCGCTGAGCGTCTGAGCCTTGTCAAGAGCTGCTCCCACCTCGTCAGTGAGCTTTTCCTGCGCTTCGATAAGTGAGCGTATCTCTTCGCGCCGCTTGTCTAAATTGCGCAGATACTCCAGCTTTTCGCTGAACTCTCTGATAAGCTGATCGTCCATTGAGCCGTGCATTTCCTTGCGGTAACGCGCGATAAACGGAATGGTGTTGCCGTCGTCGAGCAGAGCGATGATATTCGCCGCGTATTCCTCTTTTATGTCAAAAATTTCCGCGAGTGTTTTTGAATAATCCATAATTACCTTCTTGTTTTTAATATATCGTCAAATCGTCAATTATATCGTCAATTTTCAGTTTCGCTGTTTCCGATAAGACCCAAATTCTGCTTCCACTTTAATATGCGTCTTACGGAAGCGTTTATCTGATCTTCGGGGATCTCGCCGTTCTTAACGGCATTCAGCACAGCGGGATACTGGGTCGAAACGTCGGTGCAGCAGAGGATGTCGTTTCCGCTCTTTGCTGCGGCTACAGCGGCGGCGTCGGAGCCCGTGTAGCGGCTGATCGCCTGCATAGCGAGGTCGTCTGTCATAATAACTCCGTCAAAGCCGAGCTCGCTGCGGATGATTTTGTGAACCTTTGCAGAGAGAGAAGCGGGATAATCGGCGTCCATGCTTGTGACGATGTTGTGCGCAACCATTATGCAGTCGGCTCCCGCTTCGATTCCCGCTTTAAACGGCAGGAAATCGGTGTTCTGAAACTCCTCATAGGGCTTTTCATCGTATGAAAGATCCTCGTGCGTATCGGTGTTGTCGCCGTAGCCCGGGAAATGCTTCAGAACCGTGCCGAGACGCTTTTCTTTGCAGATCCCAACTGTTTTTGAAACGTAGGTGCAAACGTCGTTTACATCTCCGCTGAACGAACGGTCAAATATAAAGCTTTCGGTGTTGGAGGTTATATCGCACACGGGAGCGTTGTTGACGTTTATGCCGAGCGAAAGCAGAAAATCAGCCTTCTCCGCCTCGGTTCTTTCTACGGCTTCCCAGCCGCCTGCCTGATAAACCTCTTTCGGGGAAGCAAAGGGCTCGCTTCTCAGATTCGGTTTATCACTCGCGCGAACCACGGTGCCGCCTTCCTCGTCAATGCCGATAAGCAAGCCTGTTTTGGAAGCGTTTTGATATGCGGCTATCTCACTGCGAACCTCGTCCGCAGTTTTGTCGGCAAAATGATTTCCGAAGAGCACCACGCCGCCGACATAAAAGTTCTTTATTATGTCGTTAGCGGTTTCATCGGGGTAGCACATATAGAACATCTGCCCCACCTTTTCCTCAATCGACATATTGTTCAGGAGCGTTTCAACAGGATCCTCCGGAGCTTTTGTCGTTTCCTGAACGTCTGATGTTTCGACAACCGAATCACCGCCCGCCTCGGACGAAGATGATGACGTTCCGCTCTTGCACGCTCCGAAAACAAAAGCGAGCATTGCCGCCGCCAACAATAAAGAAACAGCTTGTTTTGTCTTTTTCATTTTGATCCCTACTTTGTATCATGATTAATTATTGTACTATTTTATTCACGTTTTGTAAAGAGCTTGCGGTCTTATCAAAAAAATAAATCACCGCAGACTTGTGCGGTGACCGTAGCTTTATTTGATGCGGGAAAGGGCGGCAAACTTCGCCCTATGCAGTTTGTTTTACGCTTTCTTCAAAAATGCGTCCGAGTATATCCTCACGCGTAGTGTGAAGCACGATGGTAAACTCCTCGCAAACCATTTTTTCGGCTTCCTTTAAAAACCGCTCGTCGGAGATATGAAGTCTTTTGCCGTCAGCGATTTGCTGCAGCTCATGGAAATGAATAAGGCGGATCATTCTTACAAGCTCCACGCTGTCGGCGCTTGAAATTACAGCGCGGAAGTTCTCGGAGCGCTCGGGCTTGTTGTCGTTCCATTCGCCGATTTCGGGAAGATGTGAAAGTATTCCGTTCGCTTCATCCTCAGACAGAACACATCTGATTTTGTCTACAAGCTTCTGGTTGGAGATTGGCACAAACAATGTCGAGGTGTTGGTGCAGACAGGTTTGAGCACATAATACTCCATTTTGCTTTTGCCGATTTTCTTTTCCGTGACGTCGTCCACGGTACATACTCCGTTGGTGCCGTAGAGCACTATTTGACCGACGCAAAACATTGTTACACCCCTTTTCTTTTTTTTGAGAACCGATTTGAAATCCTTCAAAAACATCTACTGATACTTTTTCGCCGATGTGATTTTATTTTAGTGAAAGGTTGCTTTTTTATCACATTTTTTATGCGGCTGACGGTCAGCCGACGGCGAGTCTGTCAAAAAACCGCGACGCTATGCGGTTTTTACCATTTAATTATAACATTTTCCGCCGAAAAATTACATAGGCAAAATAACTAAAATTCGACCCCGGCAAACGCGAAAAAACTGTTGCAAGCCGTGAATAATGAAATCTTACGTAAAAAAGGGAAACAGCCGAGGATAACCTCGACTGCTTCAGGGGGTAAATTGGGTTATAGAAGGAATAAGCTGAAATTAAAGGGTGCAGAAGAAAAACTGCGTTATATCAAAACTCCTAAATTACCTAAATTAATTATACCTAAATCGAAAATATTGAAAACTGTTTCTTCCAAACCCATCTTTATTATATATAATACACTATTCTTCAAATTAATTCAATTGCAAATGCAACGGAATTCTATTGGCAATGTAAAATCGGAGCGTAGAATTTTAGTGACAATGCACAAAATTTTTATATAGAAGCCTAATAATACAAGAGCAAAACAATTTGTTAAAAATTGAATCCAAATCTTCAGAATTATATGCAACAGTATTTTAAAGCGCTGAACAAAGCCTTTTAACGCTTGATCCAAGTTTAGAAAAACCACACCCACACAGCTTCTTTTTATGTTACGATGGTTTATATAGAATTTACAAAGGCAATTTTTCCCTGCCGTTTATGAACGTTTACCGTAAAAGTTAATGCTGCACTCAGCCGATAAAGTTGAGTGCAGCATTTTATTGCAGCATTTTTAATTTTTTGTGCGCCCTACAACGCCATATCAATAAGCGCGCGGTCTTATTTACCGCGCGCTTGTTGGAGTGAATCATATAACCGGAGCAGCGCTGTTCCGCGTACTCCTCATTGCAAACTGCAAATCTTATATAAATATCACTTCATGGTTTTGAATTTTGATCGGGTGTTGTGTATGGATCATCCGTACACTGCCGCGTAAGCTTGGTTGAAGCTGCACATACAAGCGCTGTACATCGACTTTTTATAGGTGTTGTAGAACACTCTGAGCTTTCCGTTAGCGTCGTAGTAACGCATATAGGCTCTCGCAGCGAGCTTATCGCCCTTGTTGCCGGCAGAGTCACCTTCATATGTGACAACAAGCGTGTACAACCTATAATTGTTAAAGTTTCTGTGATCATACAGAACTACGCCGGGGTTGTTGTTCTTCGTGCCTTTGCCTTGCTTGGACGTGCAATCGACATTGGAGATAAAGCGGAAATCCTTATCGACCTCTCTCGTTGCACCTGTAGTGTTCTTGCCGTTTACGTTCTGACCCTTGTATTGCAGCGGATAATCGGCGGCGTCCTTGACCTGATAATAATTGGTGAATGTGTTGATATTCGCCTCTGTACCGACAACATATCCGTATTCTACGCCAAAGTTCTTGGCTGGTTCCGTAGCCTCGGTTATTTTTTCTATACCGTTGACATTGCTGAGAAGCGTCTCGCTTAACGAGGTAACAAAACGCATACCCTCGGGCGTAGGTTGGGCTTTGTCATTGTACTCATATCCGGGTACTCCTTCATCACGGATATTCGGGTCATACATGGTCGCGTCAACCCACTCGCCTGTTTCTTCATCAAACACCTTGCCCGGCTGCGGACGGATCTGAACACCCGCTATTCCAAAGCCGCGGTAAGTTCCGCCGTATACGTTGGAGTCCGCTTCGTCCTGAGCGACAGTTCCGACCTGTATCCATTTAGCATAAAAATGATAGTCGGGATCGCTGCCTGTACGGGCGGCTTTAGTAAAGGTTTTTTCCTCAAAGTTCAGCGGATACTTCGCCGTGGTGTTATCATTTGTGATTCCGACGAGATAGGTGTAACCTGTATTGCTGTACCAACCCGCGAACACATACTCGTCGCCTGCCCATTCGGGAATATCATAGAAATGCGTGACCTTATTCTCCGTTAAGTCCGAAGGCTCGTAGATTCTGAAGATCTTCTGCTTTTCGTCAGAGGTTCCGCCGGGCTTGTTTTCGTGGAAAATGATTTTGTATGCAGGCTGGTCGGTCATTTCAACGTAATTGACCATTTCGCCGTTGACATGGCAAATGCCCTCAACGTCAATGGTAAACGGTATATCCGCTGCGGTTTTATACACATCGGACGGCGGGGCGACTTCGTGCAAATAATAATCGCCGGGTTGGATATCAAATGTCATAACATCGTTTGTCGAGGTTATATTATCAATGACCGTCTGAGTTTTGTTATAATTAAGAACCTGTAGCTGCGCGCCGGCAAGACCTTCGCCCTTGGAATTGACCTTTTTAAGCTTCATCTTTATGTCGCTTACAACATGGTAGGTCGTTTCGCTTTTAACATAATTAATATTTTCATACTCAATACCGTTATATCCGGTAATACACGCCTGGTTGGTGATTATGGTATCGTCATCTGCAAGCACCGTGGCAGGAATAGTGATCGTCATGGTTTCACCGGGGGAAAGCGAGGCTATGACAGCGGAGAATTTCACCTGACCGCCCGTTTGGGTTAAGGAGTAGGAGCTGATTCTTGAGCTTGAATCAATCGCAATGGATTCTCCCTCGCTCATGCTCACCATAACCGTATTATTTACGGCAAGATCGGCTTGCAGCGTATCCTCGACTGCTATATTGTAAACCGTCAGCGTATCGTCGGGATTGCTTACGTTGAGATGATAACTGATCGCGCTGTTCTTAACAACCTCTCCGTTGACTACTTTACCGTTTTCAAATGTGCCTGACTCCGGGAAAGCGGTCTTGGTCAAAGTCGGGTCAGAAAAATGGAGCGTTACGCTGGTGCGTGTGACTTCCTCGATACCATGCTCCAATTCCTGATTCATTCCTTTGATATAGGATTCGTTATAAGCAACGATATCGTTATCCGTAACCGACATGGGAGATTTTAACTCAACGTGTATGTTGATCTCACTTCTCGGAGACAGCACAAAGTCTTTTTGCAGGTTCGTTTTCGAGCAATCGACCGCGATCGCTGTGACCGTGGATTTATCGGCGGGCAGTTCGGTCGTCCACACGTCTGTTCTTGTCAGATCGAAATCCATGGATGTAAACTGTTCCTTGGGTTTTGTGGAGTAATAGATGACGGGCGCACAGGTTCCGTCCTCGGGCGAAGCGCTTTCTATTCCCTGTGCTCCGGAAATGTTAACGCCTTCAAATGTTCCGTACCACTCCGATTCGGGACCCTCCAGCCTTCGCTCGATCAGGTCGTAGAACACAAGATTCTTTGTGTGGGCGCCCGAGCTTCCGGTGTAGGAAACAAAGTAGGAATAATCGCAGTTTAATCCGACGGTTTCGTTTCTTGTTTTGTACACGCCCTCGGTTTTAACAACAGAGCGCACACCGTGCTCATAGGTGAGCGGCAGGATACAGTTGGTAGCAGCCTTTGCGTAAGCGGTAAACGCGCTGTCCACAGCCTCATACGCCGGACGGTACTTGCTGTCTATCACGCTCAGCGTGCTGCTTCTGGAGTTCGGGATACCCTGTCCTTCGGTCGTATCCTCAAACGCCACGTAATTGTTTTGAGTAAGACCGTTGATGCAGAGATTTACGAACGAGGTCTTCATTTCATAGAAAACGAGCAGACCCGTTGCTTTTACGCCGTCGGGCACGGTCACTCTGACAGTCATCAGGGTTTTGCCGGTGTTCTGCCAGTTGTCTGTAAATTCGACAGAATAGTAGCCCGATGAAAATTTATCCGTCTTATTATACTGCGTTTTGTAATTGTCCGCATCGTCGCTTCTGGACGGTTGGTTATCAGTCAGCGGTCTAACAAAAACCGCATTCTTGTCAACGGAAAACTCGTTCGGAAGCAAGTCATAGAACACGCCCGATGTCAACAGCTTCAGGTTGCCTGAATTGTTGTAGCCCCAACCCTCGATGAGAACGGGCACGGTCTCGCTAGAGGTCGAAGCGTTGATTTCTACGCTGCTTTCTTTGTCGGAGCAGTTCTTTCTGGCGTAAAGGGTACTTGCGCCGACGTTCAGCTCATATGTGCTGATCCAACCGTTGGTATCTGTGTTCGTTCGGAGCGTGGATGTCTCCCCGTTCACGGTTCTGTCGATGGCAGCCTTGTTCTTGATAGCCGTTGCCGCGCCCGTGCTGCTGTCATCCCTCACAAGAGAAACGACTCTGTTGGAGGCTTTCAGGTGCAGCGTGGTGTTTACGTCTATAGAAGTCGCATAGAACGAAGAGCTGTGCTTTATCATGTAGCCGACGGTTTTCTCAGGGAGTGTCACGTTGATCTCGGAGATCTCCGCATACGTTTTGAAGAGTGTGAAATTGTTTTCGCCCTCTTTTCTGATCCAGACCTCTAAGTCATCGTAGTCGGAAATTGCACTGTGCTGATACGGGTCTGACCAGATATTATTGCCGAGGCAAATCGCGTCGTATTCCTTTAATGTGATATGGAGCGCGTCAAAATAGTAATCGCTGTCATTGAGAGCTTTTTCGGTGGAATATCCCCAATTGTAGCTGTTGCTTCCCGTCACAGTGGAGATCACCGCGTCGCCCTTCATGCCGTCTGTCAGGACATAGTCGCGCTGCTTTGCGCTGTACTTTTCGGTTACGGCGTTCCATACGGGGTTATTTTGATTTTCTTGCTCGGAGTAGGTGATATTATACGGCATCACGACCTCGTCGCCTGCCAATATCAATTCCTGTCCGCCGTTTATGTAGTGAGATTCCGTTTTGATATAATCGGGAACTGCTTTCATAAACTGGCGCGGGCCGCTTTCATCCGCGGGGATATATGCGTTCGTCGCACCGGTCACACGCAGAAACTCAGTGTGACCCGAATCCCACTTTACATCAAGTATCGCCTCGTTACGGATAACAGTCAGCTTGTTTTCGACCGATTTTCTCAAATGCTTTGTAACAACAACGGCATTAAAGGCGCCGGACGTCATTAGAGCTGATTCGGTTCCGAGAGCGGGCATACTGTAAACGACCTCTCCGTCATGGGGAGTATCCTCGCTCCATGATAATTTATATTTCTGACTGGAGGATTCGTTGCCTCTTGCCTTGAGGCTCCAGATGACGTAGAAATATTCGTCAGCGTCAGCAGGCTCGGGACCCCATGTGGTGTTCCATTCGAGCAAGATGTTTGATCTTTCCTTGCTTTCGATCGTGTTCACCTGTGTGTGTACTTCAAGACCGAGCGTTCTGCTGTAGTTGAGCGGATGCTCATCGTCCTCTACCACAATGCTCGGCGTAAAGCTCGCCTTGTAGAAATCCTCGTGATAGTAGCCGTTCTCGTCCTTATAGCCGCCTTTTACATCTCTCGGAGATACCTTACAGGTGTAGGTGAATTCAATGTTGTTTCCTGCGGGCAATTCGACCGTGTTGGTGAATACATAGTTGTCTCCGACCTCTGTATATTCATAGGCGTCGGTGCTGATCAAATTGACATTGTTTTTGTCAAGCGCCGTGCCGTTTTCATAAAACATGCTTTTAGGGATCGTGATCTTGACCTTGCCGGGTGCGATAGAATCATCATTTTGATGGCTGTCTATGCCGAAGGTGAACAGCATTACGGCACTGATATCGTTGCCCTGTGTCGGATGGAAAACAAGTTTATCGCCCGTGTTTGTCACGTTGCTGTCGGAATCCTGCGTCCATCTGATCGAATAAGTGAAAATATCGGTCGTCTGGTTCTGCGGGATCCATTTGGCATAGTAGGCTTGGTTTCCGTTTATCACGGTTTCGGTGGTAAGACGCGTGCCGCCGCCGTTAGGCTCTGTCCACCATCCCGCGAACTCATAGCCTGCACGGTTCACGCCTGGCAGAGCGGGAATCGTCCTTCCGCCTACGACATTCACTGTCGCTTCATCATACATGATTCCGCCTGACGGGTTAAAGGTGAGCGTGCAGTTCTTCTGTGCCCATTTTGCATAATAGGTTTTGTCTTCAGTTACGGGTGCCGTGGAGTCGAACGGATCGCCCGTTCCGTCGGCGTTTGTGTACCAACCGTCAAATGCATAACCGTTTCTCTCGACGATCGGCTCGCCAACAACGGTTTCGCCCACGTAGGTCTTGATTGAAACCGGAGAGCCCGAACCGCCGTTCGGATCAAAGGTAACGGTGTATATGGCTCTGTCACTCCACACGGCTTCGATCTCATTGCCGTCAGACAAATCGAGCGTGATGCTCTTCGGGTTGGAGGTCGATTCGCTGAGCTCCTGAGTGAGATTGCGCTCTCCGAAGCGCCAGTATAAAAACTCACTGTGTTCTTTTGAAACCTGCGGAAGCTCCGTGATAACATAGGTCGGAGAGCTTTGAATGGGATAGCCGTCTGACGGATACGAGGTAAAGCTGCCTCCGTTGGTTTCAAATTTGGGATGATAACCCCAATGGGCGTAATATGTTACATCCTCTGTCGCAATGGCGTCCGAGGTGATCTCGGTTCCGCCGTCGCTTTCCGTAAACCAGCCCTTAAACGTCGCTTTGCCGTGCTCGGGAGTCGGAAGAACGCCGAGTGTGCGTCCGTGTTTGCAGACTTTGGAAGTAATTGTTTTCGTTGAATCGCCGTCGAAGCAGCCGCCGTTCGCGTCAAGGGTAATATTTACATTCTTCTCCCAACGGGCATGAAGGGTACGTGAAACGGTCACTTCGGTTTCAGCCGTTATCTTTTCGCCGCCCGTTTCTTCGGTATACCAACCCTCGAACGTATAGCCGGCGGGAGAGTTTTCGTCTGGTCCTCTGTAAGCATCGCTCAAATCGCCGTAAAGCACGGTTTGTCCCGTTTGAAGGGTGTAGTGCTTATCGCTAACCGGATCGCCGCCGTGCGAATCAAATCTGATTATAACGTCGGGTCTGTGCCATTGGGCGTAGAGTGTGACCTCGGCGCCGTCAGTCTCGGTCAGCCTGTTGACCGAGTCGTTTCCGGAGAAGTCCGTGCCCATACCGTTCGGACGCGTGTTCCAACTGGAAAGCACGTAGCCGTCACGGGTAAACAGAGTGTTGCTCAGCTCGTAAAATTCGGTATAGCCGAGATTATCTGAGGCTAAAATCTCACTCTGATCTCCGGCTGTCCTGCCGCCGTTGCCGTTGAGTTTTAGCTTATAATGATGCTCTTTCCAATGCGCGTAGTAGCTCCACTGTTCGGGAACGACCGGTGAATGGATCTGCGTTCCGCCTGTTTTCTCCGTCCACCAACCGTCGAAATCATAACCGTTGCGTGTTGCGACGATCTCATTCTCGTCAAATGACAGCTCAACGCCCTTGTTGCCGTCAACGGTCTGGAAATTAGGCGTACCGCCGTTTCCTCTGAACGTGATAAACGAATCGGCTACCCATGTACCGGCGTATCCTGCCTGAAAATTCAGGAACAGCGCGTCGTTGGTGAGTCTCAGATCCTTGTTGGGCTCGTCGATTTTTCTCCATGCGGTTTTCGGCGGCATACTCGTGCCGGCTTTGCTTCCGGACGGCCATCCGTCCGCACTGAGCTTTATCCATGCAAGCTCGTTGCAGCCCTCGAATATGTTCGACTTTCCTTCGAGGGTAAAGCTGCCCGGATTGTTTGGAGTATAGGTTCCGAGGGTGCTTATGTCAAGCTCCTTCAAAGCGGTACAATCCTTAAAAATCGAGCCGGAATTAAGCAGGCTCACCATATTTGAAGCCTTGATGGTTTCAAGTGAAGAGCAGCCGTTGAACATTTCTTCATAAGATGTTCCGTATGTGCTTGCGCCCCAGTTGCCGCCTTCAAAGTTGATGCTTTGAAGTGATGAGCAGCCCTTGAACATTTTTGATGCATAACGTGCGCGCGGAACGTTCCATGTGCTCAGATCCAGTTCCTCAAGGCTTTTATCATTTTCAAATGCGGAGTTAAGATTTGTATTGTTATTGTTCACGCCTACAGAGAACTCGGGACCGAATATCACCCTTTTGAGCTTTTTGTTCTCCGCCAAAAAGCTCGATATGGATTCGCATTTTTTGGGATTCAAAGCTGAAAGGTCAAGCTCTTCAAGAACAGAGTCATAGATAAAAGCACCTAAATTCACGCAGTTCGGCAATACCCAATTTGAGATATTCAGCGTTTTCAGACCCTTGCCGTCCTGGTGTGAAAACATACCGTTGGCGGTTTCGATATTGGTAACGTCCCACTGTGTAAGATCAAGGTTTTTGAGATAGCAATAGTTGAACGTACAATAAAAAGACGAGCACAACGATGTATCGATCTTGTCCTCAAGACCCTCAACATTTTCATCGGACAGCGTTCTCATATACATGAACCAGCCCGACATTTTGCGCGGAGCGATCTTGTCTTTTATTATCAGCCTGTGGACATAGTAATTATAGTCGTACCACGGCTGCTTATACCCTTCCTTGCCGCCGATTTGAAGAGCTGCGTTTGTTTTTTCATCGTTGTCAAAATTGTCAACGTGCAGCTCATAAGCTCTGTCGGGATACGGAGGCTCGTCGCCCCTTTGAAAAATAATATCATACTTTTCATGATTATTATACTTGATAACATTTCCGGCAGAATCGAGTGAACGGTATACAAAAACGTGTATATCGCTGCCCGTCGCAGGCTCTTCCTCAGCAAAAACCGAAAGATCGAACGGTACGGCAAGGCTGAACAGTACCGAAAGAACCAACAAGACTGACACAAATCGTTTCAATTTTTTTAATCTACGCATATGACCACCAAACTCCATTTAATTATTCATCATGTATTCAAAAAAGATACCGCGTTTTCAAGCCGCAAGATACCTCAAACGGCTGTACACTCCGTATCTTTTAATTTTCGTGTTCGTGGTGCGGTTACTCAGAACCAAGAGCCCGGTCCTTGGAAGCTCGAATATCCGCCGTAAACATTTTCCATCTCAGTGGTTGAATAAGCAGACTCGGGATCCGTGGGATCCTCCGGAAGCAATCCTCCGGACGTAGTTATCACATCTTCGCAATCGAACTCTGTTATTATCAGGTTTTCTCGTTCATATACAGGTTTCATTTGAACATCTCCGGAAATTCAAGTGGTTTCCCGCTGCGGCGGTGTAAAATAATAATCGACAAAAAGCGGAATGTTTTTTGCTCTTTAGAATTTGAAATCCGACCTTTTGTCAATATTTCCAAAAAACTTTTTATTTGTATTGCAATTTTACCACATAAGCAACAATTTGTCAACAAAAAATCATTATATTGATTTATTTTGACTATTTTTTCACGAATATGCTGTCGTTTTCTCCGCTTATAATATCATCATCGGCAACGACCTACAGTCTTTGACAGGATCTTTTTTTCATCAGTCATAAAAAAGACGCTGTAAAGAAACGGAAAGCTTCCGTCTTTACAGCGTCCGAGTCGCTTTAGAGAAAATGTTAAAATTTGGGAATCTCTAATAATTCAATGTCGCGCAGAAGTGCGGAAGATTTATGGCAGAATATTGTAAAAGCTCCGCAGGAATACTGACGTATTTCAAGGAAATATTGCCGGATTATGCTGTGAAGATTCCCCGCTTATGCGCGGTAGGGAATTGTTAAAGTTTTCCATATATCAATCCGTTTTCAAAAGCTGCGTAAAAGTTGCAAACGGAGTTGCGCAGATCACGGGCAGCAGGATATCTCTTGAAGCCGAAAAGATAAAGCCTGTCCTCAGAATGAAGTTGGCGAATAAATAGTCGCCGCATATCCAAAGGGCGATAAAGCCCGTAACGAATACTAAAAAGCGCGCAGGGTTGAATTTGAAGCCGATCGTTTTTGTCATGGTGATTCTCTCCTTTATAAATAGATTACTGTTTTAGTTGTAAACTGTTTTGTTTGTAATTTAATTATAAAGAACAGAGTACAACGAATCTGCAACAAATCTGCTGAATTAAAAGATTTTTTCAAAATTTTTTAAAATTATTCGGAATATTTGGAAAGTTTTTAAAAATCAATTTTAAAAATCATTGAACAGAAAATCCGCCCAGTAATACTGGCTCATATATTCGTTGGCATAGGCGTTTACCGCGCCCGCATCAAGCTCGGCGAAGCGGTAGAAGTCGCAGTCGAGCACGGACGGATTGACCGACAACGCGTTGTAGCTTTTGTTTACAGCCTTTTGCGCGCCGTGCTTTTTCAGGGTTTTCATCATAGCCGATATAAGCGTTTGCAGATAGCTTTGCTGATTTTTGTCGTAGGGCTCATCCTCAAAAAGCGCCGCCGCGATTTCTCTTGTGCTGCAGGAGCTCCCGTGGCGGTGTACCAAATAAGCAAAAATCTCCTTGGAGCGCCTTCGCTCAAATTTGACGGGCGTACCGTCGGGCAGGAATACGTCAAAGTTGCCGAAGCACTGCACCTTTAGCAGCGCGTCTTTTTTCGGTATGATCGGAAAACGCAGATTATCAAGCTCCTGCGCCACATCCTCTTCGGTCACCGGCTTCATCACATAGCCGCTCGCACGCATATCCATCGCGTCCGCCTTGTATTCCGAAAAGCCGGTGACAAAGATAATATTCATCTTCGGGTTGCTCTGTTTAAGCCTTTTTGCCACCTCTACTCCGTTCATACCGCGCATATGGATATCCAGAAAGGCGACGTCGCAGCCGTTCGTTTCCGCCTTCTCCAACAGCTTGTCCTGATCGGTAAACGTCAGAACCTCAGCGTCCGGCTTGACCTCTTTGACGCACATTTCAAGCAATTGCAGAGACAGAATTTCGTCATCAAGACACAGTATCTTCAATTTTTTGACCCTCCTTCGGGAGAACGACTGTTGCAACAGTCCCCTCCCCCACTTTGCTTTCTATCCTAACCTCGCCACCGCACATTTCTTTAACGCGCTTGCGGGTGTTTTCCATTCCGATATGCGAGCGTCCGTCATCTTTCTTTTCCGCCGCAGTATCGAAGCCGACTCCGTCATCTGAGATGATAACCTCAAACGCATCCTCGGTCTCGCGGGTGGATATGGTGACGGTTCCGCCCTCCTTTTTCATTCCTACGCCGTGCTTGACGGCATTTTCAACAAGCGGCTGGATACTTAACTGCGGCAGAACAAATCCCGTCGTCTGAATATCATACTCTATATTCAGCATATCGCCGAAGCGGAGCTTTTCTATATATAAATACTTTTTCAGATGTTCAAGCTCCTGCGAAAACGGAACAGGCTTTGTCTGTTTGATCGAATCCATATTTCCGCGCAGATACTTTGCGAAGGTGACTGTCGCCTGCCTTGCTGTTTTTGGATCAATGGTGCACATCATCGCAATTGATGAAAGCGCATTGTACATAAAGTGCGGCTGTATCTGCGACACCATCACGCCGACCTTTGCTTCATACAGCTCCTTCTGTATTTGCTGATATCGTATAGACGCGAGATACTGCTTTCTCAAATCGAACACCAACCGCACTATCTGATAGATCATCGTGACGGCAAGCCCGAAATAATAAAAATGAATATCTGTAAACCTTAAATAATGGTTTACCGCGTCGATCAAAACGGAAAGCGTCAGCGGAGTCCATGACACAAGTATCATAAGAGCACGCGCATTGTGCCGCACCTCCGTGATAAGCAGCACCGTAATTATGAGCGTTCCTACAGCCGCGCACAAATACATAAACGGCGAGGTCGCGTACAGATCCCGAACAAAAGTAAATTGCAAAACGATCGCCGCTGTTACCGCTAAAATATATATGGTGGCTACGGCGTTCGCAAGAGCGCGTGTCACACTGCCCGTCAGATTTGACTTCAAGTAAAGCATTATCGTAATGAATAGGCAGTAGTTTAGCAGGAGGATTATCGTCATGCAAACGGCGGGATCGACGATCCACATATTCATATAGGCGCTTGCCCGCTGTCCGATCATAAACAGTCCCCAGAAAAAGCAGAGTGCGCCGAAGGCAAAATATTGATAATTGACCCTTCCCAAAATAAACCCCGCAATCGGGAAAAGAAAGATACCGAAAAAGCATACCAGCAAAAATGCAAGCGCAGGCGGCAGCACATCGAAAAAGAATTTCAGATATGCGCCGTTGGCTTCGCTGAACATAACCTTGTAGCACTCCGAAAAGCTCTGCTCCGCAAATGGATAAGGGTTCACGACCTCCAAAACTAATTCCTTGTCCGCAAGCTTGCCGTCGGCGTTCAGAGAGGCGAAGTAAGCCGTGATGGTTTTGTAACCGGGTGTATCGGGAAGGCTGACCTTTGAAGCGTAGCCGTCATAATACAATCTGTCAAAATTCTCGGGCAGGAACATCGGATCATCCGGATTTTCGGCGAACGACAAATACAGCTGTCGCAGCTCATCCTTGCCGACATAGGTTAATTCATACATCGGGTCGCCTTTGGCGGTTTTCAGGGTATACCATACATTTTTCGAGGAAACGGTTATGTTTTCGGTGTTCATTAAAGCAAATTCTGACATTTTTCCCCTAAACAAGATTTTGTGAAAGCGTTCGTTGATCGGGTCGTAACCGTTCGTCGGCTTCCACTCGCCGCCGTCAACGGAGTATTCCCCCTCGATAAAGACCGACCTTGTAACAGTCGTGTCCAGCTTTAAATAATTCTGCGCACCGTAAACGACAAGCCCGAAAAGGAGCAGTATCGCAAAGCAGATACCGGCGATCGTCCACCCCTTGCTGCCGAGTGCTTTTACCATGCTTTCACCTCACGATTTTTTCATTTGACGGGAGTAATCCGTCCGCAAAAACTACTTTTATTATAAAAAACAAATCACATAAAGTCAATGCGGTTATGTTTAATATTTCCGCCTTGTGCAGATATAACGCTCCTCCTGTTCGGCAGGGGGAGCGTTTGTCGGTGTGTTGTTATATGATCAAATTGCTGTTGCCATTATTTGTTAACGATATACATACCGTTGTTGTACTTGGAATTGCTGGTGTTGCCCCAATCCTTGATGAGCTTTTCGCCCAGACCGTGACCGTACTCAACGAATACATTCTGACCTCTGCTGCTGTTATCGGTGAACTTGCAGTTCTTGATAACGTTGTTATTGTCGATGTGGAACAAACGGATCGCGCCGCCTACGTGGTCAGCCTTGTTGCCTTCGAAGGTGCAGTTGGTGATGCTGTTGGTGAAGTAAGATTTGTCATAAGACATACCCGGTACGATGAAGATCGCGCCTGCCTGGTCGTTAGAGGAATTGTTCCTGAATGTTACGCCGTCTGCATTAAGGTTTGCGCATGCGATCGCTCCGCCGGCGCCCTTCTTCAGATCGTCCATCGTCGTATAGTATTTGTCATTGCTCATTTTGTAGCTGACGTTGCCTTCAAAGAGACCGCCTACAACCTTCAGCTTGCTGCCGGCAGCGGTGTGAGTTTCTGCAAAGATCGCTCCGCCATAGCCGTTGTTAGCCTTGTTGTTCTTAAAGGTGCAATCCTTGATGAACGGCTCGTTTTCGGATTCGGTATAGATCGCGCCGCCGTCTTTGGTGCTCTGGCAGTTTTCAAAGGTGCAGTTAGTCAAAATGATCTGTGAATCCTGCGGCAATACGCGCAGACCGGATTCATTCTTTGCGTTTCTGATCGTGCAGTTGTTCAGCTCGACCTTCATATCCTTGGTGTAATAGTTGCTGTTCCTGTTTAAGCCGATATAGATGCCTGCCCATGAGGTGTCGGTTATGGTAAGGTTATCTGCCTTGATATGTACATTTGTTCTGCCGTC
>JBGUPW010000272.1:0-4233 GCA_045130495.1 Ruminococcus sp. | reverse complement strand
TTTTATCAACTCCTGAAAACTGCATTCTCCCGATTGTAATTGTAAGCTTTTTTGCGAATTTTGTCAATGAAAAGCGAATAACAAAATGGTTTCACATCATTAATAATTTCGCGCTTCCGACGCTCCGGCGGTTTACTTTTCAGGCGATTTCATATATAATATATATAATTATAATGTATACAAACATATACAAAAATTTTTCAGGAGGTATTTTGCATGAAAGCGATCATAGTATATTATTCAATGAACGGCAACGTTAAGCAGACGGCTGAAATGATAGCCGAAAAGACCGGAGCGGACTTGCTGGCGCTGCATCCCGTAAAGGCTTACCCGAACAAAGGCGCGAAAAAGTTTCTGTGGGGCGGAAAAAGTGCGCTTATGGGCGAAAAGCCGAAGCTGCAGCCGTATATTTTCAACGCCGAAAAGTATGACACGGTCATTTTCGGCTCTCCCGTGTGGGCATCCTGCTTTACCCCTCCGCTGCGCAGCTTTATAGAGGAAAACCGCAGCGCACTCGACGGAAAGCGGATGGCGGCATTCGTGTGCTTCATGGGAAGCGGCGACAAAAAATCGCTTAGCAAGCTGAAAAAAGCTCTCGGAGTCGAAAGCTTTGCGGCTGAGCTGTCGCTGATCGAGCCAAAGGATAAATCGCGCAAAGAAATCGAAGCCGAAATCGACGGTTTTTGCCGTGAACTGAACAAGAAAAATGACTAAGGTAGATTTGATCACGGGCTTTCTCGGGTCGGGGAAAACAACATTTTTGAAGCTTTACGCGCGGTACCTGCTCGACAAGGGAATGAAAATCGGGATCCTCGAAAATGATTACGGCGCGGTGAATGTAGATATGCTCCTGCTGCGCGAGCTTGAAAGCGACCGCTGCGGACTTGAAATGGTCGCGGGCGCGTGCGACGCCGACTGCCACAAGCGACGCTTTAAAACAAAGCTTATCGCCTTGGGGATGAGCGGCTATGACCGCGTGCTCATCGAGCCCTCGGGCGTTTTCGACACGGATGAATTTTTTGACGTCTTATACGAGGAACCGCTCGACCGCTTTTTTGAGGCGGGCAGCGTGATCGCCGTGGCTGACGCCGACCTCGACGACGATTTATCGGAATCGGCTGATTATTATTTGGCTTCGCAGATCGCGGGAGCGGGCGTTGTGGTGCTGAGCAAAGCCCAAGCTGCGACCGAGGAACAAATGCCAAAAACCATAGCGCATATTGAACGCGCCTTAAAGGACGCGCACTGCAACAAGCGTCTGAGCGGCAAAATATTATCCAAAGACTGGGCTGAGCTGACAGACAAAGACTTTGAGCGCGTTATGAACAGCGGATTTGACTGCGCCGATTTTGTAAAGCGCGGCTTTTCGGACGACAGCGGATTCCGTTCGCTGTATTTGATCAACAAATCCTACACGGCAGAGGAGCTTTCCGAAAAGGCAAGGGCAGCCTTTGACTCAGCCGAATGCGGAAGGATATTCCGCGTCAAGGGCTTTGTCAGGCATGACGGCGGCTGGCTTGAGTTCAACGCCACAGGAAAGCAAACCGATATCCGCCCGATCGAACACGGTCAGGACATTGTTATAGTTATCGGAGACGGATTGAACGAAACAAGTATCAAAAGCATATTCAACTGACTCTATTGCTGAAATATTCAATATTTGCTTGACATCACTTGTGCATTTTGGTAGAATATTTACAGGCGGATTTTGCTTTTAAGTAACCAATCAATAAAAGAAAGCTCTAAAGCAAAATTCCGAGGGTCAATTTATTTCAGATTTTATGAAAAGGAGATTGGAACATGAGATATTGTAAATATTGCGGAAGTCAGATTCCGGATAACTCTTTTTGCAACTGTCCCGAAGCCTTAGTCGAGCGTCAGGAAACGCAGAACGCTTTCCGGCAGCAGCAGCCGACAGGCTATCCTCAGCAGCAACAGCCGGCGGGAGGTTTTCCGCAGCAACAACAGCCGGCAGGAGGCTTTCCTCAGCAGCAGCCCGGCGGTAATCCGCAGCAGCCCGGCGGTTATCCTCAGACCGGAGGCTATCCTCAGCAGCCCGGAGGTTATCCCCAACAACCCGGCGGTTTTCAGCCTAATCCGCCCCGTCAGGGCAAGAACTTCGGTCAAAAGCTCATTGAGCCGTTCACCATCTATTTCAAGAACCCCACACAGGCGGTTCAAAACAGGATCAACGATAAGGATTTCCTAACTCCGCTCATCTACATCTCGGTTCTGTTTATCGTAATGCTCGGCGTAAAGTGCTGCATCTACGGCACCGAGGCTGTCAAAGGAAAACCCTACGTTGACTACAACTTCGGTCTTGCGCTTCTGGCAGCGTTTATCTCTGTAATCGCTCTTTGTGTAGCGTATGTGATTTCAAGATTTCTTATTTTGCTTGTATGCGGCAAAAAGCCCGCCAATCCCGGCGACCTTATGCTGGGCTCGCTTATTTCCTTCGGTGTAAACTCCATAGTTCCCATGGGAATCATTCTCGTTGGCGGTCTGTTCTACATGGCGACCAATGTGCTGGCATATATGTTCTTTGCACTTGCTACCGTTTGGTACATTGCGGCATGTCTTTTGGAAATCAAAGACGAGTTCGATCCCAAAGGAAACGTTTTCTTAAGACTTCTTATGGCAGGCTTGATTATCGGTACTTTTGTAGCTCTCTATTTCCTGCTCTACCGCGGATTGTTTGCTATGAACGTCAGAGCCGTGACCACCCTCAGATATTACTATTGATACCGATTCCTTACGGAGATCGGACAAAAGCTTTGTGAGGATAATTTTCGCAAGACGAGAACGAAAAAACAAGAACGAAAACGAAAGTATTCAGGACGACAACGAAAATATTCAAAATCAAACCGCCGTATGCGACCCTTGCATACGGCGGTGTATTTTGCGGCTTATAATTTTGTGAATTTTAATTTTGCGGATTATTTTATTTTTTCAAGACTTCTCTGACAGCCTTTGCCACGACTTCAAGTCCCTTTTGCAGCAGCTCGTCCTCAATGACAAGCGGAGGCATTATTTTGAATACCGCGCCGTTTCTGCCGGCGCACTCGCAGATAACTCTCTCGTCAAAGCACTTTTCAATTACCTCTTCGCTGAGCGCGGGATCTATTTTTCCGAAGTCGATGCCCCAGATAAGACCCATTCCGCGAAGCTCAAGCCTCTCGTCAAGCGGAAGCACCTCTTTTTCAAGGTAGGACTTTACAAGCTCTCCCTTGCGGCGCGTTTCAGCCTCGACATTGTTTTCGAGCAGATAATCAAATGAAGCGGCTCCCGCGACAAAGCTGAGCTGATTTCCGCGGAAGGTGCCGTTGTGCTCGCCGGGCTTCCAGCAGTCGAGCTCCTCTTTGAGAAGCACAATAGCCAAAGGCATTCCCATTCCGCCGATCGACTTTGACATGACAACCATATCGGGAATGATACCGGCGCGCTCAAACGAGAAGAACGTACCTGTGCGGCAGCAGCCGACCTGAACATCGTCGATTATGAGCAAAATGTCGTTTTTATCGCAGAAAACGCGGACGGCACGCAAAAACTCGTCGCTGAACGGACGGATACCGCCCTCAGCCTGCAAGGTCTCCATAACAAGTGCTGCGGGCTTTTCTATCGCCGAATGGTCGTCGTCGATAAGCGTCTGCATATATTCAATCACATTGAGCCCCTCGAACATATATGGAGCGGGAATGTGGGTGACGTCGTTGAGGCTTGCGCCGCAGCCGTTGCGGGCGTACATCTCGGAGGTGAGCGAAAGCGCGCCCAGCGTCATGCCGTGGAAGCAGCCCATAAACGCGAACACATTTCTTCTGCCGGTTTTCTTTCTGGCAAGCTTTAAAGCCGCCTCGATAGCGTTTGTGCCGGTGGGACCGCAGAACTGAATTTTATAATTAAAACCGCGCGGCTCGATGATCTTCTTTTCAAGCGATTCGATAAACTCGCGCTTGGGACCCGTGTACATATCAAGAGCGTGAATAATGCCGTCGGAGGCGAGATAATCCACTACCTTTTGCTTGATGTACGGGTTGTTGTGACCGTAGTTTACCGCGCCCGCGCCGCAGAAAAAGTCGATATATTTATTTCCGTCCTCGTCGGTGAGAACAGCTCCCTTTGCGTCGGTGAACACCTTTGGGAAATGCCTGCAATAGGAACGCACCTCGGACTCATATTTTTCAAACGTGCTTGTATTCATTTTCAATATACCTCGCTTTACAATAATGATTCTTC
>JBGUPW010000271.1:0-6818 GCA_045130495.1 Ruminococcus sp. | reverse complement strand
TATTCGCTGTAGGTAACGGCGAAGGCTTCTGGCTCAACGGCGCAGCTTGGGATCCTGCTTATGCAGCAAACGAGATGACCGAGGTTACCAAAGACGTATGGGAAATCGAGTTTGCCAACGTACCCGACGGCTTTGAGCGTCAGGTTAAATTTGCTATCGACGGTGCTTGGACACACAACTTCGGCGGTGTGTTCGAGGAAAGCGGCGTTGAGAGCGACGCTGTTTACAACGGCGACAACATCACCTTCGACACCGAAGAAGATACACAGACAATCAAGCTCCAGCTTGACCTCAGCGAGTTTGACTTTGCTTCCAAGGAAGGCGCAAAGTTCACACTCACGATCGAGACCGACGAGCCCGGCGACATCATCTACGGCGACGTTGACGGCGACGGATTTGTTAAGATCGACGATGCTACAGCGGTTCAGCGCAGCATCGCAGAGCGCGAAGGCTTCATTCTTGAAGAAGGCACAGACGCATTCAAGGCGGCAGACGTAAACCTTGACGGCAGAATCACTGTTGAGGACGTAACCCTCATTCAGGAATACCTTGCCGAGTTTATCGCAAAGCTTCCCGTTAAATAAAAAACAATAACTTTCAGAGGCGGATTTTTCCGCCTCTGTTTTTTTGTGTGATCCGATTTTCGGGAGAATGTTGTATCAAGGCGATAAAAAGGGAAAACACAAAAAAAATCCGCCCAACGCAAAAGTTACAAATTTATTACAATTTTAACGATTTTACAAAGAAAAAGCGGCAACCGTTACACTGATATCGGTAATATTATGTTATCCAAACCGAAAAGTGCGAAAAACGGCGGTTTCACGTGCAAAAACAGGGTATTTGCACATAGATTTTAAGATTAAATAATGATATTTGTCGGTTGCGCCGAACGAGATTATTTCAAGAACTTTACAATATTGTATTAATTTTGTTTCTTAAGATGACTTGATTGACTAATCAATATGTGGTATAATAGTACATAAATAAAGACAAGATAAAGTGTTTGGAAGGTTTAGAAGAAGAAATTATTATAAAGACCGAATCATTCGGCAGCAACAGGTGGATATGAAAATTAATAACTTTTTGAAAAAACACAGACAGGGAGTTATGATGGTTTGTGTTGCGCTGGTTGCGACGCTCCTTGCGGTTCACACCGTAATAGCGACAAATGTTATATCTGCGGACAGTACTAAACGCACCGAGCTCGTTACTACAACTGCCAGCATCGACAAAAACATTAATCCCAAATCAGAAGAAATTAAACAAATAGGTTCTCAGGCTCTCACACAGGATACAAGCGGCTTGGCTGAAAGCACGGTGTCGTCATCGACGCCTGCAACAAAGGCATCGACCACTGCTCCCGCTTCAACTGCGGCGGCAACAACGGTCAGCCCCTCTTCGGCAACGAACGGTTCTCAAACGCCGATTCAGTTTGCAACTGCGGTAAAGCCCGACACTCCCGCCGACTACAATTCTCAGTGGGATTCAGGCTACCTTATCGCAATTGACAATCCCGATTCTTCCTATGTCTGCGCCAAGATCACACTGACTGACGAAGACCGCGACTTGCTTGAGCGTCTCTGCATGGGCGAGTTCGGTTCGGGCGGTTTTATCGGCGCGAGCCTTATCGCTCAGTCCGTAAAGGACGCCATGTGCTTTGAGGGCTACACCTCGGTCGAGGAAGTTATCCGTGAGTGCCGCTACGACGGCAGCACCGAGATCGGCACGAACGATGATTGCCGCCAGGCAGTGCGCTACATCTTCGACGAGAACCACGACGCAGTTCAGCACCGTATCATGTATATGTACAACCCCTACATGGTGCAGAGTTCGTTCCACGAAAGTCAGAATTTTATTTTGGCTTACGGCGGAGTACGGTTTTTTGACAGTTGGGCATAATCGTTTAAAATCAACATAATTTGTTCTATACAGCTTGTTCTTTTTGGAATGGGCTGTATTTTTTTGCATTAATTAGCAAATTAAAATGTGGCTCAGGCATTGAATTTTCCGTAAGAATATGATAGAATATTAGTCAACACCTTGAAACGGAGGTAAATATGAAAAGAATTGCCGCATTACTGCTTGCCGTAATTCCGCTGCTTTTTGCGGCGTGCGGGGAGAAAAAATCGGCAGGAAGAAGAGCATCATTCGACAGCGCGCTGCACCCCGCAACCTTGGATTCAACAACGGACCAGGCATCTCCGGATCAGGCGTTCCGCTCACCCAAGGACAGCGCAAAAGAAACAAAACATCAACCCGAAAAGAAGATCGACAAAAAATACTTTTTATCACCGCTGCGTAACCGCTCGGCTCAAATCGACACCGAGGAGCTTATGCAAAACCCGGAGCTTCCCACAGGCTGTGAATCGGTTGCATTGACGTCAGCTCTGAGATGTCTCGGTTTCGAGATCGAAAAAACCGAAATCGCCGACAAATATCTCACCTACGGAGAAGACATCATGTGGTCGTATGTGGGCGACCCCGAGGAAATCGACGGCGCGGGCATCTACCCTCCCGGGCTCACAAACTGCGCAAACGACTACCTCAAGGCAAAGAACTCTAAATACGCCGCCTACAACACAATGGGCACCGAATTTGAGGATCTATTCAAGCTGATCGAAAACGGCTGTCCCGTACTTATCTGGACTACAATGGATTATGAGGAGCCTGTTTTAAGCGACGTCGCTTTTGACTACAACGGCGAATACGTCTATTGGTATGAGCTTGAGCATTGTGTAATGCTGTGCGGATATGACCTTGACGAAGAGACGGTCACGATCAACGATCCGCTGGAAGGCATTATAACGATCGATTTGTATCAAATGAAAGATATCTATGACTATATCGACAGGCTTTCAATGACTGTTATGGAGAACACTCAGGATATGCCGACGTCCGTTCCTGTTACCGAGAAAAAGCAAATGCTGAAATCACAGAATCAGCAATCCCTGGTTCAGCCGTCACAGTCTCAGCAATCTCTTGTTCAACAGTCTCAGGTTCAGCAGTCGCAGTCTCAGCAATCAACAGCTCAGCAGTCGCAGCGTACAAGAACACAGCGTTAACAAACACAACAATAACAAACTTAAAAACGCAACAGGACGTGCCGATTGACACGTCCTGTTATTTTATTTATACAGCCTGTTACTGCTTTTGCTCAGCACAGCATATCCGCAATGTTTATTATCAAATCGGATAATTCAAGATCATCCTTCCATTTTTGCTCCATCGCCTCATAACCGCAGATCGCGCCGACAATATTTCCCGTGATCGCTCCTGTAGAGTCGCTGTCGCCCTTGTGGTTGACCGAAGCGATCAATGCCTTGGAAAAGTCATTCTCATATTTTAGGCTGCAATACAGCGCGATTGCGAGCGCTTCCTCGCCGACCCAGCCTTCGCCGAGGCGGTGAATATTATCCAAATCCGGTTCAGAGTTTTCGGAAAGCTGGATCGCTTTGTCGATGATATTAACCATTTTTTCGATGTTCTCGTCGTCAGCGAACAGCCTTGCCGCCGTGTCGCGCGCTTCCTCTATAATCTGCCTTAGGGTCATAGAATCGGTCGGATAAATGATTCTGTTGATTATGTGGCCAAACACAGCCGCCGGAATATACCCGAGAGAGTGATTGTGCGTAACGGCAGCCGCCTCAGCTCCCTCAATATTGATCTCCTCGATAGTTCGTCCCTTTATCATACCGATCGGCGCAACGCGCATCACGCCGCCACAGCCCTTGCTGTTGTTGATTTTGGAAGCGATAAAGCTTTTTATCTCCTCACCGTTATTCGTCTCGCTGCGGCGGTGATATAAGGCGGAAAGGCAGGTTATTCCCGGTGCGCGTCTGTAAAACAACTCAGGGTGATTTTTCAGCATCACAGGAAGCATACTCTCGGGATAGCGGATAAATTTTTCAGAGTAAATTCCGCTTCTGCCGACCTCTTTAAAGCTCAGCTCCTGCGTGTCGTACCAATCCTGATATGCAAGGTTCAAGTATGAGCGCAGATCACCACACCTTCCTCCGCAGTCGGTACAGCAGCGCTCTGCGATAACGGCAAAAGCCGTAAACAGCGTCATCTGCGTATCATCGGAAATGATTGCCTTGCCGCTGTACGGGTCAAGTGCGTAGCTTTGAATGCCGTCCTTTCCGTACCTCGAAAAAATGCCGTACTCACCCATAAACTCAATTGTGTAACCCAGAGCATCGCCAGCCGCTCCTCCGATAAGTGAACCTCTGATTTTATCCTTCATTGCTTGTTTCCTCCATTATCTTAAGTTAGCGCCGCAGTAACCGCAATACCTGTCCGAAAAGCGCGTATTTTCAGAGCACTTGGCACAAAAACAAATGGTTTCTTCGATCGGAATCTCCATTTCGGTTTCAGGCGCATAGAAAATTTCCTCGCCGCACATCGTACAGTAGCGGCAGCTGTACGGCACATCTATATCACAGCAAGCGACATGGTGTGCGCGTATTTTTTTCGTCAACTCGGGTTTTTCTATGGGAAAGCGAAGCATGAACAACGCCCTTCGATATTTTTCCACGCGTTCCAAAGCTGCACTGTTCACGACATCCAAACGGATAAGATCGCTGTTATGCTCCAAGTCCGCGATTTTCACCTTCGCCGCGATAGGATTTGATTTTATACGTTCAATATATTCCATGTACGGCACACTGTCGTCATGCGTCAGCAGCGCCACAGCGTCCGTCACAACACGCGGAAATCCCTGACTTGTCAAATCACGCAATGTAAAACCGGAATCCTCCACAACGTCGTGCAGCAAAGCCACGCAGGTCGTTATTTCGTCATCCATCTGCTCAGCTACGTGAAACGGGTGATAAACATACGGAATACCGCTTTTATCAACCTGATTCTTATGGGCGAAAAATGAAATCCTCATCGCCTTCTTTGTCAGTTCGGTATAAATCAAATTATCGCCTTCTCTCGGTTTTTATTTCGGAGTTTAAAATTACTGTATATATATTACTGAGCATAAGCAATTATATACACCGGCTTTTATGCTCATTTCCTTCTTCGGAAGCCTGACGGAACAAACGCTGCAAATTGTGCGTCATTCCGTCAGGCTTGATTTTATGTTTTATCCGACGCTTTAGCCGCAATCTAATCTAAATTACTTTTTAAAAAATCTGCGCTTCTTTCTGCTGTTGTAATCCTCGTTGATTTTTTCGCTCCAGTTTGCTGCCATAGGCTGCGCGGCGCGGAAATTAGCTACCGTCTCGGCAACCGTGTCGTAAACCACAGCGGTGCCTCGCCTGTCGGCGTGGTAATTGACCGAACGGTTGGCGCCGATACCAAAGTGCTTAGCGGTTTCCACGGCGTCGATATTCGCTCCGATAAAGAGGAACTCCCAGCCGTATTTCTCTTTCTCCTTCTCTATCATCTTCTTGACCTCGGAAGATGAATAGATGTGGCTGGCATTTTCGAGTCCGTCCGTCATAATAACGAACATAGTGTGCTCAGGAACATCCTCCTCTCTCGCATACTTATGAACGTTTCCGATGTGATGAATAGCGCAGCCGATCGCGTCAATAAGCGCCGTACAGCCGCGAACAGTGTAATCGTCCTCTGTCATTGGTTTGATGTCGGAGAGCTTTACGCGGTCGTGAAGAACCTCGCTCACGTTGTCGAAGAGCACGGTTGAAACGTAGCACTCACCCTCCTGCTTGCGCTGCTTCTCGATAAGCGAATTAAAGCCCCCGATTGTGTCGCTCTCAAGCCCCGACATGGAGCCGCTTCTGTCAAGAATAAATACCAGTTCTGTAATGTTGTTTTTCATATTGATTACCTCCAAGAAGAATTTTTAATTTAGATTTTCATCTTGGATACATTATAGCACCGTACAATTCAAAAATGGTCGCTTCTCAGGCGACATTTTGTTTCCGAAACAACCCGCGCCTTACAATAACGACATACATTATGTAAAAATTATTATACATCATATTGTAAAAATTGTAAACATTTCGATGAAAACGAAACAACAAACACATTTGTATAATCGTATTTGTTTTATTATCACAATAATGTTTGATCAATTCCTCACAATCAGATAACTGTCGCCCTAAAAATAATTTATATACAACAGAAAAACCCCGCCTGACTGAAATCGGGCGGGATCTTTTATACTTGCATACCTTCAAAAATAATACTCGTCAAACGCGTCCTCGTCGTATGGTTCTTCTCTTGCGGCGGGGACTGCGCCTGTCATTTCGGTTGACGACACTATATCGGGGTCGAGCGTGACGCTGCCCGCATCGGGGTCGAATATACCGTTGTAGCGTTTTGATTTATCGTGGTTAAAAACAGGTCTGCGTTTTTTCATAACAGAAAACTCCTTTCGAGATTAGCTTATCCGAAAGGAGCCTTTTTATGCAGCGTGACGCTGCACCCGAACCCACCCTTGGAAAAACAAATCGTTTGCAAAACATCATCAACGGCGGGATTAAACAGCACTATTTCTTAAAAAACAAAAAAGCGCCGAATATCGACGCTTCAAGTACCTTCAAAACTGAATAAAGAGCAGGGAGAAAAGCTAAATACTGCTGACCAAAGAAAGTGAAGGACTTAATTGCATCTTGCCTTCGTTGTATGGTCAAGCCCTCGACCTATTAGTACTGCCAAGCTGAACATGTCACCATGCTTACACACGCAGCCTATCAACCTTGTAGTCTTCAAGGGGTCTTACTCGTTTACACGATGGGATATCTAATCTTGGAGTCGGCTTCACGCTTAGATGCTTTCAGCGTTTATCCGTTCCGTACATAGCTGCCCAGCTGTGCCACTGGCGTGACAACTGGTGCACCAGAGGT
>JBGUPW010000270.1:0-14991 GCA_045130495.1 Ruminococcus sp. | reverse complement strand
AGCCTGCCCGTTGAGCAGCTTATAGCGCAGACATTAAAGCAGATGGGAAGACAGTAAATGGCAAATATGCAATTTTCAGACGAATTTGATTTTGAAAACCGAATGATGGACGCCAACGAGCTTCCCGAGGACGCTGCTGAGGGCGAAAATCCTCTGCGCCCGAAAAACCTCGACGAATACACAGGTCAGGAAAAGGCAAAGGAGAATCTTCGCGTATATATAGAGGCGGCAAAAATCCGTCACGAAACGCTCGACCATGTTTTGCTCTACGGTCCTCCCGGACTTGGCAAAACGACCTTGGCAGGGATAATCGCGAACGAGTTGGGCGTTAATATAAGAATAACCTCGGGACCCGCCATTGAAAAGCCCGGAGATTTGGCGGCGATACTGACAAACCTCAATGAGGGCGACGTGCTGTTCATTGACGAGATACACCGTCTGAGCCGCGCGGTCGAGGAGGTTCTGTACCCATCAATGGAGGACTTCGCGATAGACATAATCACGGGCAAGGGACAAATGGCGGCTTCGTATCACCTGCCACTTCCGCACTTCACTCTTGTGGGAGCCACCACCCGAGCGGGTCAGCTCACCGCACCGCTGCGCGACCGTTTCGGCGTTTTGCTGCGGCTGGAGCTGTACACTCCCGAGGAGCTTGCAAAAATCATTATCCGCAGCGCGGGAATACTCGGAATAAAAATCGACTACGAGGGCGCTATAGAAATAGCCTCCCGTTCGCGAGGTACGCCGAGAATCGCCAACCGTATGCTGAAACGCGTCCGCGACTTCGCGCAGGTTATGAGCGACGGCGTTATAACGCTTGAAACCGCTCAGACCGCGCTCGACAGGCTTGAAATCGACGAGCTCGGACTCGACAACAACGACCGCCGAATGTTAGAGGCGATAATCAGGTTCTACAACGGAGGTCCCGTCGGGCTTGAGACCCTCGCCGCCGCAATAGGCGAGGAGGCTGTCACGATCGAGGACGTTTACGAGCCTTATCTTTTGCAAATAGGCTTTTTGAGCCGCACTCCTCGCGGACGGTGCATAACCGCCGAGGGCTGCCGTCATTTGGGCTACGATTTCCCGAAAGGCGCGGTCTACGGAGCGGCGGCACAGCCAAACCTGTTTCAGAATAACGGGTGAGGAAGCTTTTGTTAGAGTGGAGAGTGGAGAGTGGAGCCCGGGGGCGTTGAATTAAACGTTTTGTTTTCTATCGAGAATCGGACGGGAAATAAACGTCGGTGCGAGGGCGAACACATGGGTTCGCCCCTACAATGTCAAGGTAATGTTTGATATCAATTTTACCTTTGGACATGAATAGGCTTTGCCGTGAATTGCCTGCGGCATGAATTGAGCACAGTGCGCTCATTGAAAAGCAAAGGACTTCCGTTAAAAAATATAAAAAATATATAATACATAATATATAGAAACAATGAAGAGAGTAAAATATGCGTTTATCGGACAAATGGCATGACTACGAGCTGATCGACGCCTCGGGCGGAGAGCGTTTGGAGCGGTGGGGCGACATCATTTTGATACGTCCCGACCCGCAGATAATCTGGACGACCGAAAAGAAAAATCCGCTGTGGCGTTCGGCTCACGCCCGCTATCACCGCTCAAACAAGGGCGGCGGAAGCTGGGAGCAGTATAAAAAGGCGCCCGACCGCTGGACTGTCGGCTACGACGGGCTGACCTTCAATATAAAGCCGATGGGCTTTAAGCATACGGGAGTTTTTCCCGAACAGGCGGTGAACTGGGATTTTGCCGCCCAAAAAATCAAAAATGAAAACAGAGATTTAAAAATACTGAACCTTTTCGGCTATACGGGCTGCGCCACTCTCGCCTGTATGCGTGCGGGAGCTTCGGTGTGCCATGTTGACGCTTCAAAGGGCATGGTTCAGTGGGCAAAGGAAAACGCCGCTTCAAGCGGCATAGCCGACAGACCCGTGCGCTGGTTGGTTGACGACTGCGTTAAGTTCGTTCAGCGCGAGATAAGGCGCGGCAACCGCTATGACGGTATAATCATGGACCCGCCGTCCTACGGCAGAGGTCCCGGAGGAGAGGTTTGGAAGCTTGAGGAGCAGCTTTATTCGCTTGTGAGCCTGTGCGCACAGGTGATGAGCGACGACCCTGTTTTCTTCATTCTCAACTCCTACACCACGGGGCTTTCACCTGCGGTCATGGAATATTTGCTCGGAGTCCTGCTGCAAAAGAAGTTCGGCGGCAGGGTCTCGGGCGACGAAATCGGTTTGCGCGTCAGCGAGACGGGGCTTGTGCTGCCCTGCGGCTCGACGGCGATCTGGGAGAAGATTTAATGAGTTTTATTTCGATACGCAATGTGTTTTTCTCTTACGACGAATACGAGGAGGGCAAGCTCGTTCAGAACGCGGTTGACGGCGTTAGCCTCGACGTTGAGAGCGGCGAGTTTGTGGCGGTCATCGGTCACAACGGTTGCGGAAAGTCAACGCTTGCCAAGCACCTCAACGCCATGCTTCTGCCCGACAGAGGCAGCGTTATAATCGACGGGGACGACACTTCGGTTGAAGAAAAAACATTTGATATACGCGAAAAGGTGGGGCTTGTGCTGCAAAATCCCGACAACCAGCTTGTTGCGGGAATCGTTGAGGAGGACGTTGCTTTCGGTCCCGAAAATCTGGGAGTGGAGCCTGCGGAGATACGCAGGCGCGTTGACAAGGCTCTGAAAGCGGTCGATATGTACGAATACCGCGAGCACGCGCCTCACAAGCTCTCGGGCGGACAAAAGCAGCGCGTGGCGATAGCGGGCATTTTGGCTATTCAGCCTCAGTGCATTGTTCTTGACGAGCCGACCGCCATGCTCGACCCGAGCGGCAGGGAAGAGGTGATCGGAACCCTGTTGAAGCTCAACCGCGAAAAGAAGCTTACGGTCGTGCTTATAACCCATTTTATGGACGAGGCGGTTCTTGCCGACCGAGTTGTTGTGATGGACGGCGGCAAAATCCTGACTCAGGGAACGCCGCAGGAGGTCTTTTCGCAGGTGGAGCTGCTAAAAGCACATCGTTTGGACGTGCCGCAGTCAGCCGATTTAGCTTACAGGCTGAGGGGCTGCGGATTGAAAATAGATAAAATTCCGCTCACACAGGAGGAATGTGTGGCGATGCTTGAGGAGGCTATGCGGTGAGCTGTGTTCTTGAGCTAAAAAATATCAGCTTTGTGTACGGCAAGGGTACGCCGTTTGAAAAACGCGCCGTTGACGATGTAAGCTTTAAAATCAACAAGGGCGAGTTTGTCGGAGTTATGGGGCACACAGGCTCGGGCAAAAGCACGCTTATGCAAATGCTGAACGGGCTTATTCGCCCGTCGGAGGGACAGGTTCTGCTCGACGGAAAGGATATTTGGGCGGAGCCGAAAAAAATCCGTTCGGTGCGCTTCAAGGTCGGCATGGTGTTCCAGTATCCCGAGTACCAGTTGTTTGAGGAGACCGTCTATAAGGATATAGCCTTCGGGCCCCAAAACAAGGGCCAGACGGGAGATGAGCTTGACAGGGCGGTGCGCGAGGCAGCCGATTTTACGGGCTTAAAGCCTGCGCTGCTTGAAAAATCTCCGTTTGATCTGTCGGGCGGTGAAAAGCGCCGCGCGGCTATAGCCGGAGTTATAGCCATGAATCCCGATATCCTCGTGCTCGACGAGCCGACTGCGGGACTTGACCCGATGGGGCGCGAGGTTCTGCTCAGCCAGATAACGCGTTTCCATTCGGAGAGGCGCAACACGGTGCTGCTCGTCAGCCACACTATGGAGGATATAGCGCGAGTAGCCGACCGAATAATCGTTATGAACAGGGGAAAGCTCGCCATGCTTGAACCGACGGCTGAGGTGTTCCGCCGCGGCGACGAGCTTGCCCGGTACGGGCTAAAGGTGCCGCAGATAACGAGGATAATGAGCGAGCTCAGGAAAAAGGGATTCGACGTTCCCGAGGGAGTTCTTACGGTTGACGAAGCGTTCGGCGCGCTGCTGCCGCTGCTGAAAAAGGGGGGAAAGCTGTGGTAAGAGATGTTGCATTCGGTCAGTATTTTCCCGGAAATAGCCTTATCCACAGGCTTGACCCGCGCGCGAAGATCCTGATGTTTATAGCATATATTGTTATAATTTTCTGCACCTTTAACTACGCGGCTCTGGCTGTCACATCCGCGTTCACGGCGCTGTTTCTTATTCTCAGTGAAATATCGCCGAAGTTTTATTTTAAAAGCTTAAAGGTTATAATATTTATAGTCTTGTTTACCTCGCTGCTTAATTTGTTCTACGGCTCCGGAGAACCGATTTGGCAATGGTGGGTATTCAAAATAACGGTCAACGGTATCAACCGAGCGGTGTTCGTCACGGTGCGTATAATTTCGTTGATTCTGGCAAGCTCCTGCCTGACCTTTACGACCTCGCCCACGGAGCTTACAGACGCTATCGAGCGCCTTATGCGGCCCTTGAAGCTCATAAGGTTCCCCGTACACGAGGTCGCGATGATGATGTCGCTCGCGCTGCGCTTTGTTCCGACGCTGCTTGAGGAGACCGACAAAATCATGCAGGCTCAAAAGGCGAGGGGCGCGGACATGGAATCGGGCAACCTTTTCAAACGGGTAAAGGCGCTCATTCCTGTTCTGATACCGCTGTTCGTATCCGCGTTCAGGCGCGCTTACGACGTGGCGACGGCTATGGAATGTCGCTGCTACAGGGGCGGAGCGGGAAGGACCCGCATGAAACAAATTCACATGACGAAGCACGACGTTATCGCGTTCATCATTCTCGGGCTTGTCATCGGCGGAGTAATATTATGCAACACATTTGTGAACAGGGTGATTTGAGAAACCTGCTTCTCACAATTACATATGACGGCAAGTGCTTTCACGGCTGGCAGATACAGCAGAACGCTTATACGGTTCAGGAGGCTTTCCAGACCGCGCTTGAAAAAATCACGGGCGAGCGTTCGGACGTTAAGGGCTGCAGCCGCACCGACAGCGGAGTTCACGCAAACCGCTATTGCGTCAGCGTGAAGCTTTCGCACCCTATCCCACCCGAAAGGCTTAAGGCGGCGATGAACCGCTGGCTGCCGCGCTCGGTGGCGGTGCTGGACTGCGTTGAAGTTGACGCGGATTTTCACGCGCGCTACAGCTGCAAAAGCAAGGAATACATATATAAGATCTGGAACAGCGAGGTTCGTAACCCGTTTTCGGAGGGCTATGCACTTCACTACCGCTATCCGCTCGACGTTGAAATGCTCAACAAGGCGGCTCAGGCTTATGTCGGCAGTCACGATTTTACCTCGTTCTGCACCCCCGACAACCGCGAGGCGGGCGACATGACGCGCTGTGTAAAGAGCTTTTCGGTCACGCGCGAGGGCGATTTGGTGCTCATGCGCGTTGAGGCGGACGGCTTTCTGTACAACATGGTTCGGATAATGGTCGGCACGCTGCTCAGGATCGCTCAGGGGAAAATCCCGCCCGACGGGATCCCCGCTATTTTGGAAAAGAAAAACAGACAGTTCGCGGGCCCCACTGCGCAGGCGTGCGGATTGTATCTGAACAGGATAAATTATTGAATTGTTTGAATCTGTGTTTTAAGGGAACCTCTAAATATTCCCTTATACTGATTTTAAAGACCGGGTACCGTTTACGGGACGCCGGCAATACGGCGGCTTATGAAAAGAGGAAAAGATGTTTAAGAAAATAAAGGGACGTTACGCCGAGCGGGTGACAAAAAAAGAGCGCACCGTTATCAGCTACGAGGATATGCCTCTGGACGATTACGAACAGGAAAAAGCCGAAATGTCTGTAACTGCCGTTAAAAAAATCATTTTCGGCGTTGCGGGAGTGCTTCTCCTGACTCTGATCGTGTTTGCTTTTGCCAACAGGGAAAAGCTAACCTGGGATAATATAAGCGTGTGGTGGCACTATGAGGTTTTGGGAACCGCAGGACAGGGTTATCCCGTCAATATCGTTGGAAGCGAAGTGGAGCAGGGCAATTTTTCGGTCAATCAGGGCAGAGTTGCCTATGCCTCCGACACCTCGTTTGTCACCTTGAACAACTCGGGACGTGAGGTCTGTGATCTACAGCTCAGATATACAAAGCCCGTTATGAAGTCGAAGGAGAACCGTTACTTTCTTTTCGGCTTGGGCGAGAAGGATTATCAGATAGCGAACTTTGACAGCAAGCTTTACAGCGGAACAGCCGACGGCGGAATACTCGCCGCAGATATCGCCGCTAACGGAAAATATTGTTATGTGATAGAGGGAAACGGCTATTACAGCCAGCTTTACGCCTTTGACGCACAGAACAACCGCACTTTTAAATATTCTTTTGCGGAATATTATATCAACTCCGTCACGATAAATTCAAGCGGCACGGGCTGCGTAGCCTGCGGCATAAGCAACCTTGACGGCGAGATTAAAACGTGTGTATACGTGCTTGATTTTTCAAAGGAGGAGCCGATAGGCAGGCATGAGATCGAGGGCGATTACATCATTGACAGCAAATATTTGAGCGGAGCACGCGCCGCGCTTGTCGGCGGCAACGCTTCATATATTGTTTTGACCGACGGCAACGAGCTGAGAAGGATAGACTACGAGGGCAAGCCCTTGGCGAACTTCTGCTTCTGCCCCGAATCGGGAACTCTTTCGCTGGCGCTTTCAAAAAGCGGTGACGGAAGAAGCTGCGACCTCATAACCTATAACGACGGGGGCGACATGATCCGGTCAGCCGACACCACCTACAGCTCCGAATCGCTCTCTTCGTTTCACGGTGTAACTGCCACGCTCGACGGAAATATGGTTTATGTTTTCAACAGCGACGGCACGCTGAGATATTCCTGCTATGCCGGAACGGGCGCCGAGAGAGTGATCCTGACGTCGGAATCTCAGGCTTATGTCCTGAGCGTCAATCAGATAAGAAAACTTGACTTGACCCACCAGTCCTCACCGGACTCGGCATATTGATGTTGATTTAATTATGATTTCTTCAATTGTTATTATTGTTTTAATTTTGATTTTCGTCGTGCTCGGATTCGCCCGAGGCGCGGCGCGAACGCTGCTGAATTTGGCGGCTATGGCGGCAAGCGCCGTTATTTCCCATTTTTTGGGGTCATATCTTGCGCAGGCTGCTTACGACACTTTTCTGAAAAACAACATAATCGCCCACTTGCAGAGCAATGCGAGTGAGTACGGAGTTGAGTACACCGCCAACAACAGCGTAAGCGCGCTGCCGAGCGGAGTGCAAAATCTGCTGAGCGGCTTTATGGGCTTGTTCGGGATATCCTCCGACGATTTGCAGGGAAGGCTTGTGGTGTCGGCGAACACTCCCTCGGAGATCGCCCGCGCCGTTGAGGAGCCTGTCGGCAACTTGACTGTGTTTATATTGTCAACGCTTTTTTCGTGCTTGATTTTTATTCTTATGTGGATCGTTTTCAAGCTGTTGATAAGAAAAGCGCTCTGTGTTTTCCGTATTCCGGTCGTCCGTCAGTTGGATATGGTTCTGGGCGGATTTCTCGGTCTGCTTGAGGGTTTGATTTTTGTTTTCTTTGCGGCGAACATTCTATATGTGGCTGTAAGCTGCGCAAATCCGAGTATTGCCGAAAACACCACGCTTTTCGGCGGCTTGTTTAACGCACTGCTGATTTTCAAGTAATAATTTCGCGTTGCCCGCGCTTTGTAAGGGCTGAAGGATGGGAGATTAAAAATGGAAGGTTGGAGTTTTAAACCGAGAGATTTGGTGACCGTGCCTAATTTGATAACGTATGTCAGATTTTTGCTGGTGCCGCCGTTTATATACTTTTTTCTCCATGAGAATTATATTGCCGCAGGCATTATGATCGGCTTGTCGGGACTGAGCGATTGCTTGGACGGCTTTTTTGCCAGAAAGCTCAATCAGGTGACTTCGTTGGGAAAGATACTCGACCCGATAGCGGATAAGGTGACGCTGATTTCCGTGGCGGTCTGCATGGTTATTTATATGCCCTCGATTTTGCCGATAATGCTTGTGCTTGTGGTTAAGGAGTTTTTGATGCTCCTCGGCGGTTTTATTCTTATGCTTAAAAAGATGACGCCGCCGCCTGCAAATATTTACGGAAAAGCCGCGACACTTGTTTTTTATCTGGTTATTTGCCTTATCATCTTTTTTGATATGGTGACCGGAGAAGAAAACAAGACGCTCGTAATCATCGGACTGATAATTGTGACTGTTGCCATGCTTGTAGCTTTGGCGCAGTACGCGGCGGTGTTCGTTAAAATGAACAAGGGAAAAAGCCGGGAAAAAAATCAGGAAAATAATCAGGAAAATAATCGGGAGAGTAATCAGGAAAAAAACAAGGAAAATAATCGGGAAAAAAATCAGAAAAAAAACAGCAAAAGCGTCGGTTAATACGTTTAATTGCCATGAAGGAGTATTGCCGAAAATTAGTAATAACGGCGATTTGTTACAAATTAAGTTAAGATTGTGTGAATACGCTTGATTTCACGGGCGGAATAATTTATACTGTTATCATTAACTATGTTAACAGTAACCATTATAATAAAGGAGATTATTATGCTTTGTACCAGATGCGGAAAACGTCCCGCAGTTGTGTTTGTTTCCAACAGCAATTCAAAAGACGCTCCAACGGTTGGCTATTGCCTGAGCTGCGCCAAGGAGCTTGGCATAAAGCCCGTTGAGGATCTAATTCAAAAAATGGGTATTTCCGACGAGGACCTTGAGACCGTTCAGGATCAGATGAATACGCTGATGCAGGGCGGCGATATGGCTCAGCTCATGGAACAGTTGGGAGCTGACAACCTCGCGGAGCAGATGGATCAGTTCGCAGAGGAAAACGGCGGCAGCGAGGATGATGATTTTTCTCACGGCGCGCCCGCTTTTCCCGCGTTTTTCAATAATATTTTCGGCGGCGGCAGCGCTCCCGAAGGCAAAGGCGCGAACAGAAGCGCCCCGAAAAAAGAAAAGAAAGAAAAAAAGAGAAAGCACATCAACCTCTATTGCGAGGACCTCACCCGCAAGGCAAGAGAGGGAAAGATAGATAATATAGTAGGCAGGGACACCGAGATCGAGCGCGTCATCCAGATTTTGTCGCGCCGCACCAAAAACAACCCCTGTCTTATCGGCGAACCCGGTGTAGGTAAAACCGCTATCGCCGAGGGTCTTGCTATGCGTATAGCTCAGGGCAACGTTCCCCAGCGCCTCAAAAACAAGGAGATTCAGCTTCTCGACCTCACCTCGCTTGTAGCGGGAACCCAGTTCCGCGGACAGTTTGAAAGCAGGATCAAGGGACTTGTGAGCGAGGTCAAGGAGAGCGGCAACGTGATCCTTTTCATCGACGAGGTTCATTCTCTTGTCGGAACGGGCGACAACGAGGGCACGATGAACGCCGCGAATATCCTGAAGCCCGCGCTTTCACGCGGCGAGGTCCAGGTGATCGGCGCCACCACCTTTAACGAATACAGAAAATACATAGAAAAAGACTCCGCTCTTGAACGCCGCTTCCAGCCCGTCAAGGTCGGCGAGCCGACTATTGCCCAGACTATCGAGGTCATAGCCGGAGTAAAGAGCTATTATGAAGCTCACCACAACGTTATCGTGGACGACGATATCGTTCGCAAAACGGTTGTTCTTTCAGAGCGTTATATAACAGACCGCTTCCTCCCCGACAAGGCTATCGACCTGCTCGACGAAAGCTGCGCCTGCGCCGCTCTGCGCAACAAGGAGCTTGAGCGCTACGCCAGGCTCACCGACGAGCGCAGCTCTTTGGCTCAGACAAAGGACGAGCTGACTTCGATGGACGATATAGATTATAAGGCACTCGCCGAGGTCAACACCGCTATCGCCCGCATTGACAGCGAGCTTGAGGGGATCAACGCCGACGAGCTTATCGCGAAGGTCAGCGAGGAGGATATCGCCAAGGTTATCGAGCTTTGGACGGGTATTCCCGCCTCACGTATCCGCGAGAACGAGCTCGCCAAGCTTGCCGATCTGGAAAGCGAAATGAAAAAGAAAATCATCGGTCAGGACGAGGCTGTTGAGGTGCTGGCTTCCGCTATAAAGCGCAGCCGCTGCCAAATCTCTCCCCGCCGCCGCCCTGCCTCATTCATCTTTGTGGGTCCCACCGGCGTGGGCAAGACCGAGCTTGTAAAGGTGCTCAGCAGACAGCTTTTCGACACCCCCGAAACGCTTATCCGCCTCGATATGTCCGAGTTCATGGAGAAGCACTCGGTCTCCAAGATCATCGGTTCACCGCCCGGATACGTCGGATATGACGAAGCCGGACAGGTCACCGAGAAGGTTCGCCGCCGCCCGTATTCGGTTCTGCTCTTTGACGAGATCGAAAAGGCGCACCCCGACGTTCTCAATATCCTGCTCCAGATCCTCGACGAAGGAAAAGTCACCGACGCGCACGGCAGAGCCGTAAACTTTGAGAACACCGTTATCGTTATGACCTCAAACGCAGGCTCAGCCGGCAGAGACACGGCGCTCGGCTTTGCAAAAACCTCCGAGGAGGCGTCAAAGGAAAAGATAATGAAGGCGCTTCAGGACTTTTTGCGCCCCGAGTTTATCGCCCGCGTTGACGAGATAATCGTTTTCAACAACCTTACCGAGTCCGACTTTGTGGAAATAGCCCGCCTTATGCTTGAGGAATATATCCCCACGCTCGAAGAAAAGAAAATCAAATTCACCTTTGACGACAAGGCTTGCGCTTACCTCGCCAAGAAATCCTGCAATGGCAAGAGCGGTGCGCGCGACCTTCGCAGCACTATCCGCCGTGAGGTAGAGGAAAAAATAGCCGAGGCGATGATCCAGTCGCAGAGCGGCGGTCTTTCCGCGATCCACGTCACCTCCGACGGAGAATCAATTCAAATCCAAAGCCTGTAAGCGCCTGAGGGCAAGACGACCGTTGGTACGTCGGTGCGGACAGGCGATCAACAGGCAGATATTATAGAGGGAACCTTAAAAAATTCCCTAAAGATAAAACACAGGCGGAAGGCTTTTTGCCCTCTGCCTGAACGATTATGAGGAACTATTATGGCGATTTGTAAAAACTGCGGATGCTTCACAAAGGATGTGATGGAGGTCTGCCCGAAATGCGGCTATTCCGCAAGAAAGGCTGCCGCCGCCGCCAAACAGAAGAAAAAAACCGAAAAACCCGTCGAGCAAGAACAGCGCGTAAAACAGGCACAGCCCGAAAAACCCGCTGAGCAAAAACAGCGCGTGCAGCCGGCACAGCCTGAAAAGCCCGTTGAACAAAAGCCGCACGCAAAGCACGCACAACAGGGAAAGTCTGCCGCGCAAAAGCAGCGCGTAAAAAAGGCACAACCGGAAAAAACCTTTGAACAAAAGCACCGCGCGAAACACGCACAGACTAAAAAAACTGTTGAGCAAAAGCAGAGCGTGCAGCCGGCACAGCCCGAAAAGCCCGTTAAACAAAATCAGCGCGTGCAGCCGGCACAGCCCGAAAAGCCCGTTGAACAAAAGCAGCACGCAAAGCAAGCAAAGTCTGAAAAGCCCGTCAAGCAAAAGCGGCGGGCAAAGCACGCACAAGCCGAAAATACCGACGGCAAAAAGCCTGCGAAAACGAAAAAAAGCAAGGCTCCGCTTGTTGTCCTGATTTCTCTGTTAGTCATACTTCTGATTATAGGCGGACTCGCGTATTATCTGCTCACAAGGAACAACGGCGACAAGGACGATATGACCTTTGAACTGACCTGCGCAGAATTTACGACAAAGATGAACCTGAACCGTTCGGCGACGCCTGACGAGGTGAGCGGGCTCGATGTCGCAAAATGGACTCTTAATCAATCGCACACCTCGCTCGAATATGTTGGCGGCGGCTTTACAATGAAAGCAAAAACCGTAAAGAACGGCGACGTCAACTCCAAGATGAAGGAGCTTCGCGTCGGTCCCACCGACACCGAAACGGGCGTCAATATGGTCGCGCTGAGCATTGTCACTTTGGAAGATTCGCTTGAACGCGACGCCGCTATGCGTGCGATGAGCGACGTGAAAAGCAAGGTCAAGGACAAAATTTCCTATGAAAACGTGGCGTTTACCTACGACCGCGATAAGGACGAGTTTGTGATGATCCCCAGCAAGGGAGCGAAGTACGTCGCCAACAAAAGCGCGACCTCGGATGAACCGGCTTTTCCCGCCGTGAGCGGAACTCCCGTCTCGGGCAGCGGTATCATCAAAGCGGGCGGTCAATATTTTGTCGCGGATGTAGAGGGCATAAAAAGCCGTCAGTCCGTCACGGATAAGAGCAGAGTTGTCATTGCCGATAAAAATAACGGACAGCTCCTTTCAAACGGCGAAACGATTTTCTATATCAGGGAAGAAAAGAATAAGAGCCACGTCTGTTCCGTAAAGGCGGACGGAACTCAGAATCAGACCTTGTTTTCACTGAACGGAAAAGTCACCCCGATACATCTGTACAACGACTGCCTCTATTATGTCTGTGAGAACAAAAACTCACCCGGCGGCTACGATTTCTGCCGCTACAGTCTTACAACAAAAGAAACAAAGCAGTATAAAGACATCAGCTTCGATCCGGACAAGGCAGTTGTCTCCGGCGATATTATGTACTGCTCAAAAGCGCCCGACGTTAACGACGAAGACAGGAAAAACACTGTCTGCAAATTCGATTTTGCTTCCGAAAAATATACGGAGGAAATCGAGAACTGTTCGGTTTCACCTCACGGCTATTTCAACGGCTCGGGCAATCCTTGCTTCGATTCCTTCATCGTCAACGGCGAGGACGAAACTCTGAGCGAGCACTTCCTTTATACTGCGGTTGACGGAGAGCTGAAAAAATCTCCCGAAATCGAAGTGACCGCAACGCTTATTATAGCTTCTCCGGCCACCGACAAAGCGATTCTCAAGGACACCTACACGGGAGAAGAATACTATATCTTCGACAGAAAAACGGGAGACTGCAAGCCTCTCGATCTTCCGAAAGCCGAGGAAGGCTACTACACCTTTACATTTGATAAGGCTAAGCCCGAAAACTTGTACGCGGTCTATCAGCAGGGCAGCGGCAATAATTGCAAAATCAAAAAGCTCTGGCTTATTTCGGGCGACAAGCCGACAAACTGCGCGGTGAACAGCTCGATAAACTGCAAGGTTGACTGCGTGATAACCGACGGATATGTTCTCGACGCGAACTACAATTCATATCCGATCAAAATTACCGATCGGAACAGGACGGTTCCGCAAACCACCACGGCAGGCGATTACGAAAAATATCTGGGAACATGGTCTGACAACGTTCAGGGCAATGTGGGACATCAGGTAAAAATAACCTCGGTCAGCGGAAATCACATCACGTTCAGCGTAACGGCAAATTACATCATGGTTTCGCGTGAGGAAACCGCCGAGAACATTGAGGTAGATATGAACAACGGCAAGGGAGATTTCAGTTATACCGACAATTCAGGCAACTCCGGCACGGGAACGCTTACGCTCGACGGCGGTGCGGTTCATATGAGAATAGGCTCCGAAAACAACAGCGGCGACGGTATGGGAATCGACTTTGAAGCAGATTTGACAGATTACGCTCCTTTGAGCGAATGACGATTCGGGAGTAATTATGACAGTATCGGAACAAATCAACAGCCGCGCTGCGGCGGTAGAGCAGTCGCTCACGGGGCGCAGGCGTTTTAAGGAAAAGCTTGTCCACCGCTTCGCAAAGGCGGTCGCAGATTTTTCGCTTGTGGAGCCCAACGACAAAATAGCCGTCTGCATTTCGGGCGGCAAGGATTCAATGCTCATGGCTAAGCTTTTTCAGGAGCTTAAGCGGCGGAACAAATTTCCCTTTGAGCTCGTGTTCTTGGTTATGGACCCGGGCTACACCCCTGTGAACCGCTTGCAAATCGAGCGCAACGCGGCAATGCTGAACGTTCCGATAACTGTTTTTGAAAGCGACATCTTTGACTCTGTCGTAAATGTAAAGAAATCACCGTGCTATTTGTGCGCCCGTATGCGGCGCGGACACCTGTACAAAACAGCGCGTGACATGGGCTGCAATAAAATAGCTCTGGGACATCATTACGACGACGTTATCGAAACAAACCTTATGGGTATGCTGTGGGGCGGTCAGATACAGACGATGATGCCGAAGCTTCACAGCACAAATTACGAGGGCATGGAGCTGATACGCCCGATGTACTATATCCGCGAGGAGGATATTATCGCGTGGCGCGACGCAAACAAATTGTGCTTCCTGCGCTGTGCCTGCCGCTTCACAGAGGATATAGAGAACGAGGAAGCCGAGTCGGAATCCGCATCAAAGCGAATGGAGACAAAACGGCTGATCCGACAGCTCAAAAAGACCAACCCGGCGGTAGAGGCGAATATTTTCAACAGTATGCATAACGTAGCGCTCGACGCGGTTATCGCGTATAAAACCCACGGGGAAAAACACCACTTTTTAGACAATTACAAGGGGGAGAACGATGCTGCCGAATGACCCGATGATCCTGCTCAGCTACATAAATACAAAGCTGCGCGATTTTTATCCGTCACTCGACGCCCTGTGCGACGACTTGCAGGAGGACAGAACGGCGATCGAGGAAAAGCTCAAAGCGATCGACTATGTCTACAACGAGGAATTAAACAGATTTATATAACAGGACGATAGCATGACAATATAGCAGGACGATATAACAAGCAATATAACAGAACGATATAGCAGGACGGAGGCGCCGAGGGGTGTCTCCGCCGTTGTATAAACTCAAAAAAGCAAGTAATAATGCGGCTTTTTCGGCTTTTCAAAAAAAGGAAGAAGGGAACGCAAAAAAAATTGAAAAAATTTCAAAAAAACCCTTGACAAATAAGGGGTTATAGTATATAATAACACAAGTGCTTCGGAGAAAGGCACTGAGAAATCAGTTCAAACCGGTCAAAAAAGCACAAAGGACCTTGAAAATTAAACAACGAAAAGAAAGAAACCCGTAATGACTTTGAGTTTAGTAAGACTCAAAAAATTACAGTGAGATG
>JBGUPW010000269.1:0-3870 GCA_045130495.1 Ruminococcus sp. | reverse complement strand
TGTTTGATTGTGGAAATATCGGTTAAGCCCGTGAGCACACCCTTTCCGTCGATATCGCGCAAACCTCTTTTTACGTCGTATTTGCCGTATAGTTCGGAATCAATCATCGAATTAGCTGTCACCTTTTCGGCTAAGCCGTTTATTTCGGGAATGATGTCCGAATAATTCCATTCGTTTTGCGTCATATAATCACTTCCTTCCACTGTTTATCATATTTATTCTCCACGAATTCTTATTATAACACACTTTTTCAAAAAAGGCAAATATTTTTCCAATTGTAAAGTTGCACTCGAATCAGTCAGTGCTTACTTAATCTTAACCGTTATAACGCGGCGTTCAAGAAATTTTTTCCGAAAAACGGCAGGATATTTCCAACAAACTCATACAGGATTTGCATTTTTTAAAAAGATGTGATATAATAAGCTTGATTGATGTGTAAATACTACTCTGGAGAGGTAATATGGATTACAAATTAATCGCGCTTGACATTGACGGCACACTCACCAATTCCCGTAAAGAAATGACTCCGCGCACGCGTTACGCGCTTTTGGAAGCTCAGGCTCAGGGCAAAAAGGTTGTTATCGCCTCGGGCAGACATCCGCTCGGGGTTTATCCGATAGCGGCTGATTTGCAGCTTGAACGCTACGGCGGCTACATCATGTCCTTTAACGGGGGAAAAATAATCGACTGCTCCACCGACCGAACGATCGTGAGCAAGTTTTTTCCGCGCGAGTATCTTCCCGACATTGTAAGCGTGCTGAAGGATTCCAACATCACGATGATCACCTTTGACGACAAGCGCATTTATGCCGACAGCAAGGTGAACGACTACACCTACATTGAAAAAGACGTGCTTAAAACCGAGATGATAACGGTGTCGGATTTTGTCGCGGAAACAAAGTTCCCCATCAACAAAATCTTGTTAACAGGCGAGCCGTATGAGCTTGACGAGTATGAGAAAATACTCATTGAACGCTATGACGGTCTGCTTGAAATTTATAAGAGTGCGCCGTATTTTCTTGAGCTTATGCCGTTCGGTATCTCAAAAGGCTCAATGCTGCCGCTCCTGCTTGAAAAGCTCGGCATAAGCCGCGACGAGCTGATCGCCTTCGGTGACAACTACAACGACATGACAATGATAGGCTACGCCGGAATGGGCGTGGCTATGGGCAACGGCGAGGCTGAGATCCGCAAAATAGCAAATTATGTCTGCGCCTCAAACGACGAGGACGGCATAGCCGACACCCTCTATAAATTCGTCCTGCGCAATCCCTAAGCAGCGTGACGGTCGTTGCCACGACAGGGCAGTCGTTGCCACGACGGGGCAGGGCGCCTATTAATAAAAGCATATAAATTAAGCCTTCCTTTAACGGCGCAGTCAAACGCGGGCGTTAAAGGAAGGTTTTTTATGATGTTTCGTTTCAAAATAATTCGTAGGGACAGGGCTTGCCCCTGTCCTTAGGCGTGGAATCAAACGTTGTGTGTCCTATCAAAAATCGGACGTGATAACAATATCGCCCCTACAACCATGTTTAAACGTAAAATTAAAAACTCACTTGCTCTCTACAAAATACTCTTTAACATCAAGAACGGTTTCGCCGTCTATTTGCAGGGCTACGGGGCGGTCGAAGCGGACTTTGATTCTTTTGCCCTTCATCACGCTCACCATTTTGGTTTTAACGTGCTCGCCCTTGAAAATCTTCGGGAAGCCTATGAGCGTGCGGAGCTTGCCTGCTCCGTACATCACCATGCAGGTCACTTTGCGCTCGGGATCGAGGCGGTTCTGGTGCGGCGTCGCCATCATTCCGCCGCCGTAAAAGCGTCCCTTCATCGTGGGCGCAAGCCACGCACGATCAAAGGTGACGATTTTTCCGTCAACCTCTACTACCGCATTGGTGGGCTTGTACTTATACAACATTCCCTTTATCGCTATCGAGGTGTAGTTTATCGGCTTGTCGGACTTTTCGCGCAGACGGTCGCCCTCCTCACAGCAGTAGCCGTCGATTCCGTAGCCTACGCCGTTCAGGAATTTTGAGGTCTTGCCTTTAACGGTGACGACGGGGAGATCAACCAAATATTTATTGATTTGCTCGGGCGCGTCTCCGGGCTTTTTTTCTATATCAGTCCAGAAGTCGTTGCCGCTGCCTGTGGGGTAGTAGAAAATCTTGTTTGTGATTTTGTCGCAGTCAACGTTGTTTATGAGATAATTCAGGGTTCCGTCGCCGCCGCACACGCAAACAACGTCGTCGGGAGCGAGCCCGCGGAAGAAGCCCGCGTAATCGTCAAGCTCAAGCGCGTTGACAAAATCGAGTTCCTTATCCTTCCAGATTTCTTTCAGCTTTTCGGCTCCGCCGAGCCCCGCGCCGTTGTTTGATTTTTGATTGTAAAGCACATAGGTTTTCATCGTTGTTCTCCTTCTCCTGCTCTGTTTTCAAGCTTATTTAGCATGATTTCGCGTACTTTTTCTCCCAAAATCGCCGTTTTGGTTTTTTTAACGGTCTCCGCGTCGATCACGTCTAACACGTCGATATAAACGTGGCTGCGGTGAAGCGGATAATTCTTCTGTATTTCATAAGTGCCCTTTACGGTGATTATAACAACGGGCACGTTCGCCTTTTGAGCTATTTTGAACATGGCGTTGTGAAACGGCAGCAGACCGTCGCCGTAGTTTCGCGTTCCCTCGGGGTACACGCCTATGGTTGCCACGTCGCGGTTCATCAAATCGACGGCGCGGTTAATTGTTTTTACGGCGTTGCGCGGATTCTCGCGGTCTATCGCCATAAAGCACAGGCGGTGTATGAGCCGTCCGAACACGGGGACCTTGAAATTTTCGGGCTTTGAGATAAAAGCGAGCTGACAATTGCCGAACACCAGCCACGACAAAATCGGGTCGAACTTTGAGCGGTGATTGCTCACTAACAGAAAGCGTCCCGACGGCACCTTTTCCATGCCCGTGACGTGCAACTTAATGCGGATCAGCTTAGTCGCAAAGAATGTTGAGCTGTTCAGCAGAAACCGGTAGAATTTGCTCTCCTGCGAATACTCCTTTTCCATGTCTACGAGCGCGGCGCTGATGATGATTGTCAAAATATACGCCAAAAACACGCCGACCAGACCGAGCAGCACCCATAATATTATACTCCAAAACAAAAATACCACCTCAAATTTTTATCGGGATTATAAATCCGTTTCTAATTATACAGAAATTCCGACAAAAGGTCAACGAATCTGACGCTCCAAATCATTACAAAAGTGTTACAATAATGATTTGGTTGCATAGTTGTATGCAACTTTTAGCGCTTTGGCGCTGTAAGTGAAGGGAGTGTTCGCAATGAGCAACGAAGAAAAAATAAAGCCTAAATATTTTCAATGCTATCTTGACAACATCACGATTCTTGAACATTTGAGCGACGAAGAAGCAGGTCAGCTTTGGAAGCTGCTGTACAACCTCGCGGTCAACGACGAAAAAGGAAGCAGCGAGAATCCGCTTGTCAGCATGGCGTTTGATATGATGGCGAAAAAGCTTGAACAGGAGTTTGCCGCCTACGAAAAGAAAGTCCTGACCAACAAACGCAACGGCAAAAAGGGAGGACTGGCAAAAGCGGAAAAATCAGCGAACGCTGCCGACGGCTGCCGAACGCTTAGCGAATTTAGCCAATATGAAGATGAAAATGAAGATGAGAATGAAGATGAGAATGAAAATGAAGATGAGAATAAATATGAGAATGAGAATGAGAATGAAAAAGAAGATAAAATAAAAACGTCAGCCGAAGCTGACGCCCATGACGTGACCCCCAAAAGTTGGACTTAATATTTTCAAGCGTAGTAGTTTAACGACTACTGCGCTTTTTGTTATGCAGCTAGAAGATT
>JBGUPW010000268.1:0-3415 GCA_045130495.1 Ruminococcus sp. | reverse complement strand
TAATAGGTGTGGCTCGTCAAAGCGTTCCGCTTCATCAAGTCTGTTACAAAACCCGGTTAAGCCATCAAAGGCTTCACGCATTTGACTGCTTATATCATCATAAAAAAATAGCTTTTGCCAAATAAGTGATAACAAATCATCGGCATCAGTAAAGAATTCCTTATCATATCCCGGCGGAAGATCGTTGACAATCGCGCCGTCATCCATAGCAAGAATAAATGACTTTCTTCTGAAATACTCGACGATATAATCTCCGTTTTCCTCGGTGAAGGTTTCAAAAATTAACTGTCTTTCGCTCTCAATATCAAATTGGTTAAACGGCTTCAATTTCGGAAGTGCATCTAAAATGCATATTATGTCCTTTCCTACTTTCTCAAGCAATCTTGCGTTGAGATAGCCTTTTGTAAGTGACTTTTGTACAGCCCAGTTGTTCATAACATAGGCAGATATTCGCGCCGCCGTATCGTCCTTATAATATTGATTCAAAAGGTGCGTAGCGAACGTGCCTGCCGGATAAGTTTTGTTGCCGATTCGTATTCTTCCGTCACGAAAATCGGCACTGAAAAAGCTGATTTTTTCCATAATCAATACCTCCTCACTATCAAGTCTATCAAAACAGGTGTCCCATAAAACGCCCTTTGCTCTGATTTTGAAATATTTTTTGAGTTTTTTGTTTTCCGTAGTATATAATTTTTTATTCAAATCCTAATTATGCAGTAATCAAGCCACTTTTGAAGTGTTTTCTTTTTCGTTTTTACTATGTTTTCTTAAAACCCCTAACTTCCGTTTTATCGTGTATTTAATACAGTAGAGGGACGAAAAGCCCTCCCAAAATACACGAAAGGAGGTACAAGCTATGGTACTGAAAATTACCGAAGAGCTGTCAGACAGAGTAAACCGCATTGTCCGTCATTCGTGCTGCAACTGCATTGACGGCAACTGTCTGTTGCTCGACGACGGCGAAGAACACAGCTGCGTTCAGCTGATCAGCAAGTACGGCATTTACTGCAACTATCTTTTGAAATGCGTATTGCCTGCTTTTCCAAAACTCTACGGCGACATAATCGCCTACAACGAAAAACTGAAAGGATGATTATATGAAAACACTAAACGATTTTAAGATTATCGGTATCGACCACGGTTACGGCAATATCAAAACCGCTAACTGTTGTTTCCCCACAGGCGTGATTGTGAGTGATACCGAACCGCCATTTACCAACGACCTGCTCATTTGGAATAACAAGTATTACTCCATCGGTGTAGGTCATAAGGAATTCACGGCAGACAAGTTTACTGACGAGGATTACTATATCCTCACCCTTGCCGCTATAGCCAGAGAGCTTAACCGTGAACGTATCACCGACGCAAAGGTATATATTGCCGCCGGGCTTCCGCTGACTTGGGTAACACGGCAAAAAGAGGAATTCAAGAAATACCTGCTTCAACATCGAACGGTAGATTTCAACTTCCGCAAGACTGATTATCATATTGAAATCATCGGAGCTGACGTATTTCCGCAGGGCTTTGCGGCGATTGCCGAAAGGCTCGGTGAATTTAAGGGTACGACAATGCTCTGCGATATCGGCAACGGTACGATGAATCTCTTGAAGATTTCCGACCGCAAGCCCGATATGCTCAATATGTTTACCGAGAAATACGGCGTTTATCAATGCACCCTCGCTGTCCGTGAAGCGATGATGAGAGAGCACCACACCAACCTTGACGAGAGTATCATCACGGAAGTTCTCAAGAAAGGAACGGCGGATATTGACGGTGAATATCTTAAGACAATCATTACGGCAGCGAAAGTCTATTCTGCCGAGATTTTCCGAAAGCTCCGTGAACACGACTACAACCCAAAGCTGATGAAGCTGTATGCTGTCGGTGGCGGCGGTTGTCTGATCCGCCATTTCGGAGAGTACGATAAAGACAGAGTATTTATCAATTCCGATATTTGCGCAACTGCAAAGGGCTATGAGTATATCGCCTACACCAAGCTCAGCAAGAACGGCGGTGCGGTATGATTAAGAACTTAAAGCTCCGCCTCAACTTGGACGTTGAAGCGGAGAGACGGGTATATGATTATCTCCAAAATTCCGAGCGTTCTATCAGCAAGGAAGCGATACGCTCTATCAATGACTATCTTGATTTGATAGAGGAACGAAAAAACGAGGACAGATTTCTTGACCGTGTTACCACTACCATTCAGGATAATCTGAAAGCGCTCACGCCTTTGCTGAATCTACTCACGCTTACACAGCCTGTTGCACAGCCGCAGCAGGCTATTCCTGATTCAGAGGAAAAAGACAGTGCTGCCGAAGAAAATATGCTTGAGTTCCTTGATAGCTTTTAGACGACACTTTTGCTGTCAAAAGATAGCCAATTATCAGGCAAAATGTCACCGCTTTTATTATACGGGACAAATCACACTTTTTCCGGCGACATTTGTCGAAAGGTTGACCGCACTTTTGTCACCGAGATATTTAAGTATATCAAGACAGCGCTATATAAAGTATAAGGCACAGCAGAATGGGTAAAATCCCACTCCGTGGCTGTGTCTTATACTGTAGCAAGCAGGGAATTTGTACGGCAAATTCCAAATACAACAGCCCAAAGCTGTCGTAAATCTTTAGGGAAACCCTAACACCCAAAGAAAGAAGGTATATTATTGTACGATAAAAATGCAAGAATCGAACTTCGAGTTACGCAGTCCGAGAAAAAGAAGATAGCCCGGCTCGCCGAGAGCTGCGGCTTATCTCAATCCGAATATATCAGACAAAGGACATTGGGTTATGCGCCGAGGACGGTGCTGCCTGATGTCTTTTTTGATTTCTACCAAACGCTCTGCCGCTTATGTGACGAGGTTGCCGATAAGGTATCCCCTGAAACCGAACGAAAGCTGCTTGAAGTCGTAGACGAAATTCAACGACAGTTACTACTGCCGGAGAAATCCACGACGGCACAGATTCACAAGGAGATGACGACGTGGCAACAACAGGCTTCTGGCCAGTCAAAGGACGGTTAAAGGATGTTATCAATTACGCAGAGAATCCCGATAAAACAATCGAGCGCAAATATCTTGACGATGATTTAGCCGCCACACTCAATTACGTTGAGAACAGCGACAAGACAGACCAGACGATGTATGTCAGCGGAATCAACTGTACGAAGAAGCGAGCCTATGAGCAGATGATGACCACAAAGCAACGTTACGGTAAACTCGGCGGCAATGTTGCGTATCACGGTTATCAAAGTTTTCAGGCAGGAGAAGTCACACCCGAGGAAGCGCACCGTATAGGTTTGGAAACCGCACGTCGTATGTGGGGCAATGATTATGAGATAGTTGTGACGACACATCTGAATACCGATCACCTGCATAATCACATTGTCGTAAACAGCGTTTCATTCCGCACAG
>JBGUPW010000267.1:0-3901 GCA_045130495.1 Ruminococcus sp. | reverse complement strand
TCTCCAGATATCGGGAGTTTCTCATGGCACCGACGTGTGGCTGGGCAACGCTCAGGAGCTCATACACAACGGCACCTGCACCATTTCGGAGGTTATCGGAACGCGTGACTCGATAATGACCTACCTCATGCATAAAGGGCTTGAGGATTCAATGGCGTTTAAGATCATGGAGATCGTCCGTAAGGGCAACGCCACCAAGCTGCTCACCGAGGATCATTTCAAGGCGATGCGCGAGCACGGCGTGCCTGAATGGTACATAGATTCATGCATGAAAATAAAGTATATGTTCCCCAAGGCTCACGCCGCCGCCTATATGATCGCCGCTCTGCGGTTAGGCTGGTACAAGGTTCACAAGCCTGTGGAATATTACGCCGCATATTTTACCGTCCGAAGTGAAAATGTAGACGGCGCTCTTCTTATGAGGGGTCACAGTGCGGTCAAAGCGCGTATGAGTCAAATCAAGCAGCTTCAAAACGCCCACGAGTCGAGCGATAAGGACGACAAGGATTACGCTTCGCTGCAAATCGTCAACGAGATGATGGCTCGCGGGATCGAGGTGCTTCCGGTCGATATCTACCGTTCTGAGGCGTCGATGTTCGCGGTTGAGGACGGAAAGATCCGCCTGCCGTTCTCATCCTTAGCGGGAGTGGGCGGAGCCGCAGCGGAGTCGCTTGCCGCCGAGGGCAAGAAAACAAACGAATATCTTTCAATTGAGGATATTCAGGCAAAAACAAAGGTTACAAAAGCAGTGATCGAAACGCTTCAAAGCGTTGGCGTTCTGGAGGGGATCCCCGAAAGCGCACAGATGTCTTTATTCTGAGGAGGAATCAAGTATGAAGAAAAACCGGATTCGGGCACGCTATTTGTTTTTAGCGATAGCGTTCGCAGTGCTGTTGATTTTCTTTTTTATCAACATCTCTTGGGTATGGGGTGTAGTCACAATGTTTTTGAGCATCCTCACACCGTTTTTTATCGGATTTTTAATAGCGTATATTCTCAACTTCCCGTACAAGTTTTTGTATACAAAAGCGTTGGGGAAAATGGGTGAAAAGCACAAGTTTCTGAAAAATCTGCGCAAGCCTTTAGCGCTGATAATAACTTATGCCGGTACTTTCGCGCTTTTTGCGGCTTTGATCGTCGTGCTGATCCCTCAGATCATAAGTAACCTTTCAAAACTGGTCAACGATATTCCTTCCTATTACAAGACGATCCAGGGCACATTTGAGGAATGGGGCAATATGATCTCAGAAGCGAACATCCCGTTTTTGCAGTCAGTTTCGGTTGATGATTTGTTAAAGGGCGTTACCGACTTTTTCACGGGCAGCCAAGATTTGACAAAGAGTGTGCTCAATTGGCTGCAAGGCTTTCTGTCAAACGCCGCAACGTTTATTTACAACTCGCTTATGGGAATTATCATATCTGTTTATTTCCTGATCTACAAGGAGCAGCTTTGTATGCAGCTTAAAAAGTTAGCTGTGGCGTTTATCCCGATAAAATATCTGCCGAAGGTGTATGAGGTCGTGGATATCACCGACACCAAATGCGGTCGCTTTTTGGTTGGCGACATACTTGACGCGGGGCTTATCGGAGTGCTGTTTTTTATCGTTCTTTCGATATTCAACTTCCCCTACGCCTCTCTTATCGCGGTGCTTTGCGGCGTGTCAAACGTTATCCCGTTTTTCGGACCGTTTATCGGAGGAATCCCGAGCGCGTTCATTCTGTTTATGATAAATCCGTGGCTCGCGCTGTGGTTTATTTTGATTGCATTTGTCATTCAGCAGGTTGACGGCAACATTCTTAAGCCGAAGATCATCGGCAACCAGGTCGGTCTGTCAAGCTTTTGGGTTCTTTTCAGCGTTATCGTAGGCGGCGCGCTGTTCGGTGTTCCCGGATTCATTCTGGGCACTCCTATTTACGCGGTGATCTACTTCTTGGTTGCCAAAAAAGCCCGCATCAGAATCGAGGAAAAGGGAAGTATCGCTCAAGAGGCGCTCGATTTCCGCGTGCTCAATTACGCCGAAATAGCAGAGGAGCAAAAGCGTATCCGCGCCGAAAAGGAGCAGGAGCAGAAGAAAAAGCTGCATAAGCTTCTCCATTTCGGAAGCGAAGACGATGATGAAGTCGATGAAGTCGATAAAGTCGATGAAGATGACGACAGCACAAACAATGAGAACAAAGGTCAGAGTGAAGAAAACTTCGCCGATCAGGTTAATAAAAACAAATAAGGAAATTATCAGAGATTTCCATAATATTCCAATAATATTCTAATAAAGAAATATTAACAGATAACGGTGCCGCACAGTTATGAAAATAATTGTGCGGCGCATCTTGACAGGATTAATTTATTGTGGTAATATGTTAGCACATTAATACACTAAAGTATAGCCTTTAAAAAACAGTGCTTTGTTTATAGCGTTGGTTTGTTTTTTTACTGCGCTTTTTAGTGTGGAGAGTGGAGAGTGGAGTTTGGAGAAATCGGTTGTTGCTTTGCTCCTGTAATTTTTATTAATGCGGATGGAAGCGATTCTTTTTTGTCCGTTGTTCGGCATATTTTATATAACTCCACTCTCCACTCTCCAAACTAATAGAATGAAGGGTTTTAAACTATATGAAAAAATACTTAAAGATGACCCCTGAAGGAACAAAGGATTTCCTTTTTGCGGAATGTGCCGCTATGGACGACGTTTGCGGAAGAATCGAAAGGGTCTTTGTCACACGGGGCTTTAAAAGGGTAATAACGCCCGGAATAGAATTTTACGATTTGTTTTCGCTCCCTTGCAGCGGAATTTCACTTGAGGATATGTTTAAAACGACCGACAACAGGGGAAGGCTTATGGTCGTCCGTCCCGACTCGACTTTGCCGATTGCCAGAATGGTCGCAACGCGTCTCCAAAATAATGTTATGCCCGTGCGACTTTACTATAAACAGGCGGTTTACCGCAATAACCCGACTCTGACGGGCAGGCGCAACGAGCTTATGCAGATGGGCGTTGAGCTGTTAGGCGTAAAGGGAGTCCGCGCCGATTTGGAGATCATAACAACAGCGGTTCAGGCACTCAAATCCGTGGCGTCAGATTTCCGCGTAGAGCTTGGCCATGCTGAGGTTTTCGACGCTCTTTCCGACGAACTTGAAATAAACGAGATCGAAAAGGAAAAAATCAGGCTTTCGATCGAGGGAAAGAATTATTCTGCTCTTAACAATCTGCTTGACAGGTTAGCTCCGTGCCGCGCAGTGTCGGCAATCAGAAGTCTGCCCTCGCTCTTCGGCAGCGAGGAGGTCTTTGAAAAGGCGCGTTTGATTTGCGGCGGCACAAAGGCGGAGCAGGCGCTCGATTATCTCCATAAGGTTTACGACAGCCTTCGCACGCTCGGTTTGGGCGAAAAGCTGATTATTGATCTTGGCTTGGTTCAGCGCAACGACTACTACACGGGTATCGTGTTCACGGGATATATAAACGGGATCGGTGACGCGGTGCTTTCGGGCGGAAGATACGACGCGCTTCTCTCCGAGTTTGATGCGTCTATGGGAGCCGCGGGCTTTGCGATCGATACCGATGCCGTCACCTTGAAGGCTCTCTCGGACGCGAAGGTCAGCTATTCCGACAACCCCGCAGTGCTGATTTACGCGAAGGACGGCTTTGAAATGCAGGCTATCGCGCTTGCAGCAAAGCTGAACGGAGAGGGCAAAAAAGCCCAATTCAGCGTGCTTTCCACGTTGGAGGAAACAGAGGAATTCGCCCGCAAGCGCGGGATTCCCGAGGTTGTCACGGTCGGATAAAGGAGAAACAGAAATGCAGCCATTGAGAATAGCTTTGACAAAGGGCAGGCTTGAAAAGACAACAATTGAATTACTTGAAAAAATCGGCTACAACTGCGACGAGGTGAAGAACAAGGGCAGACG
>JBGUPW010000266.1:0-8014 GCA_045130495.1 Ruminococcus sp. | reverse complement strand
TAGGGGGGACTTAAAAGGGACTACAGATACGGGACAAAACATATTTATTTTTCTTTTTTTGCTTCTTTTTTTCTTTTTCGATTTTCGTACAAAATTTTGCGTTGATTTTTGAGTGCAATTTCGGTTCTCTCGCGCTCTCAGCAAGCGTTATATTATTTCGTTGCCTGTTCGTCGCAATAACTATTTCGTTGCCTGCTCGTCGCAAAAGCGGCGAGAACTAAAAACTCTCAACTCTCAACTGCACTCAACTCTCAACTCTCAACACTCAACTTGCTGACAGAGATTGTCAGTCCGTACTTGATAGAATCTGAGTTGGGATGGTCCTTCTCCAGCTTCTCGCCGGTGCGTTTCATGTCGCGGCGGAGTTCCTTGAGATCATCGCTCAGTTGCACGTACATCTCGTGCTGCTTCTTGTAGTAGTCGAGGTTGGCATCATCGAGCTGGTTGTTCTGTTCCCAGGTGTACGATTTAGGACGCCGTACAACGATTTTAAAACCGTTGTAGGGGATGGTGCCGGTAAAGTTACGCGGCATGCCCTGTTCACGGATTAGGGCCTCTACAGCCTCTTCTACCTGCGGACGCAGAGCGGCGAGGGTTGCTTCACACTCGTTAGCGCTCATCTGAGCGGCAAAGAAACGGTCAATGACTTCATAATTGATTTTGTTTTCCATTGTTTTGAAAGTTTTGTGCGTCGGTCTCGTCTGTGAGTGGCCACTCATTGCACGTGCGAGTCACACTTAACTTTCGCGGGTTCGTAAATAAGTTATTGCGGACTTCCTTTCTGAAATCCGCTGCAAAATTACAATAAAAAAAGCAGCCACCCAAAAAGTGACTGCATTATGGAAATAAACGGAAATAAATTGCCGCAAAAAACTAATTTTCGGAAATACGTTGCGGAAATTTTCGGAAGTGACTACGCCCTATCCCTTGCGTCTCTGAAATTGCGTTCGGTATAAGGTAACGCTCCGAAATAATCTGTGAAGGCACGATATACTTTGGCAGTTGATAATCGGTCTGCGAACAGATAGCCCAGCGCCTCGTTCGTGCGGATAGTTTTCCAAAGTCCGACCGCCGTACCTTGACACGCAGCGCGGAGTTCTGCTTCGACCAATTGAGTTTTATTTTCTGCACGGCATTGGTCAGTTAGAAGCGGAAAAGAAGTCGGCTTTTGTTGCGGCGTCTGTTGGTCGGATTCGGCTTCCCATTTGCGCAAGTTGCGTTCCATTCCTTCAAACAAAGCGAGCCGGAAGGATTCTTTTTGTTGGTCAGACAGTCTCTGAGTATAAAAGAGTTTCTGAGCGACAATATCCTGCCAGTCATCGCGGAATTTGCGGATGATTTCAGCCGCTTTAACCCCTCCTCTTTGTTCGGCTATATAATTGATGTTCCAAATAAAATCACTTATATTATAAACATCCAAATGTTCATTTTCTTGCAGGCGAAATGTGCCTATTCCTTCAATTAAATAATTCCACAAAATGAAGTCGTTGTAATAAATGCCAAAATCTCCAAAATCCTTTCCGGTAGGCAAATTGTCTGCAAACCAAAGTAATCTATCATGATAAAACATATTAAAGAAAAATTTATCATATGGCATGCAACAATCGCGCTCATATGAAGATTTCTCTTGTGCTATTTTTCCAACTACCACAATATCTTTTTGCAGTTCGTCCGGAAGTTCATTCACCCAAACCAAGGGATGCTGAAAAATATGCTCTAAGTATTCAATGATGCGTTTATCGAATCCGTAAGTTACCTTTGCCCAATCGACTTTGTCGGGATCCTCCATAAGCAACTCAACCAAGAGATGTGCGTTGAGTAAATCACGAGAACCCTTGGAAAAAAAATCAGTATAACACAAGCCCGTTTGTCCATCCACATGAAGCTTTGTGTCGGGTCGGAGTTCCTGCATTTGTTTGATAGTAACATATGGGACATTATCGTCGTCCCATGGGATGTCGTAGTATTTTTCGTCGTCTGTCATATTAATTATTTCGTCAAATCTTGGTAAAGTTTGAATAATTTTGCGACACAATCGGATTCAGTCATTTTGATGTCAAAGCCATAGGCAGCCATGACGGCAGCATCGTTACCCTTCTACGATTTTGATTTCTTCGTCTGTGAGACCATAGAGCGCATAAACTCGCGTGTCTATTTCTTTGTCGGTGGCAGCAATCTTGGCGGAAAATTCGTTGCAGGCGGCTTTGTAGTCGTTGAAATAGTCCTCCCACTCGTCTTGCTGCACAAGGGAAAGTTTGATTTTTTGCTTTTTAAGTTCGGCAACAAAGCCCGCGAAATCGAGGGTGTCGAAAGTCTCCAAAGTTCCGTTAATCTTGATTTCCGGCATATTATCTTGCAAGCGACGCAAGAACCGCGCGCGCTTTTCCTGCAAATCCTTATTCAGCGCAAGCATCGTATCCGCCAATTCAATAAATGGCTGTTGGTCGGTAAGGGGAATATCTTTTATTGGGAACAAACGTAAGTCATTTAGTATAATCTTCGGGAATAATTTTCTCTCTGCTTTTGCAGTATTCCTTTTGAAGTAAAAAGAAATCAAAGTGCTATTCAATATAGCCAGCAAATATAACAAAGAAAAATCCTTGCCTTCACGTTTTACTACTGCGATGTTACTTCGATTATATAAATAAGTCTCTTTTGTATATGCGGCATTTAAGCAATGCGGGAAAACTCCTGTTATTTCGCGAATGATAATTTTTTCGTCACTAAACAAATTAAAAGTTCTTGGAGCAGCTAAGTGTTGTCCATACCAAAGCCATTGCCCAGACCATTTTAATCCATACCTTAATACATCTCCTCCGTCTAAATATTTATATGTATCCTCATTATATTGGTACGAATAATCATATGGACGAGCTTTTACGTCTGCTTCTGTTTGCTTAGGATTTCCCTTTCCTTTCTCGTAAGCTTGTAACCCTGCTTTTACTGAAGCTGCTTCATCTAAAATAATACTACCATTAGTTATTTTTGAAATTATGGCTTCACTATTATCGTCCTTGAACACTACAAATTCATAGCCCTTATTTGCTTTGAACTCACTTTGTTTCTTTTGATGCAGAAATTCAAATCCAGTACTATGCTCATCTGTTTTCAAAACATTTATAAGGTGCTCTTCATCTGCAATTTTATTCGTCAATATAGCAATAACCGTTTCAACGCTCGCATCTTCGAATGATTTACCAAAAAGATTTACTATGCCATTAACTATGACATTATCCAAGAACAATTTACGCAATGCTTCTCCAGAATAAGTCATAAGCCATGAATTAGGAACAATTAAACCTATTAAACCACTTTGTTTTGTGAGCCTAACAGATTGTTCCATGAATAAAATATATGTATTTACCTGATACTTAGCAGAAGAATAATATTGGGAATAATAATTCTTTTCAGATTCGCTTACTTTTTCTCTTGCAAACACATACGGCGGATTACCAATCACCACATCAAAGCCACCTTTGGCAAAGACTTGCGGGAATTCGGCTTGCCAGTTGAAAGCTTTTTCGCCGGCTATTTCGGGGTCGCTGATAAGTGAGTTACCGCACTTGATATTATTATTCAGCGAATTCAGTTTGCGGTGCGGTTTCGCCGTGCGGAGCCATAACGCCAACTTGGCGATTTCTACGCTCTCTTCGTTGATATCCACGCCGTAAAGGTTGTTCTCCAGAATGCTGTTTTCCACGCCGGGGAACTCAATAGCCGAGCCGGTTACCTTGACTTCCATTTCGTCAATAAGTTTGTGCTCTGCGATGAGGAACTGCAAGGCGGCATTGAGGAAGGCACCACTACCGCAGGCGGGGTCGCAAATGGTAATGCCCAACAGCCATTCCCGATAGCGCGCCAAGTTATCAAGCAGCCTTTTCTTGGTCGCCATTTGTCGGTTCTTGTCCGCAAAATACTCGGCTTCGTCGATACCCATTTCCGCTTTTTTCTCGGCGCACAAGCGTCCGACGGTGTTTTCGACGATATACTTGGTGATATATTGCGGCGTATAGAACACGCCATCGCGCTTGCGCTTGCTGACGGACGGAGCTGTTTCTCCGGCATTGATTTGCGCGGTGACTTCCTCTATCTCGTTGAGGCTGTTTTCAAAGATATGCCCCAGGATATTCACATCCACCTCACTGGCGTAGTCATATTCCGATAGTTGGCGGGTGAAGCGTGCCAGCAAATCATCGGTAATCTTCAGGCCGTCCAATACCTCGTCGGGTTTGAATAGTCCGCCGTTGTAAGCAAAGATTTCGTATTTCTTGCCCTGAAAACCGGTGTCCAAATAGCCGAAATACTTCTTTATACGGCTGTATAGTGGCCGATATTCGTCCATTTCTTTCAAACGCTGCCAGTCATCCAAAATCATAATCATCGAGTTGGGCGGCAACAGTCCGCAGTCTTCGGCAAAGAAGATAAACAGCAGTCGGTCGAGCAGTTTCTGGGTCTTTTTGAAAAGGAGAAGGATTTGCTCTTTGGGTGTGTTCTCGTCGGTGTTATGGGCGACGATGTCGGCAAAGATTTCGCGCTTGAAGGCCGAATAGTCCTTGTACAACTGCTGCGTGATTTGGTCTTCGCTGCTGACGCTTTCCGTTTTGGCCCGCAGCGGCAGGTCTTGGCTTAACGTGCCCCATGACAAGCAGAAATACAGTTGTTTGAAATCCGCTTCGCTCAACGAGAACAGGTTCCATTCGATATGCTCGACGGCGTTGTCGATATAGAAACGCAGTTTTTCAAAATTGGAGATAACCACGTAGCGGGTGTCGCGATGCTGGCTCTTGTAACCGAAGGCTTGCCGCTCTACATGGCTGAGGTCGGTGGTTTTATGGTCTTTCAGTTCGATGACGCCGATGACTTTGCCATCCTTCAGAATGGCGCCGTCCGCTTTCTTGGCATCGGTTTCGTTCTTCTGCTCAGTGATGAGGTTGTAATCGGGCGTGGGGTTGAGCGTGTAACCGAAGACCTTGACGAACAACTCGCGCAGAAAGCCCTCTTGGAACTGCTCTTCTTTGGAGGCACGGATATTGTCCTGAATAGCAGGATTCAGGAAATAACTCTTGTACTGCTGCCACGCCGCATGCAATTGCTCCTCGTTGAGCAAGGCGGTGTATTTCTTAATGATTGTATTCTGAAAGAACATAGGTTGTATGTATTTACACTATTCAGCTTGCAAATGTACAACATTTTTTTTACGTATGCAACTAAATCTTCAAAAAAATCGCGTTTGCGTGGGAAATAATGCATTTTAGTCTAAATCAAAAGTTGATAGCCAACGAAGTTGCTAAATTAGAATAGTTCGCCGTTCCAGAGCATATGGAGGAAGTCAAAGAGATAGATTACTTCTACGTTCCCTACGCGGCGCGTGATCGGATCACGAGAAACTACGATACAGCGGCTATTCGGGAACTCTTCGCTGTACTCCTTAAAATTGCTCATATGCTTACTTTGTACCTCTTCGGTCGATTTAATCTCAATGCCTATTTCCGCGTCTCCAATAACGGCATCTACTTCTTTTCCATTATAGGTGTGCCAATAACTCAGTTTCTTCCGATTATGCGTATAGCCTATATACGCCATCAGTTCCTGTATCACGAAATGCTCAAAGCAATGTCCGTATTCTGATGTACCCGGAGCCAATGAAGTACGATTCAGCAGATGGTTATACACACCCACATCGAAGTAGTAGAACTTAGGAGCTTGTACCACTTTGCGTTTCACAACCTTTGTATAAGCAGGAATAGTATAACCAATCAGCGTATCGGACAGAATGCCGAAATATTCTTTCACCGTCTTGGCACTAACCTGGCAATCATTGGCGATATTTTCATAATTTACGATATCTCCGTCACAGATAGCAGCTACTTCCATAAAACGTTCAAAGGCATCTAAGTTACGCACCAACGACTCTTCTTTGATTTCCTCGCGCAGGTACACATCAATATATGCGTCTAACAAACGTTCAGGTTTCTTAGCTAAGTAATGTGGCGGTAGCATACCGCATAGCAAGGCTTTGTCCAGATTCAAGTCCGCTATCTCCGCACTCACGAAAGGATAGAAATAGCACGGCAAGGCTCGACCACCCAAGGTGTCATGACCTTTGCGTTTGAGTTTACGCGCACTACTACCGCAAAGCACGAATCGCAATCCTTTCTTCTGGATGAGACGGTGCACCTCGTTCAACAATTCCGGCACAAACGGTATTTCGTCTATCACTACGATAGAGCCCTCCTGCTTGTCTTGCAACATCTCATACAGCAATTCCGGTTTTGCCCGAAAACGCCGACGTAACTTGGCATCTAACAAGTCGATGTATACGGCATCAGGAAACTGTGCCTCTAAAAATGTACTCTTGCCGGTCTGACGTGCTCCAAACAAGAATACACTACCGTCTAATTCGTCATTTAATTGATACAAACGTGCAACCATAACTTCAATATTTCTTTAAAATCGGAAGTACAACTTCGGATATTTTATAAAATTCGCCTGCAAAGGTACAACTTTTTTTTCACGTATGCAAATCTTTTTTCAAATTTTCAGGAGAAACACGCTAATTTGAACAAAAAAAGACACAACCTTTCGATTGTGCCTCTGCGATCCCATTTACCGTCTCAAATCTGACGCTCCCTATTTTACGCCTCAGAGTGAGGGCGGTATGTTTATTTTGTCATCAACTGGCGCTGAACGCTGCCAATAGTAGCACAATGGATAATAGGCATATCTCCTGCCGAATGTTGACGCGGCAGGAAACGGCCTTTGGTAACAGCAGAGAGCATTTTCTCTACAAACGGCTCCAAATTGATCACATCCACATGCATATCGCTATGCGTGAGGTTGTAAAGTTCGTCTGCCGCTGAACGGGAAATCTGCGCCACACCACTCATATCCAACAAATATTCGTTGGTTGGCTCTAGAGAAGCGGCTAAACGCTCCATCATCTGGCGCGTGTGTAACTGTGCACCATATTGCTCTCGTATATTGATAATCTGCTTCATATTAACTCATATAATTATAAATGTTAAAACCATCAGGCACATGTGCCGGGATACGAACCATGATCATTGTGCCTTTGAAATCAATCTCCGGAGGCAGGGCGAGGATAGCACGTTTGTTCGGTACTTGCAACATCAGCGCGTTCCCGGAAAGTACTGCAAACTCACCATGCAAACCTTCCACCACCATCTTCATGTTCGACGAGATGCCGTAGCCGCGATTTTCCGTGTCCGGCAAGTTCTTGACAGAATAGCCGTTTTGCGCGAGATTAAGAGCCTCAGCATCGCTGTCACCCAATTTGTCAAGGTGTTTCTGCGCAGCCACGTAACTACCATAAATCGTGATACCAAAATCAGCAATCAGGATTTCTATCGTCTTGGCAGCCTTGTTGTACATGAGATACGCATAGCCTTTGTCCGCTTGCGCGTGCTGCTGAATGTTGCAGATCAACTCGTCCAACAAGTATGTCAGCGGCATGTTGAGTGCCTTTAGCGTGTCTAGGCAATATGGCAAAAGATGTTCTTTTAACTGGTCGATCACCTTTGCCGTTGAGTCGTCATCCAGAGCAAATGGGATGACTAATGGGGCTGTTTGACCATGAAAAATAGACGTCATAGCTTGCAGGAAAGGATATCCTGTTCCTGTTTGATTGCTCTTAGTGATGCAATCAAAAAACGCCGATAAGGTGGTCTCTATCGAAAATATGTCCGCGTTATTAGTCATGTCATTTTCGTTTCAGCTTGCAAATGTACAACATTTTTTTCACGTATGCAACTAAATCTTCAAAAAAATCGCATTTGCGTGGGATATAATGCATTTTAGTCTAAATCAAAAGTTGAAATCAAACGAAGCTGCATCACCTCCCAAAACAAGACAACGCTTCAAACGAGCGTTGTCGCTTATCGGTTGTATCGTCTATCTATCCAATAACCTTTACTTGTAACCACTATATACAGACTTACCTTCATCCCTTCTCTGGTAGTAATTTGCCTTCTTTCTGCAATTGATAATATTCCTC
>JBGUPW010000265.1:0-3682 GCA_045130495.1 Ruminococcus sp. | reverse complement strand
ATTCCAAAATCTTCCGTCAATATGTACTAATCCCATCCCATCCTTTTGGCTAAATCCAACATAGCAAAGCTGTATTTTTGCCATTTTTTCAATGTTATCTGTGACGGGTCAGAATTATGGATATATATGGAAATTCAAAGTAAACCAATAGAGCTGATTTATGTTGAATAATAGAATCTATTAATCTGATATTGGGTTTATTGTTCTGAATATTAAAATATTATTCTGAAAATATTTTATATTATTTCGAAAAGCGCTTGTATTATTCTGAATGATGGGGTATAATAATCTTAATCTAAACTAAGGAGTAATTGTATGGCTGAAATGATGACAGTAAAACAAGCATCGGAGCGATGGAATATTTTTGACAGCAGAATCACAAAGCTCTGTCGCGAAGGGAAAATTCCCGGTGCGGTTAAGGATGGTAAATCGTGGCTGATTCCTGTTGACACGCCAAAGCCTGCGGACAACAGATATAAAAAACAGCCAAACAAGCTAAAGCAAGAAAAGCTCCCTTTGCCGGTTGGTGTTTCCGAATATCGCGTGGCGTCGACACAATACTATTATATCGATAAAACTATGATGATCAAGGACTTTTTGGATGAACGTCCTATGGTATCGTTATTCACGCGTCCGAGGCGTTTCGGTAAGACATTGAACATGGATATGCTAAAAACATTTTTTGAGCATAGTGATGAAGATACTTCTGTTTATTTTCAGGATAAAGCTATATGGAATTGCGGAGAACGCTATCGGAGCTATCAGGGCAAGTATCCTGTGATTTTTGTTTCCTTTAAGGATATCAAATTTGATTCGTGGGATCTGACTTTTGAAATGCTAAAAACAGTGATCGGTACAGAATTTGAATGTCATTTTGAATTGGCAAATTCAGATAAATGCAGTGAAATGGATAAAAAGCAATATCGGAAGATTGCCGAGCGAGAGGCAGATATTGTTTCGCTCTCCGGTGCATTTGATGTTCTGTCGAGAATGCTGTATCGGCATTACGGGCAAAAAGCGATTATTATTATTGACGAATATGACATTCCAATCCAGCAGGGACATTCCAAAGGCTTTTATGATGAAGTCGTTGATTTTATGCGAAACCTATTTTCGGGTGGATTAAAAGATAATCCCGCGTTAGCTTTTGGCTTTTTAACTGGTATTCTTCGTGTGGCAAAGGAGAGTATTTTCAGCGGACTTAATAATTTAGTTGTCAATTCTATTCTTGATGAAAGCTACAGTCAGTATTTTGGTTTTACAAAATCTGATGTTGAGCAGATGGCTTTGTATTACTCCGCAAAAGATAAAATGACGGAGTTATGCGAATGGTATGACGGGTATCGCTTCGGTGATACAGAGATTTTTAATCCGTGGTCGGTTATCAATTATTTTAAGAACGGGTGTAAGCCGCGCGCGTTCTGGCAGTCGACAGGAAGTAATGAAATTATTTCGGAAGTAATAGCCTGTGCGGATGAAAGCATTTATGAACGATTGGAAAAACTGTTGCAGGGCGACAAATTTAGAGCATTAATTGATACAGGCGTCATTTATCCTCAAATAAAGATCAATCCTTCATCGATTTACAGTTTTTTGTTAGTAGCCGGTTATTTGAAGGCGGAAAATGCGGAGATTTCTTCAAGCGGTGATTTCCTATGCGATATTTCTCTGCCTAATAAAGAAATCAAAGCAGTATATAATAAAGAAATACTTCAAAAACTTAACGCTATTGTTCCTCAGTCTTCAGCAGTTGAAATTCAGGAAGCAATTTATACAAATGATTCAAAACGCTTGCAGCAGCAATTAAGAAAGCTGCTTTTACAGTCTGCAAGCAGCTTTGACACCGTCGGAGAACTATTCTTTCACGGTCTGTTTCTCGGTATATGCGCAATATTTGACGATCAATACTACGTGACATCTAACAGGGAATCGGGAGAGGGAAGATTTGATATTCAACTGATGCCGAAGAATAACAGCAGACCGGGTGTTTTGATTGAGTTGAAATCGAAAAAAGATCTGTCGAAAGAACAATTGGATACTTTGGCACAGGAGGCGCTGAATCAAATCAATGAAAGGCAATATGATACGGAAATGAAAACGCACGGCATAACAACGATCTTTAGGTATGGCGCAGCGTTCAGTGGTAAGAATGTAGCTATTTGTTCGGAATAGGAGATGAAATAATGCTATCGGTAAAGACAACAGAAAATTTGGCAGGCGTGACGGTCAGCGGAACCTATTGGGATTTGAACGCGTTATATGACGCGCTGACAAATGTTATCGGTGAAGAAGAGAGCTATCCGGAATTTGAAGCGTGCAGGATTCGTGTATTGGGTTTATGCTATGATATCCGTCATGCTTATCAGGGAGACAGAAACAGAGGAAAAATTGAGTACGGAGATGAAGTGTTTCCGTTTGAATATCTGTGGCCTGAGATGGTGTTTATCTATGGCGTATTGGATGAATTTGTAAGATTGTCCTCAGGGAGCATATGCTATCTGCGTCAGGAAGGCGCTGAACGGTTATTCTATCATCCCGAAACAAAGGACGAGCTCTTGGATCGTTTGCCGGATGATATAGCTTTTGTATGCTATTTCCGGAACTTAATCATCAACGCTTTGCAGCGCACGATAGACGAAAAGCGGTTTAAGAAGATACACAGAGCATTGGAAGACAGATACAGCTACACGCTTATGAAGCGTTATTACAACAACTTTTGTACGCAGTGGGTAGATATTCAAAATGTAAAGTATCTTAAACGTGCGCCTGAGAAAAGAAAAACCTATCTTGCTACCATATCGGAGAAAATTCTGTTTGACAACTCAGATTATGATGCATTGGAAGATGGTGTCTATGAATTTGCAAGAGTATGCGGTGTACCATATTATGAAATCGAATTAACCGATATACAGTATCCGGACGAGATAGAATGGTAGTCAGGAGGATTTTATGTATCAGGTAAAAGAAAAGGATTGGAAACAGTTCCGCAAAATGCTGCCCGAATGGCAGGAAGCATATATGGAGCGGCTGACAAAGGAATATATTGAATTGCTCAGTAGCGACATGCAGGCATCGGACAAGTTTTGGGCACTTGATAAAAGAATCAAGGACGATAAGAAGTGTACCGGCGTGATTGCGAGAGACATAAGCCGTTCACATATGTTTCAGCATATTATTGACTTGATGTATGAAGGAGCAATTACGGTAGATGATTTAAAAGAATTCAGTGAGGATTTGCGGGATACGATAAAAACAAGACAAGAAATTGACCGCAGATATTTCGGAAGCTAAAAAACAGGCTCGGTGCAAAATGCGCCGAGCCTGTTGTAGCTTTACAGGTCAAAACGATGTAATAATTTTTCCGTTCTGCTTTGCGTTCATATTGAAATGCACCGAACCTGTTTTATACCCCTTGCGGATACTCAGTATATTTCAATTTTCCTCCGTCGATATGTACTATTTCCAACCCATTCTATTGTGCAAGTCCAACATAGCGAAGCAGAATTTTTGCCAGTTTTTCAATGTTATCTGTGACGGGTCGGAATAATGGATATATATGGTAATAATATAAGCTTTTGGAACATAATTCTTGAACTATATTGCATTGTTCAAAATAATAAAGTATACTATAACCAAATATGCCGCAGAGCTGATGCGGTAATAATGATTTCTGTGTGGGGTA
>JBGUPW010000264.1:0-9237 GCA_045130495.1 Ruminococcus sp. | reverse complement strand
GCGTGGTTGAAAATATGTTTCCCGCTTGACGGAGGTGCGCTGAATGAATGAAATTCTTATCGCGGTGATCCCCGTTGTGATTATCGGTATAATCTGCGCCGCCGTGCTGGTCGTCGCCTCAAAGCTGATGGCTGTCAAGGAGGACAAACGTTTTCCCGCCGTGCGCGACTGCCTGCCCGGAGCGAACTGCGGAGCCTGCGGTTATGCCGGCTGCGACGGCTACGCAAAGGCATTGTGCGAAGATCCGAACGTCCCTGCCAACCTCTGTATTCCCGGAGCTGATTCTGTAGCGAAGCAGCTCAGCGAGGTGTTGGGCGTGGAGTTTGAGGACGTAGTCGAGCAGGTCGCCGTTGTGCATTGCTCGGGCGACTGCGCCCACACACAGGACAAGGTGATATACAGCGGAATAGAGAGCTGCAAGGCTGCAAAGCTTATGTACGGCGGAAAGGGAAGCTGTTCATACGGCTGTCTCGGCTTGGGCGACTGTGCCAAAGTCTGTCCGCAGAACGCGATTTATATTAAGGACGGCGTGGCTGAGATCCGCACCTGTGACTGCGTAGGCTGCGGACTTTGCGCGAAAACCTGCCCGAATCACCTGATCTCGCTTGTTCCCGACACAAAAAAGACGGTTGTTTTGTGCAGCAACCACGACAAGGGAGCCGTCACCCGCAAGGTCTGCACAAACGGCTGTATCGGCTGTCATAAATGCGAAAAGACCTGCCCCAACGGTGCGATAAAGGTCGTAAACAACGTGGCTGTCATGGATTATGAAAAGTGTACCGACTGCGGAGCCTGCGCCGAGGCGTGCACCGTGCATTGTATAAAGGTTCTTGATCTGAGCGGCTGTCACAGTTTTGTGAAATAATGAGCGCAAAAGCGCTCAATTCATGCCGCTCGGCGGTTATTCATGGTGAAACCGATTCATGTCCGAAGGACAATTCATTCCTGTCGGTTGAGCCGGCAGCTTGAAGCTGCACCCAATCCGCGGTCGGCTGAGCCGACAGGCAATCCGCGCCTCATACCATTGATTTTTGCAAATGTTTTGTTCACGCGTTTACACGCAATTTTTCGGGAAACGTTTCAAATATAATCGTAGGGGCGCACCCATGTGTGCCCGTCTGAAAACAGGTTATTTTACCAAGATGTTCATATGCTCCATAAGGCACGTGACAATATGAACATCTTGAAAAAAATGGCTTAAACAGTAGGTTTTTTCAATAGGTTCACCCCTAAATAATGTGAACCTATTGAGGGATAATATGAACATATTGACGCTGAAAAAAGAATTCTTTGACCGCGTTCTCTCCAATAGATTCATATTGCAATCAAGGTGAACCTTTTGAAAAAACCGCATAGGTAAGCCATTTTTCCCAATAAGTTCATATTATATAATGTTCTTGGGAACCATATGAACATCTTGAACATCATGGTTTATTCAGCGTTCGATTGTTGATAGAAAAATAAGCGTTTGATTCAACGCCCAAGGACAGGCAAGCCCTGTCCCTACACGCACAAAGATACCTTTATATTATGTTCAAATTATAATAATATTATTGTAAAAAACAACCGTACAGCTCTTTCGAGTTACACGGTTGTTTTTTTAGATGATTATTTTATTAAACCGACCTTGCAAAATTAAACCAGCCTTGCCAAGTCGGGCAAAATTTCAAGCGTGCGCTTTAAAATACCCTGCATATACGCTAATGCGGTGCCGTAGTTTGTGAAAGGCACGCCGCTGTCCTCAGCAAACTTGCGGCGGTATGTAACCTCGCGCTCGTTGAGCATACACCCGCCGCAGTGGATCACTAAATCAAACGGTGACAGATCCTCGGGGAAGCCCTTGCCCGAGCAGGTTTCTATTTCTATTTCTTTGCCCGTGTGCTTTCTGAGCATTCTCGGAAGCTTAACTGTTCCTATGTCGTCGCACTGGCGGTGGTGTGTGCAGCCCTCGGCGATCAAAACGCGGCTGCCGTTTTTGAGGTTTTCAATAGCCGCAGCGCCGAGCACAGCGGTTTTTAAAAAGCCCTTATATCGCGCCATAAGAATCGAAAACGAGGTCAGCGGAACGGTTTCGGGAACGATTTCCTTCACCATGCCGAAAGCCTGACTGTCCGTAATAACGAGCTTTGGCGGAGCGCCCAATTTTTCAAGCGTGAGTGCAAGCTCCGCGTCGCGGCACACGACAGGCACGGCGCCGTTGTCGAGCAGATCGCGTATCGTCTGCTGCTGGGGGAGGATAAGCCTGCCCTTGGGCGCTGCCTTGTCGATTGGCACTACCAGCACGACAACATCTCCGCGCTCAACGAGGTCTCCGCAAAGGTGCTTTTCCTCCGCGTCGCTTTTGGACATACGCGCAACGGTTTCCTTTAGCAGCTCGATATTTGTTTTTTTAAGAGCGCTTACGGCTATCCCGTCGTCAAAGCCCGTTTCTCCTGCCAAATCGCACTTGTTATAAGCGATTATAAAGGGGATATTTTTTTGCCTGAAAATTTCAAGCAGCTCCAGGTCTGCGGCGGTTTTGCCCGCCGTGCCGTCCACCACGAGCACCGCGATGTCCACGCGGTTCAGCACCTGCTTTGTGCGGCGCACGCGCTCCTCGCCCAAGGCTCCCTCGTCGTCAAAGCCCGGGGTGTCGATTATCATTACGGGACCGAGAGGCAGCAGCTCCATAGCCTTGCTTACGGGGTCGGTCGTAGTTCCCTTTACGTCGGACACCACCGAAAGCGGTTGGTTTGTAAAGGCGTTAACAATGCTCGATTTTCCCGCGTTGCGTCTGCCGAAAAATCCGATGTGTATCCGTTCACCTGACGGAACAGCGTTCAATGACATATTATCAGTCCTTTTTATGTTTAGGCAACGCCGCACAATTCGCGGCGCACACCGTAATTAAGCGGTATTGCCTTTATGATATATCCTTTTTTTCTTTTCTCTTTCGGGAAGAACAAAATCTATCGCTAAGTGTATATTTTCGATCTCGACGGTTTTGCCCGGGTCGCGCTTTTCGCCGTCGAGCGACCAGCTGATCCCTTTGTCGCACTCAAATCTCACGTGCCTTGTGTGAAAAAGCGTTATTCCCTCGTAGTCGAAGCGCTTGTTTTTCAAGGCTCTGAAAATGTTTATCATTCTGCTCAGGCTCGTAGGCTTTTCAACGAGTATGACCTCATGCAGCCCGTCCGCCAAATCCACGTCGCTTCCGCCGTAATGGAGCATTCCTCCGATACAGGTGGAATTGCTTACCGCGCCGAAAACATAATCTCCCTCGCACACCTTTTTCCCGTCGTCAAAGACCTTCATGTGATAAGCCTTTGTAAAGGGTATCTCACGGGTGCCTTCAAGGATATACGCCGCTCTGCCGATACGGTTTTTCAGCCACGTGGGAGTGAGATAGGAGCTTTCGGATAAAAAACCGAAGGAAGCAACATAAATAAAGCAGCGACCGTTCATTTTTCCGATGTCGAGCTTTTGCTTATTGCCGTTGAATATAGCGTTCAGGGTGCGGTTTACATCTGTAGACAGCCCGAGAGATTTGGCAAAATCGTTTGTGGTGCCCGCAGGCAGATACGCTATCGGCGGACAGCTTTTCAAGCCGTTTAGTCCGTTTATTGTTTCGTTAAGCGTCCCGTCGCCGCCGAGACAAATCACCAAATCGTAGTTTCCGGCGCGGAGGCGGGCTATGTTTTCCGCGTCGTTTGCGCAGTGAGTATATGCCGCGTCGCATTTGTAACCGCGGAGCCGCAAAGCCCTGCGGATAACCTCAACAGTGGATTTGTTATCTGCCTTGCCAGCGGTGGGGTTGACAATGATCAATGCATTCATATTATCCTCCTAATCAGCGCTGTCAGGCGCTCCTGTCCGCCTTTGAGAAGAACAGCGCGTAAACGGCGGGATGGCGGGATTAGTATAATACCATTTTATGGCGGGATCAGTATAATATTATTTTCAATTAATTCAATTAACACGATTTAAAACAGATGTTAAAAGGGTTTATTTGAAGACAGTATAAAAGTTTACTGAAATAAATCGAAAAGTGTCCTGAAATAACCGAAAAGCGCAAGCCAAAGCGCACATCGGCGCGCCGCAGTTGTTGCGGTCGTGAGCCGATGTGCCGTTTGATTATTAATAATAATCTGCTTTATTATTCTTCATCTGCTGTATTATTCTTCGCCGTCGGGAGCTTCCTTGCCGTCGGGAGCTTCCTTGCTGTCGGGAGCTTCCTCGGCTCCGTTGTCGGCAGGTTCCTCAGAATCGGGCAGATCCTCGCCGTCGCCCTCGATATATTCGCAGTTTTCATCAGGCGTGCCGAAAACTTCCTCGGCGATGATTTCAAGAACCTCTCTCGCCTCGGGAATCGGCAGACCCATGAAGAAGTGCACCTGATTTACAAACAGATAAACGTTTATGTCGAGCTTTCCGTCCTCGGCAATATTTTCGAGCTTAACCGCGTCTGCACTGAGAATATCGTGAGTGCCGCTGAACACGCTTATAGGCGGAAGCCCCTTCAAGTCGCCGTAGATCGGGCTGACCGCAGGGCTGTCCAAATTAACATCGCCTGCGTATTCCTTGCCCTGAAAAGCCAAGGTTTCAATTTTAAGAAGCGGATCGGATTTTTGCAGCTCTTCCATTTCGGGGTTGGTGTTGGTTATGTCGAGCCACGGAGAGAGCAGGATAGCCTGTTTCGGCATGGGAAGCGCCTGATATTTGATTCTCTGCAAAAGCGAAAGCGCAATGCCGCCGCCCGCTGCGTCGCCCGCAAAAATAATGTTCTGCGGATCAATTTCTTTGTTGTTTATCATGTACTGATAACGGTCAATGAGCATTGTATGTACGTCGGCGACATGGTGAGCGGGAGCCTTCGGATAAACGGGAAGAATCAGCTTTGCGCCGAGAGTGTCAGCGAGCTTTTTGCAGAACTTGAAATGGAGCCTTGACGGATTCGACCGGAAGTTGTATCCGTGAATGTAGAAGATAACAAAGTCGGAGTACACCTCTTCGGGATTCAGCACAAAGGTGTCGTCAAAATCGTCGTACTCTGTAAAGCCGAGCCTTCTCGCAAAAAAGGGAAGCCAATACGGAAGGCTGCTTTGTTCCAAAGCTTTTTCATAGCTCACCTGTTCCGCGCAGCAGAAGGGCAGCTTTTTCATGGTGTCCTCAACCAAAAGACTTTTTATGCTGCGCTCCTGCTTTTTAGCCTGAGCCGCCTTGGCGGCTACCGCGCTCGCGACAGCCGCCGTAGCCACAGCGGTTACGCCGAGAGCGATTTTGGTTGATTTTTTCATACGAAATACTTTAGTTGCATTTGACAAAGCAAAGTTGAGTATAGCTTTTTTCATTTGATTAAACCTCCTCGGAGAATTGTTTTTCTTTTAATTATACCACAAAATTTCACGGAATCAAAGTGTTTATTTACGATATCTCACAAATATAGATAGTCATTTTCAGTAAATTGTCTATTAAAGCAATACCGCATAATTACGGTGCGCGCCTTGCTTGAATCTTGTTCCGCCGGACTGTCCAAAAAATTCGGCAAGGCGTGCACCGAGAAACGTGCGGTGTTGCCTTTATTAAACCATAAGCGAGCCTATTGCCGTGAGAGCCGAGCGAGCACAGAGCACTTTTCCTCTTTCACGCACACGGGCGCACAGCAGAGCGCCGCCGCGTTTTTCGCCGAACTCGGAGAGAATACCCGAGAGCGCTCTCGGCAAAGCGGGGTAGTCGAAAATAAGATAATATTTTCCGTCCCATTCAAAGGCGGAGTTTTTTGCGCAGCCGAAGCCGCGTCTGTATGCAGCCTCTGCCGCGTCAAGCAGAGCACCGCTTCCGTCAAATTCGTAGCACAGCGCTCCGCCGCGCTTTAATCGGTATTTGCGCGGCTTGCTTTTGACGGTCACTAACAGGTAACAGCCCTCGCCGAGCATTATAGCCTCTACGTTGAGCCGCTTTCCGCGCGTGTCAATGCCCGAGCGCAGGCAGGCAAGCCGCGTAAGGCGAAGCAGGATTTTGCGTGAGTGCTCGTCGGACATACTCATAACGCCGAAATCAAGCGCGAAATCCCGCATATCGCTGCCGCCCAGAACCACCAACACGCGTTTCTCGTCAAGCCTGTTTATTTTCAAGCCGCACACCTCTTTTGTCTGTCATATATACTTCCATAATATGCGACGAAAAAGAAAAATGCAAGCGATTTTTATTGGAAATGATATTGCCAAAATTTAATGAAGATGTTATACTTATTTTGTGCTATATTCAGGAAAAGCCCTGAATATCCGATGATCAAAATATTTACAAAAGGGGTGCATTCTTATGCCAAAGTGGCTCAACGACGCGGTATTCTATGAAATATATCCGCAAAGCTTTTATGATTCAAACGGCGACGGAATCGGCGATATCAACGGTATAATTCAAAAGCTCGATTATGTAAAGGGACTCGGCTGCAACGCGATATGGCTGAATCCCGTGTATGATTCTCCTTTTATGGACGCGGGCTATGACGTGCGTGACTACTACACCGTGGCTCCGCGCTACGGCACAAATGATGATTTGGTGCGCCTGTTTGAGGCGGCTCACCGCAAAAATATGAAGATCCTGCTCGACCTGGTGCCGGGTCACACCTCCGACACTCACCCGTGGTTCAAGGCGGCAAGGCGCGCCCGTGAAAGCGACCTTTCCAACCGCTATATCTTTACAAAAAGCGTCTGGGACGCTCCGCCCGAGTACCGCATGATGTGCGGCGTCTGCGAGAGAAACGGCAACTACATGGTGAATTATTTCAGCTCTCAGCCTGCGCTCAACTACGGCTTTTACGAGATAACGCATCCCGAATGGCAGCTTCCGCCCGACCATCCCGACTGCCTGCGCACCGCCGAGGCTATCAAGGCTGTGATGCGCTTCTGGCTCGACAAGGGAGCCGACGGTTTCCGCGTTGACATGGCGGACTCGCTCGTTAAAAATGACGATGAAAAAATAGCCACGGCGAAAATCTGGCGCGGCGTCAGAGAAATGCTCGACGCGGAATATCCCGAGGCGGCTATGGTTTCCGAATGGTGCAATCCCGACCGCGCGATAACAAACGGCGGCTTCCACATGGATTTCTACCTTGACCACTACGGAAACGGCTACAGCAGGCTGTTCAGATTCGGCGAGTGGGGCGATCTGGCGGTGTTCAACAAGAACGGCTTGGGCGATTTAAAGGGCTTTGCCGAGGAATATCTGCCTGCCTACAACCGCACAAAGGACTTGGGCTACATCAGTTTTATGACAAACAACCACGATATGCCGAGAGTCACGGCGTTTTTGGACAAGCAGGCTATCAAGCTTGTGAACGCGTTCATCTTCACAATGCCGGGCGTTCCTTTCCTCTATTACGGCGACGAGATCGGAATGCGCTATCAGGCTGACCTGATAAGCAAAGAGGGCGGATTCTCGCGCACGGGCTCACGCACGCCCATGCAGTGGTGCGAGGGCAAGAACCTCGGCTTCTCCGAGAGCGATCACCCGTATCTTCCCGTTGACCTGAGCGACGATGCTCCCACGGTCGAGAATCAGAAGGACGACCCCGACAGCATTTACCGCGTAGTCACCGACCTTATCGCGCTGCGCCACAAATACGATGATCTGCACGGCAACGGCGAGCTTGAATTTATTTACGAGGACGACAAGATCCCGTTCGCCTACCGCAGAGGCAACCTGATGATGTTCTTCAATCCCCTCGGCAAGGAAGCCGAAATCAGAACCGACTTCGAGGGAGATGTGGTTTACAAGCTCGGCGACGCGGTAGTTGAAAACGGCAAGGTCAAGCTTCAGCCCCAAAGCTTCTTAATGCTGACGGTCTAAGTCGGCTGAGCCGCGAGCGTGACGATCGACCCAATCCGCGCAACTAACGTTTGACAAAAACTTCACCGCTATTCCCGCGTTATGACGCGCTGTTAATTAAACTTTTTAAATAATACTATTTGACGAAATTATTTGACGAAAGGCGGGCTGATCGAAAAACTCAGCCCGCCTGTGGTCATTGATCTTGTTTCAGCGGTGATTCGATCCGCTCCGTCGGTCAATATGACTCGCCGTTTCTTTTGATCCAACCGTAAAAATCCTCTAAGGTTCCGCTTTTAATGTCCGAAATGTCCTTTTTATCTCGGTTGATAAGGCAGTCGGTCACCAAAAATACGTCGAAGCCCTGATCGGCGGCGCACATATCCTCGTCAACGTCGTTGCCTACCATTATGCTGTTTTCGGGAGAGATGCCGCACTGCTCGCAGATCTCGCGGTAATAGCCGGCTTTTGGCTTGCTGAACTTGCTGTTGTCGTAAACCGTGATGCGCGAAAAATCCTCCGGCTCCAAGCCCGCCCATCTCAGCCGTGTGTAAGTCGCCGATTTCGGGAAGATCGGGTTTGTCGCTAAAATAAGGCGGTTTCCGCTGTTCTTTAAAAGCTCAATGCACTTTGCGGCGCAGGGGTTGACCCAAACGGAGTCTTTTGCCGCTACGAAATCTGTGCGGTAAAAGTCATCGAAAAGCTCCTCGTAAACGAGCATATCTCTGCCGCAGACCGAGCTCATCGCTTCCCAGAAAAGCTCTCGGTTCAGGCAGCGCCCGTCGTTTAAAGTCATCGCCTTTGCGCCTGCCCAAATTCCGTCTGTCAAAGCTTTCGGCTCAATACCGAGACTCGGCGAAAACCTTTTGCAGAACGCGTTTAAGTAAAGCTCTATAAATTTTTGCAGATCCATCGGCAGCAGTGTGCCGTCCAAATCAAATAAATAATTCTTTTTCATAATATCATACCTCACGGATATTTTATCATAAATATTTATTATTTGCAAATGTTATATAATTAAATACCGCAGCGAATTGTGCGGTGTTGCCTTGAAATTAGCATGGAGTGATGAAAATGAAAATCGTACTTACCGACTCTCAAACCGTAACAGACAACCTTGTCACCGCCGACCCGCTTAGAAAGATAGGCGAGGTCGAGGAATTCGGGCTTCTCGCCTACGACGAGGTCGCCGAGCGAATTTCCGACGCCGACATTGTGATCTGCAACAAGACCCTGCTCGATTCCTACACGCTCAGGCTTGCGAAAAATCTGAAATATATCGGGCTTTTCGCTACGGGATACAACAATATAGATATCGAATACTGCCGCAGGCATGGGATTGCCGTGTGCAACGCCGGCTCATATTCCACCAACGCCGTTGCGCAGCACACCTTCGCGCTTATTTTGGAGGCGTACAACAAAACCGCA
>JBGUPW010000263.1:0-12684 GCA_045130495.1 Ruminococcus sp. | reverse complement strand
CGATAAAGCTGTCTTTTATTCTGCGATAATTCCGCATTATAATCTTTAATAAACCATGCGAATAACAAATAAATTCTGCTGATCGGCTGAGAATTATAACCTTTTTTATAAAACATTATTTCTGACGCTCCATTTCCTGTGCTTTTTAAACATTGTAAAAAAGTGAAAATTGTGGTAAAATCATTCTCGGCAGCGTGACGCTGCACTCATGCCCGCCTATAAAAACTTTCCATAGTTATTTTGTGTTCATCAACGGCGGGGTCATAACTTTGCAATATATATGGGTAAATCAGCGTGACGCTGCACCCATGCCCGCCTATAAAAATTTTCCATAGTTATTTTACGTTTATCAACGGCGGGGTCATAACTTTGCAAAATATAAGGGGAAATCAGCTTGACGCTGCACCCATGCCCGCCTTTGAAATAAGTGATATTATAATCAAGGCGGTCTATGCGGTATATAAGGAAAATAAAGAAAAAATCAGAGGTGCGGGAATGAGAAAGCTTGCGCAAAGAACCGAGGCTGTCGTCAGCCTGAGTGCACTTGAGCACAACGTCAGCCGTATACGTGAGATAATCGGCGACGGTGTTGAGATAATGGCGGTGCTGCAAGGCGACGGCTACGGTCACGGCGACAAGGGTATTTATTCAACTCTAAAAAAATGCGGAATTGAGCGGTATGCCGTTGCGGTTTGGGAGGAAGGCGCTTCGCTTCGCGAGGCGGGCTGTGTGGAGCCTATTTTGCTTTTGGGCGACACCTGCGACGGTCAGCTTGAAAACATCATAAAATACAACCTTACTCCCGCTATTTTTAACTACGACACCGCGCAAAAGCTGAATATGCTGGCGCGCTGGAGCGGGATAACCTGTCCCGTTCATATTAAAATCGATACGGGCATGAGCCGCATTGGTTTTGCCTGCGACGACCGTTCGGTGGAGCTGATCCGGCGCATAAACGACTTGGAAAATCTGAGGATCACGGGAGCGTTCACGCACTTTGCCCGTGCAGACGAGCCCGACGGAGAAAGCGCAAAGGCTCAGTTTGAAAAATACATCAGAATGCTTGAGCGGCTTGAGGACGCGGGAATCAAAATCCCATGCAAGCACGTGGCGAACAGCCCTGCGATCCTGCTCCGCCCGGAAACGCGCCTTGACGCGGTTCGCGCGGGCGATATCCTGTTCGGGCTTTGTCCCGTTGATGAGGATATCTGGGCTGAAGCCGATTTCCGTCAGGTCATGCACTGGTACACCTATGTTGTAATGGTCAAGGAGGTTCCCGAGGGCACCGAGGTTGGCTACGGCGGCACATTTGTAACAAAACGCCCGACTAAGATAGCGACTGTTCCTGTGGGCTTTGCCGACGGCTACAGCCGTGAGCTTTCAAACATAGGAAGGGTAAAAATCAACGGCAAGACCGCGCCTATTATCGGAAGGGTCTGCATGGATCAGTTCATGGTCGATGTTACGGATATTGATGAGGTCAAGCGCGGCGACGCTGTGGCGCTGCTTGATGACGAGCTGAGCGTGCTGTGGATGGCTGATCTGCTCGACAGAAACGTTGATGAAATCGTTTGCGGAATCTCAAAGCGCGTTCCGAGAATATATGAGTATTAACAGGAGTGGTAATTAATGGCAAAGGGATACATTTTCAGGATCATTTCACACGCGAGCCTCGGCAAAATGACTCAGGCAGTAAAAACCGTGCATGAGCGCTCGGGCAAAAGCAAGGTCAAGATTTTCTTCGATATGCTTTACTGCGCCAAAAAGTACGGCGCGGGCTACTATGATTATCAGATATTCGCTTTTTACAACCTCAGCAAAGAGCAGCGCGCCACATATGTTACCCGTCTTATCAGCAAGAAGTTCAACACGTTTATGAACGACTACGATTACGCGCACTTCCTTGAAAACAAGGACGAGTTCAACAAGCTGTATAAAAAATACCTCGGCAGAGGCTTCATTCAGTTTCAGGAGGCGACAAAGGACGAGGTGCGCGAATTCTGTTCGACAAGAGAGTATCTGTTCTGCAAAATGCAGGATTTGGAGTGCGGTCACGGCTGCGAGAGAATCAAGATCAGCGATTTTGAAAACTTCGACAAGCTCTACGATTATCTTAAAGAAAAGGATTTCTGTATTCTTGAGGACAACATCGAGCAGCACCCTGCGCTCAAAAAGCTTTATCCCAACGCGGTAAACTCCATGCGCTTCATCACCGTGATCGACAAGGACGGCGAGCCGCATTTGCTCTACATCGTGCAGAAGATGGGTCTCGGCGGCAGCATAATCGACAACAACTGCCTGTTTACGCCCGTTGACCCCGAAACGGGAGTTATGAAATATCCCGCTCATTCGGGCGACACGCTCAAGGGTATTATCTATGAGGAACACCCCGACACCCATGTAAAGATTCAGGGCTATAAGATCCCGTTTGTCAAAGAGGCTGTTCAGATGGTGCTCGAAGCGGCAAAAATCACTCCGCAGATCCGTTATGTCGGCTGGGACGTGGCGACAACACCCAACGGTCCCGCGATAATCGAGGGCAACACCTACTGCGCCCACGATTTCTGGCAGCTTCCTCCGCACACCCCCGACGGAATAGGTATGCTCCCCACAATCAAAAAGTACATCCCCGAGTTCTTTGAGGGTAAAATTAAATAACTCGTATTATGAGGAGTAAAAAACAATAAAATACAAAAATATCAAAAACGAAAAAAAGCGGAATTTTGTTCCGTGCAACATATATTCATAAAAAACCTTCCTTCAACACCCGCGTTTGAATGCGGCGTTGAAGGAAGGTTAATTTTATATCATCTTTTTAAATTGCATAAACCTAAATTAATATCGCAATAAGTGAAAACAATTAATAACTTTTGCTGCGTATGTAAACACTCCATAATATTATTCAGTATTATTTAAAGTGTAAGGAGATCCGTATATTACATTTGAGTAGTCCGAGCTACTTGACATTTGTGCATATGCCGCATCAACAGCACCATATAATTCTCTTAGTTTTATCCTGCCAACAAGATTATATTCATCATCACACACACTATAATTTATGTCGTTTCCGTGAGCACAAGTTATAAAACCATATTTCCAACCGTCATTAGTATATCTCTTCACTCTAAACGCAGTTGACGCTTCATAAATAGCATTAATTTTAGCTTTGTTACCTGAATAAAACATATCATCTGCAGGTTGACCATGTAATAGCTTGAATCTTAAATAAGGTTCGCTGCATATATTTGTCTTAAACCATTCTATTGCGTCGCTGTCTGTATCACTGAGTATAACTTCTATAATATTTTTATCATCTATTAATGACATTTCAATATAAGTATTTTTATGGGCGTCGTTTTCATCTAACGAAGCAATCTTTTTGTTTATTAAATTAATTGTGTTAACCAAATCGCAGTATGAGTATTGACAATCTAAAAATTCAGCGCCGCTGACGAATGAGTTAACAATTTCTTTTCCGCTGTTGTCTGTCAGCATAACAATCAGCTTGCCTTCGCTGTCAATCAACGAGCCGCCGTACCGGTTGGGAAAATTCTTTCCGTCATAATCACTATCCGGATTCAGCTTAAAGAAATAATTTAACATTTCGGTATTTTCCTTTACAGACTGCCACTCAACCTCATTTCGGGTTTTTGTTATCTTTTTTTCAGTCGCGGCTGCTATATTGATAATGCAGAATGCAAGTATAAGAAGCAGCATAATTGATGTACAAATAATTTTTGTTATCGTTTTCATTACAAGCACTCTCCTATCTCAAAAATGAAATTTATCTTTAGTGTATAATCTTACAATACTATAATATCATTTTTCTTGTCCAAAAGCAAGCATAAACAGTAAATTGACGCGTAGAAAAGCAGTTGAAAGAAGTGTATGCTTTCAACAAAAAAACATACACTTGTTTTTGAACAAAACATTCCCGTGCAATTGAGGAATTTTTCGGGTGTATTTTGCATAGAGAGTGGAGCCGCTAATCAGTCCGCGCCCGTTGCCACGGGAGGGCAATCCACGCTTCTGAACAACATGAAAAACCTTCCTTCAACACCCGCGTTTGACCGCGCCGGTCGGCTGAGCCGACGGTCAATCCGCGCTTCTAAACAACATAGAAAAACCTTCCTTCAACACACGCGTTTGACCGCGCCGTTGAAGGAAGGTTTTAATTTTATTTTAACGTATTAATAGGCGCACTGGATGCAACGTCACGTTGCTGGCAACGGGCTTAGCAGCCGCAGCCGTCGTTGCAGCCGCAGCCGTTGCCGCAGCCTCCGTTGTTGCCGCAGCCATTGTTGCCGCAGCAGCACAGAATAAGAAGAATCAGAACGATACAGCCGCAGCTGTTGTTACCGAAGAAATTCATTGATTTCCCTCCTTTCGTTTACACTACATTCTATTGCGAAAGGGGAGAAGTGTTACATATTTTTATTCGGAAGCTTCAAGCGGAACGGCTTCCGTCACCGTTACAGCGTCGTTTGCAATTCTGAATTTTACGTCATATCCTCCGTATGCAAAGCCGTAAATTCGTTCGGGGTCGTGCTGATAGCCCGGGCGAGGGTCGTACTCAAGCACCTCGCGAAGCGCGTCAAGCTGTTTTTCGCTGAAAAGAGCCTGTATACCTTCGGGGATCTCCACAGGGAGCTTTTCCTGATGTTCGGAACCGTAAGCTCCTGCGGCGGCGTCGGGTGCGCTGTCGGCGAACGGCAGATACGGCTTGATGTCAAAAATCGCCGTGCCGCTCATTAAATCCGCTCCCGAAACAGTCAGCACTGTTCCGTTGCTTTCGGTTTGCTCAACACCGAGCAGCCTTACGCGCGTCAGTCCTATCGGGTTGGGACGGTTTGGCGAGCGCGTCGCGAAAACCCCCATGCGCTTGTTTCCGCCGAGCTTTGGCGGTCTTACGGTGGGCGACCATGTCCGCTTTCCCATTGGCTCAAATTCCCACAGCAGCCACAAAAAATCAAATTCCTCGATCCCTCTGAACGCCTCGGGGGCTTGATATTCCTTTTCCATGATTATTTTTGAAACAAGGTGCTCAGCCATTCCGCTTTGACGCGGAAGACCGAATTTTGTCGGGAAGTCGTTGTATATATGCGCGATTGGTTTGCAGTTCATGTTTATCACCGTAAATTTGGATTATTATTCCTTTGACATTTGTTTTATAAAGTTTTAATGATATCTGTTTTATAAAGTTTTAATTGAAATAGTATAAGACGGTTTTCAGAGCGGAGTTTCGGCTGCCGAGCCTTTCTCAACAGCGAAAAAGCTTACCAAAGAAAGCTTATCATTATTTGTGAAAAAGCCCCGACCGCAGCCGGCCGGGGCAATTTTTCACTTAATACTAAGTGTGATAAGCGTTAAAACAGTTTATTGATCCTTAAACGGAAAGGTCAAAGAATCTTACACCGCCGAGTTCGATAACGAACGGCTGGGTCTCGTGCCAGTCACTGCGGCCGATGTAGAAGCACAATACTCTGTGCTGAACTGCGGAGCCGTTCTGGTCAAAAATAAACGAAACAGCGTTGAGAACATCCTGGTTAGGTGCGATATTGGTGGAGCCGTAATACTGGTACTCGCTGATGATCCGGTCGATCGAGCTTGTCCTTGAGCGGTTCATGGCGTCGCGGATAGCCTGTGCGACAAGCGCGCAGCCCTCGTATCCCATTGTGCCCGCTTCACCCATAACGAGTCTTTCAAGCTTGGCTCTGTCGTATGAGGAAAGGCTCACATAAGAGGGGCTGTAGCTGTAGTCGGGGTTTGCAATGTCAAGAAGCACGCCGCCGGAATAGCTTCCGCCGCCTGATGACGGCGAATCATAGTCGCTGTAGTCATCGTCGTAGTAGTAAGAATCATCATAACCATAGTATGAATCATCGTAATAGTCCTCATGGTAGCTGCTTTCCGCCTTTGAATATTGTGAAGACTGCGAGGTCTGCGAAGACTTTGAAGACTGTGAGGCAGAGCTCTGAACCTTCTTTGTCAGTGTCTCGGCGGGCTTTGTTGCCGACTGTTTCGTTTCGGTCTTAGAGGTAGTGGTTTTAGCAGTGGATTTGGTTGTTGTTGTCGATGCGGATGAAGCGGATGATTTGGCTTTTGCTTTCTCAGTTTCTTTTGTTTTTGCGGCTGCCGCAGTCTTGGGAGCGGTGGTCGCCTGTGTTTCGGGAACAGATGTCAACTCAACACAATTATCCTTGATGAATGAAGAAAACTTGCTGATATCGCCTACCGAATATGAAGCGATTCGGCTGTCGGCATAAGCCTCAACACCCGGAGCCATAGTGGTGGTGGGAACGATAAAAGCTGCCGCCACAAGCGCCACGGCAACAGTTGCCGACGCTGCTTTGACAACCTTGCGGCTTTTTCTGGAAGCCGCGGGGTTTTCAGTTTTTGATGCGGTGTTCTTTGTTTTATAATGCTTACATTTTGTAGCTCTCAAAAATTTGTCCTCCCTTTGATTATGCCCGTTCGCCTCACGCGCCGCGCTTGTGCGTAATAATAGTTAAAGCGGCGTTACCGCGGGTTACGGCGGGTTGCGTCTTTAGTCGTAAAATTTTATCAAACACACAATTTCAAATGTATTAAAACATACTTTTTGACAAATTGCAAGTCGGGCTTTTCCGTCGGCATTGTCATTTTTGTCATATTTTTGTAACATTCAAATTTTTAATTACTTTAAAGAATTTTAATTTGTAGCATATTAACAAAATTTCAAGTCATATATAGTGTATTGTGCTGAAATATGAAAAAGTTAAATTTTTTTAATTTTTCCAAAAAAACAGCCTTTTTTGGGCGTTTTTTCGAGGTTTCGTCATTTTGCACGAAACGATTACAACGTCTTCACCGATAAGCTGAATTTTCTCCCACGGAATTATAATATCGTCCTGATTTTTAAATATTCCAAATAAGAAAAAACGGTTAAAAATGACAAAGGCTACAACGTCGGCGGTTTTTGTATCCACAATTATGTCATCAATGTAGCCAAGTCTTACGCCATCGGCGGCGCTGACCACTTCCTTGTGCCTTAAATCCGAAAGACGGCAGTTCATTTTCAATACACCTCCGAAGAAAATTTTATTGAAATATATGTAAATTATTGCCGTAATATTCGTTGACTTTTGCCGACCGATTTGATAGAATATAAGCAGAGATTTTTTCGATTGGAGTGAACACAATGAAATATGTATTTATGACTGACGCATCATGCGATTTGACCCAGAAGCAAGCTGACGAAGCGGGCGTTAAGGTTCTTCCCATGGAATTTCAGATAGAGGACAATTATTATCAGCATTATCCCGACTGCCGAATGATGTCCCTTGACGAGTTTTACGGCGCACTGAGGGACGGAGCAATGCCCAAAACGACGCAGATCAACTACCTCAACTTTAAAAATTTCTTCGAGCCATATCTTAAGGCGGGCAAGGACGTGCTGTACACGGGCATTCCCACGGGCTTGAGCGGCACATACAACACCTGCATGATAGCTGTTAAGGAGCTTGAGGAGGAATATCCGAAAAGGAGGATCGTCGTTATTGACTCGCACTGCGACTCCGCGGGACTCGGTCTGCTTGTTTACCTTGCGGGCAAAAAGTATAAGGAAGGTGCGTCGCTCAGCGAGCTTAAGCAATATATCCTCAAAACCCGCGACAGGATCGCCCACTGGTTTGTTGTTGACGACCTCGATCAGCTAAAGCGCGGCGGAAGGATATCGTCTGTAAGCGCGACCTTCGGCAAGGCTCTGCAAATCAAGCCCTTCATCGGCTGCGACGAAACGGGCAAGCTTGTAAACGTAGGAAAAATCAGGGGCAAAAGCAACGTTATCCCGGCGCTTGAAAAGCACGTAAAACGCGACGCTATCGACCCTAAGAAGAACATCGCGTTTGTCGCTCACGCCGACAATCCCGAGGGTGCCAAGGATCTTCGCAAGGCTATTAAGGGAATGTTCAAGGAAGTGCAGATCTGCGAAATAGGTCCCGTTATCGGCTCGCACGTGGGCTCGGGTATGCTCGCCGTTGTATTTGTCGGAAAGAGAAATCTTGTATTCTGATTCATTGATTTTTACATTGCATTTTTAAGCAATATTTCATAATTATATTTCATTTGTCTATATTCATTTTTCATTTTTGCTTCTAATTTTATGCTTCTATAACATCTAAAAAATGGCCTCCTTTCAACGGCGCGTTTTATCGCGGGTGTTGGAGGAGGCTTTTTATATGGGTGGAGCGTAGAGTCTGTTCTATGGGGAGTGTAGAGTCTGTTCAGCGTCTGAACAAAACCTCTGAAAAAATCAACGGTTAGGATCGCGGATCGGATTCAGCGTCACGATGCCGCAGTCCGGGTCTGCCGTGTCGTACCGTCCCGTTTTGGCGTAAGCAGCGCATTTTGAACCTCCTCGGCACATATCTTTATATCGGCAGGCTTTGCAGCCGTCGGGGATTTCAAGTGCTCTCAGCTCTTGCAGAGCGGGGCTTTCGCGGTATATCGTCAGCAGGCTTTCGCTCTTTATATTGCCAACCACAAGCGGGAGACGTCGGCAGGGCATAACCGTTCCGTCTGCGAGCAGCGCAAGCAGCGAGTCACCCGCAGTGCATTTGTATATGTGTTTTTCGCGGCAGGGTATAAACTGTAACGCTCTCCCGCAAGTTACTATACCGTTTTGGCACAGCCTCGCCGCAGTTTTGCACAGCCGTTTGTATTCGGCGGCGCTCGGCACAAGCTCTTCGCAATCTTTCTCGACAGGTATGATAACACGGTCAAACCAAAGCATATCCGCGCCGAGTTGATTGCACACCTCCGCAAGCTTTTTCAGCTCACGGAGGTTGTTTTTTTGCGCTGTAAAAGAAACGCTTGTGAAAATTCCCTGTGACCGAAGGGCGATGATCCCCTCTGACGCCTGATCGAAGCTGCCCTTGCCGCGTATCGCGTCGTGTGTTTTACGCGTCCCGTCAAGGCTTACCTGAACATATCTTACGCCCGAGGCTTTCAGCATACGCGCCTCATGCAGACCTATTAGAGTTCCGTTTGTCAGCACGGCGGTTGAAACGGAGCGGCGTTTTGCCTGATTCAACAGCCAAAACAGCTCCGGGTGAAGCATAGGCTCGCCGCCCGTTATATTGATATGACCGCGAGCTCCGCAGACTCTCAGAAGCTCCTCGAATTGATCGAGAACATTTTCCATATCCTCGCGTTCGGTAAACGCGGTGTAGTCTGTTTGATAGCAGTGTCGGCACCTTAGATTGCAGCGGTGGGTAATGTGCCATTGGAGTATAAATTCACGTTTGGATTTATTTTCCATAACCGTTCCCGTCATCAGAAGGAGGAGCTTCCGCCGCTTCCGCAGCCGCCGCCACCGCCACTGCCGCAGCCTCCTCCGCTGCCGCAGCCGCCACCGCCGGAGCTTCCGCTGCCGGAGCTTCCGCTGCCGGAGCTTCCGCCGCCGCTGCCTACGGCGCTCAGAACACAGTTAAAAATGAACAGCAAAATTTGGGGAACCAAACCGAGGTCGGTGTTTTTTGAAACGACCGAAACCTTGACGTCGCGGCAGGCAGGCGCGGGATCCGTTGATTCTGCAAACTGCTGAGTGTCCTCGGTGAGCGGATTAGCACGCTTTGAGAACACGAAAGCCAAGGTCGCGATAAGACCCAGCATGAGAGCTAAAACGGCGTAGCTCGCGTATTTCATCGGCTCGGGAATCAATTCGCCGCGGATTACACTGTACATTTGCGAGAATGCCTCTTTAGCGGCTGAGTAATAGTCTTTTGATGAAGCGTAGCTCTTTACGTTGTCGGTGATCGAGCGTGCCTTTGAGTCGGTGACATACTCGTTGATTTTGCCGATCGACTGAATAGTGAGCTTGCGGTTGTTCATGTTTATCGCGAAAACAACAGCGCTGTCAAAGTTGAACAGCTCCTTGCGCTTGAGCCTTGCCTGATCTATTTCATTTGAGGTGTAAACGTTTGTAGACCAGAAAGCCGCGTTGCCGTATTCGGTAATCGGCTTCATGTCCTCGATAAGCAGCAGCTCTTCTTCACCCGTGAGTAGGTTATCCTCGTCGTGAATAACCGCCCTGTAGCCCGTTTCGGGGTTGATATAGCCCTCGGTCGGAGCAACGGACTCGGGAACAGGCTCGGTAACAAGCACGTCTGAATCGCCCGAAAGCGCCTGCTGAGCTTGGGCGAATATCCTTTTTACCGCGGCGTATTTGTCGGGATTATCCTGCCAACCGCTCGCAGCGTCAAAAATCAGTCTTTTTTCGTCCTTTGTAATCAGGCTTACAGCCTTTCCGTCCCTGTACTGCCACATTTGGTCGCTTTTCAGGTCGAAGATAGCGGCGAAAACGTCGTCATAGTTGAGCGGCGGCTCCGCTTTCTCAGTGAATTTTTTAAGCTCTTCTTCTGTGTAAGCGTTGGTTGTGTAGTAAACCGCGTTTACAAATTCGGTCAGAGGCTTCATGTTCTCTGTGAGCGATTCCTGCTCCGATTTGGTGAGCAGCTTGCAGTCATCACGGATAACTACATTGAACTTTGTTTTTGGGTTTGTGTATGTTATATATCGGGCATTTTCATCTGTCGGCGCTGACGCTGCGGCTGTAGAGCCAAGAGAGGATGATTTCTCCGCTCCTGCGCAGAATACCGAGGAAAAGACGGTCAATACGACAATAAATACGTAAGTGAGCGCTCTGAAAGGTTTAGTTTTCATTATATGCCGCTCCCTTCTTGTTGAATTGAGGAGGACGGCGTTTTGAGACCGAAACCTGAAAATGAATGTGAATCAGCGCGAGCGCGAACAGCTCCGCCATGATCGCTGCGCATAAGGCGTAATAAAGTACGTTATATGAAAGATCAAGGAACACCAGAAACAGGTGGAGCAGTGTTGTGATGTAAATTGCGATACGAATGATTTGAAGCGGCTTCAACAGCTTTTTAGCCTCGGAAAGGATCCCGCTTTTAAGAGTTGATTCGGTACTCAGCTTCAGGTTTCCGATCTTACGCGTTTCCCTTCCCTGGGCGATGTGGAACTGGAACAGCGGTATCGCCGTGAGAACAAAGACTATCAGCCAAATAATCGCAAATGTTCTGTCGTAAGAGCCGTCGGAGGTGTAGCCGATTACAGATACTATCACGACAAGCACCAAAAACAGATATCTCAGCGGCATTGAAACGGATACCGACGGAAGATCGCCCGCTTTTACCGCACCTTTAACGTGGGTTCCGATCGAAATATCCGTCCTCAGCGATTTGCTTATAGTCTGAATGAATGAGTTCTGTGTAACATAAAGTCCCGCCATCATCAGCACGGAGCACACGCCGAGCATGGTTTTTGCCTTGACAGAGGGGAGAAAGTTCATAAGCAGGAATATCAAGCCGAAAATAACAGCCGCTGCGCCCAGAGCCGCGATAAGAATTCGTATCGGGCTGAGCGGCAGGTCGGCTCCAACCTTTCCCGTTTGACCGTTTACCGCCGCATATGTGATTTTATTCTTACGGCGGTAGCTCATAAACCAGACGGGGTAGAGCACCTGCTCCGCTTTGCGTATCTTAAGCGGAAGCCGTGAGCTCTCGGAGAGAAATGTCCGATTCTTTTTGGGGAGCTGATTTGAGGCTGCGGGGTCTTTGGCGATGACCTCAAAGCTGTGGTTTACAAGCTCCTCCTTTGCCAGAAGATGATATTCCTCTGTTTGAGCGTCGCCTGCCTCGGCGTAAAATCCGCACATATAGCTCGGATTAAAGGGCTTCTGAGCCGAAACGTCGTAGGGCGCTAATTTTTCGCTGATATGGTCGTCAAAGGATATCGAAGCGTCGTGTGTGTAGCCCTCTAACTCGCGGTCAACGCTTCCTGTCACGGAGTAATGCTTTGTTTTGACATTTCCCGTTATAAATCCCGTTTTTTGAGACTCGATGTTGATTAAAAAATCGCCCTTCAGCGAAGCGCTGTAGTTCCAATAAGGCATATAAATTCCGCGAAAGCTCTCGATAAGCTCAGGGTCGCGGTATTTCCGCGAAACGAACGGGTGACGCTTCACCTCTTTTACATACTCTTCCTTGCATTGCTCCTTTGTGATCGTAAACGGGATCACGCGATCGGGCTTCCAGTCTTTACGTATCTTGTCAAAAATCATGGAAGCTCCGCCGCAGTAGGGGCAGAAGCCTATGGCGTCCTGCTTGTCGTTTGTAAGCAGCTCAGCGCCGCAGGCAGGGCAGATGTATGCTATGCTTTCAAAGGTCTTTTCGGTTTTTGCGTCGTTATAAATGCTGTCGGCGATTTTTTGCGGATCAAACCTGTTTTGACAGTGCTCGCAAAACATCTTTTGCGAAGAGATTTCAAACCGCAGCCCGCCGCCGCAGGTCGGACAATAAATCATAGAATCACCTCGTTGTAGAGTATGGTTTTATTTTAACATATTTCTATGTTTTGTTCAATATTATTTTGTGGAAGAATAACGGAAGAACTGAATAGTTCACGCCTAACGGTTTGGCACATGATTTGCTGGTTGCATATTTCACTCGCGCCTGCAAAATAACTCAAAAAAATAATTTGCTGAAAAACACTTGATTTTTTCCGATTCTTGTAGTATAATGACTGCAATATGCCGGTGTGATGGAATTGGCAGACGTAGCGGACTCAAAATCCGCCGGTAGCGATACCGTACCGGTTCGAGTCCGGTCACCGGCACCAAAA
>JBGUPW010000262.1:0-15533 GCA_045130495.1 Ruminococcus sp. | reverse complement strand
CGTAGCACTGAACGAGGTCACAGCGCTTGAAATAATGTGATAAAACCCGACCGGTTCCTGTCATTTGAACAAAGAGCCGGTCGGGTTTTTATTTCCGTATCAATTCGCGTTTAACTCGGAATAAATGTATTGCTAATACGCAATTTATATGATAGAATAAATGTATTATTTGACAAGAAGTGACGGTATTGGATAATCATACTCCCGAACAGCGACGGCGCAATATGATGGCTGTTAAAAACAAAGGCTCCAAAATTGAAACGATGTTGCAAAAAGAATTGTGGCACCGCGGATTGCGTTACAGAAAAAACGCTAAAACGGTTTACGGAAAACCGGACATTGTTTTTATCGGTAAAAAAGTAGCAGTGTTTTGTGACAGCGAGTTTTTTCACGGATATGATTGGGAAAACAAAAACAAAGAAATCAAATCCAATCGTGACTTTTGGATTCCGAAAATCGAAAAGAATATGCAGCGAGATAAAGAGGTAACCGAACGATTGATCTCCGAGGGGTGGACGGTTTTGCGTTTTTGGGGGAATGAGATAAAGAAAAATCTCACTCAATGTGCGGATAAAATAGAAAGCGTGGTTAGAGCAAAATGAATAATAATGCTAAATACAAATCCATAGATTTATTTGCCGGTATCGGCGGTATCAGATTGGGCTTTGACCGTGCTTTTAAGGATGATATCGAAACCGTTTTTGTCAGCGAATGGGACGAAAAAGCACAGGAAACATATAGGGCAAATTTTAAAGACGATTTTGAAATAGCCGGTGATATCACCAAGATTCCCGAGAGCGAAATACCGGCTTTTGATATCTGTCTTGCCGGGTTCCCTTGCCAGGCCTTTAGTATGGCAGGCAGAAAACAAGGCTTTAATGATGACTATAAAGGCACTTGCAGAGGAACACTGTTCCTCGATGTAGCTCGTATATGTGACTATCATAATCCAAAAGTTATATTTTGCGAAAATGTAAAGGGACTTGCTATCCATGACAGAGGACGTACATATAAAATAATCAGAAATACTTTTGAGAATTTGGGATATAAGGTTTTTGATAATATTCTTAACAGTAAAGATTTTGGTGTTCCTCAGAACAGAGAGCGAATTTACCTTGTTGCTTTTCGCGATGATATTGCACCTGAAGATTTTATATTTCCCGATCCTACTGATACTTCAAAGATACTCTGGGATATTCGTGAAGAAGAACCCGTTCCCGCAAAATATTATCTCAGCACTACCTATATGGATACTCTTATTGCACACAAAAAGCGTCACGAAGCTAAGGGCAACGGATTTGGTTTTGAAATCAGAGATTGGAGCGATGTTGCCGGCGCTATTGTTTGCGGCGGAATGGGTAGAGAAAGAAATCTTGTGGTTGATAACCGGCAGAAAAACCTTGTTCCTACCACGCATATCAAAGGTGAAATCAATCCATATGGCATTCGAAAAATGACACCTCGTGAGTGGGCAAGATTACAAGGCTATCCCGATAGCTTTGTTTTGCCGTTAGCAGACACACATCTTTATAAACAGCTCGGTAACAGTGTAACCGTTAATGTAATTGAAGCTATTGCCGAAAAGATAAAAGAAGTGTTAGACCGCAATAAGGATAACAAAACAAATAATTACGAGGAGAATGTGATTATGCCAAATGAAAATGACAATAATTCTTTATCGGGAAACAAAGGTGAATGGTCGGAAATTTACATTTTTCTAAAGCTTTTGGACGACGGAAAAGTCTATGCTGCGGATAAAGATATGAATTTAATTCCTACGGTTTATCTAAATATTCTTAAAATATTACGAGAAGAAATTCCGGGTAATCTTTATGAATATAAGACCGGTGAAATAATTAAAATCGACCTCAACGGTCAGGAATGCGGACCCGATGTCACTCATAATGAAATAAGAAATATTAAGGATCGCCTATGGCATTTATTTGAAACAACTCCGAGAGGAAATATCACCTCCGCCGAAACCGAAGCCTTTTTAAACAGCATTCATATTTTCAAGCTAAAAGCGCCTCCGTCTGGAACCACTGACTTTTTTGGCGGAACAGAAGATATTATTCTTCAAGTTTCTGATTACAGAACCTCTATCATTTCAAATGTAGGCTTTTCCTGTAAATCCGAGTTCGCTCATAAAGCAACGCTTTTTAACGCGAGTAAAGACAACACAAATTTCAGATACGAATTATTAAATATGAATGATGAAAAGATGGAAACTGTTAACAATCTTTTCACCCCAAAAAGGAAACGTGACGGTACAATTAAATATAATATAGCCGTTGCCGACAGAATAAAATATTTGAAAGATAACGGTGCGGAGATTCTCTTTGATCGGCAAGTTAAAGAAAACGCAGAACGAAATGTTGTTCTTTCCTGTGGCATGGAAATGCCTGCAATTCTCGCAAGCATTTTAAAGTATTACTACTGGAACAATAACGGAGAAACTGCACACTCATCATTTTCGGAAGCTATAGATTACCTTGTCGAAAGCAATCCTGCCGATTATTCCTTTACAGATATAGAAAGTATATATAGAGCTAAAGTCGGTAAATTGCTATATGATATGTTCACGGGAATGAGATTAGGTACTCTTTGGGACGGAAGAAGTAATGTTACAGGAGGCTATATAGTCGCTAAATCAGATGGTGAAGTATTAGCTTATCATACCACTCTTGCAGATGAATTCAAGGACTTTCTGGTAGAAAAACTCGGTTTGGAAACCCCGTCCTCTTCAAGACACAATGCAATGCAAGTTTACAAAGAAAACGACAGATACTTTATTAACTTTAATTTGCAGGTTCGTTTTAAGGGATAATAATGAAAGTCGGAAGTTTGTTTTCAGGTATCGGCGGAATTGACCTCGGCTTTCAATCGGCAGGATTTGAAATTGTATGGGCAAATGAGCTTGACACTGACGCGTGTAAAACCTATAGATTAAACTTTCCCGAAACTAAATTATATGAAGGAGATATTCGAAATCTCGATGCTTCTCAGCTTCCAAAAGTTGACATAATCACTGCCGGATTTCCTTGTCAATCTTTTTCGGTATGCGGAAATCAAAAAGGTTTAAATGATCATCGTGGTAACTTGTTTTTTGAAATAATGCGTTTTTCAGATGACATCAAGCCGCAAATCATATTTCTTGAAAACGTCGCAAATCTTGTCAAGCACGACAAAGGACGTACTTTCAACGTGATTCATAACGAATTGGTATCAAGAGGATATTATCTCCGATACTCGGTTGCCGACGCTTGTGATTACGGTATTCCGCAACATCGCACAAGAACTTATCTTCTTGCATTTCGTGATATTGAAAGATGTGAAACCTATCTCTTTCCCGAGAAAATCACATTGAAAAAACGGTTATTTGATATTATTGATAAATCCGTCAAGGTTGATGATAGTTTCTATCTTCCGGAAAACAACCCGAAATTCAACAAGATGGCAAAAGCAATCATCGACGAAAATCAAATCTACCGCTTTTCGGATTATGGAATACAAGCCGGAAAAGACGGAATATGCTTTACCTTAAAAGCAAATATGGGTACTTGGTATGACCGAGTACCCATAATAAAAGATAACTACGGAATCCGTACCGTTACACCTTATGAATGTTTGGCGTTGATGGGTTTTCCGAAAGAGTTTGAAATTGCCGATATTTCCCTGACGAAAGTTTATAAACAAATCGGCAATTCGGTTTGTGTACCGCTTATTAAAACTTTAGCTAATAATATATTTATGTGATAAAACCCGACCGGCTCCTGTCATTTGAACAAAGAGCCGGTCGGTTTTTTGCTTGTTTTTTTGCTTGTTTTTATTGCGTATTTTTTAAAATCAAAACAATTCAACGGTCGGAAGCGTGAGCCGCTGTCGGCTCAGCCGACGCTGACGCCGACGCCTCGCAGAGGGATACAAAGATGATGAAGAGCGGGGTGGCGATTGGCAGGGCGATGTTGACTGTCGCCTGAGCCATATAAGCGACGACCGCCGAAGCAAATATGAGGCAGAGGGGGTTGCGGCGGGCGGACTTGAACGCTCTTACAAGCGCGCTGCCAGTGAACGCCAGATATGAGCAAAGTCCGACAATGCCTATATTCATCAGGTAGTTGATATACTCGTTGTGAGCCGCATCGGTCGAGCTGTCTCCGAAGCGTTCGTATAATTCTCCGAAGTAGGGGGAGAAGGTGTAGTAGAATGATTCGGGTCCTCTGCCGAACAGCTTCTCAAACAGATTGTAATTGCCGAAGGCTTCAAACGACTTGTTCCACATGAAGCCCCTGTGGGTTCCCCAGGCGTCGCTGAAACGAAGTGTGCGCTCAAGCTCGCCAAGGTCGGTTTCCGTGTCGAATACCGTGAAGTAAACAATGGTTCCCAGTCCCGCGAGAGCGGCAAGACCGAACAGAGAGCCGACGGCTATGGGAACGGCGGTCGGCAAAGGCTTGTCTGAGCGCTTTTGTCCGATGAAAAACGCGGCGGCGCTGAGAACAAGGAGTATCGCGGCGGCGACGTAGGTGAGGTTTGATTTCATCAGCTTGAACGGAATAGCGCTGAGCTCCTTGTAGTTGTCTCCGCCGAGCGCGGAAAAAATACCGAGAAGCTTCATGCTGAGCAGCATGACCGATAAAATGAGCAAGAACAGGCTCAGCTTTTTCGGGTAACGGCTGTAAACTACCGTGAATACGGCGACGAACACGCCGATACCCAGCACGACCGAATCACTGTCGCAGACGACAACAGCCATTCCTCCGAGCACCGTTGCGCACAAATAAACCGCTCTGCGCCAAAGCGTTTCCGTTTGAACAAACAACACGATTATAACGGGCAGGGTGACGCATAGGTGAGAGGCAAACATATTCTTGTTGCCGATGGTGGTCATAAAGTTCAGGAATATGGTTTCGTCATTTTTGAACAGCCCAAACATTCCGAGCGGGTCGATGTTGAAGCCGTTAAGCACCGCTAACAGGCAAACAACGCCGCTCACCGAGGCGAGTGCTGCAAATACATATTCCTTATATTTCCAGCAGCGGGTCAGGAAGAAATAAACCGCAGCGTAAAACAGCATGAGGAGCAAGCCGTTGTCGCGCCCGTGCGTGTAGTCGTCGATCGTAATTTCTCCGAAGAAAGCGAGCTCAATATATGGGGAGAATGCGGTCGAGATCGCGCACGAAAAAACGAATGCCAGCACCGCCCAGTCGGTAAACGTCATTTTTGAAAGCACGCTTTGCAGCTTGGGGTTATTTTCCTTCTGCTCCGAGGTGCTTTTTGTCATAACAAGCATAAGCTCCGCTATGATAGCTACGGCGGTGATTATCAGGAAAAAATAGTATTTTTGGTGACGGATTGATATGTACCCGCGTTCAAAGCTGATAAACGGGAAAGTCGTGTTAAACGAAAGATTCACGAACAGCGGAAACACCGTGAACATCACAGTCAAATAAACATTGGCTATAACGTTCTTTAGCGTGTAGCGTTCGCTGATCGGCTTTGTGATTTTGTTTTTATTTTTTTTTGATTTACTCATAACAACAGCCTTTCAAACAAAATATCAAAATAATTTTATACCTTTGTCGGCAGAATGTCAATCGAAAAGCTATTGTAATTATTTTTTTTTGTGCTATAATTATAACCATAGTAAAAAAACTGTTCGGACGGTGTACAAATGAAAAAATTGGTAATTATCGGCTTTGACGGCACGATCGCGGACACGGCTCCGGGGATTCTTTACTGCATGAATACGACCGCGCTTTCAATGGGTTACACGCCCGTGGCGCACGACGCGCTTTACGGCGTTATAGGCGTTTCACTGGAAAAGGGCTTTATGAGTCTGTACGGCATGACAGAGGACGAAATAGAGTACGCCATGAATCAATACAGCAAGCTCTACTCGATAAAGGGCGAGGAGATGATCCTCATTTACGACGGTATCGACGAATCTCTGCTGAAGCTCAAGCAAAACGGCATTAAGCTGGCTATCGTAACTCAGAAGAATGAAAAATTCATCAACAATATGCTCGCGGTCTACAGCAACATCGGCTCCCTTTTCGACGCTGTATGCGCTACAAATGTCGATGAGGAAATGACAAAAGCGGATATGCTCCGCAAGGTCTGCGCGACACTTGAAACAGAGCCCGAGGAAGCTGTCTTTGTCGGTGACAGCTACGTTGACGCTATCGCTGCGGGCGAGGTCGGAATTGATTTTGCCGCGGCGCTCTATGGTTGGGGCTTCCGCAGCGAGGAGGACGCAAAGCAGTATAACTGCAAGGCGTTCCTCAACAACGCGGGAGAAATAGCCTACAAGCTGTCGGTGCTGTGATCGATTCTGCCTTTGAAAAAATAATATTTCCGGGCAACAGGCAAAATGCTTGTTGCCTTTTTTTGATTCAAGTGGTAAAATATGATTATGTATAGATGTTTTAAGAAAGGATAGAGTCTGATATGAATATTAAAGTGACCCGTGGCACTGCAAGGCTCAGCGATAACGAAATGGATTATTGCCGCTTTGGAGTGGGGAAGAAGATATTTGTAATGCTGCCCGGACTGAGCGTAAAAAGCATGGTGGCTTCCGCTGAGGGAGTCGCTTCGGCTTACAGAATGTTTACGGATGATTTCACGGTTTATTTATTCGACAGAACTAAATTTCTTACAGAGAATTATACTCTCGAACAGCTTGCCGAGGATACCGCTGAGGCCATGACCGTTCTCGGCATCAAGGACGCCTGTATCTTCGGCACTTCTCAGGGCGGAATGATAGCGCAGATAATCGCGATCAACCACCCGGAGCTTGTTTCAAAGCTTTTTCTCGCCTCAACCTGTGCGCGGATCTTCCCCGAAGCCGAAAAAGTTATGAACGAATGGGTCAGCTTAGCTGAGCGCGGCGATATAGACGGCTTCTGCGACTGCTTTATAAATTTGCTCTACGGAAAAAGCTATGCAGAAAAATACGGAGACTTTATACGTCTTGCGTACAGCAGTATCACCGAGAGCGAGTTCAAGCGTTTTATCATTCTCGGAAGAAGCTGCGACGGTTTTGATATTCGTGACAGGCTGAGTGAGATCCGATCTCCCGTTATGGTCGTAGGAGCGGAAAACGACCTCGTGCTAACTGCTCAGGCTTCCGTGGAGATTGGCGAGATCATCGGCTGCGGCTGTTACCTTTACGGTCCCGAATACGGTCATTGCGTGTTCGACGAGGCGCCCGACTACAAAGACAGGATATCAAAGTTTTTTAATGAGGATTGATTTTAAATGGAATTTAGTTTGCTGTATCCCCAAAGTAAAGAAGAATATACGGTCAGATACCTCACCGACGAGGCTGTTAACGACCTTTCAATAGATTTTCTCCTCGACAATCTAACCGAGGTCAAGCTCGAACGCGAGCACCTGAGAAATCTTATGACGCAGGTGACGGACGATCCCGAAGTCATAAAATACAGGCGCGACGTGTTTGAGGACTTCCTCAGATTTCCCAAGCTGAGAGAGGTCATGGAGGAGCTTGTAAACAGACTGGCTGATTTAAAGGACGTAGCGCGCTTCCAAAAGGATCAGGAGGGACCGTCGCTATGGTCGCTTATAAACCGCCTGCGCGAAATAGATGAATACGTCGGCTGTATCACAATGATAAAAACCACTCTTGAGGAGCTTGACGTTCACTCCGACGGCATGAAGGCTCTGAGAAAGCTCGTCACGGACATCAGCCGTGAAAGCGGTTTTCCGATGCTCAAAGCCGATATCGACGAAACAATGGAAAAGGCGAAGAACCTGAAAAGCATTACCATAGGCGTAAACCTTGACGGTATGCTCCGCCCCAAAACCGCGGGCGTGCTGTCGCTGAACAATGAATATTTCACCGACGCGGGACTTATGAAGCGCTTTATGAACTTCGCCAAAAAGGAGGACGGGCTTCACGACGGAGTTGACGTCAGCGGGATGAAGCATTTTCACGCCGCCAACCCGTCAACGACCGAGCTAAAGTTTGTTTCTTACCAAAAAAGCGCGGTTTCTAACGACGTGACCTTTGTCGAGTCCGCCGCGACGGGAAACGACGCGCTTTCAAACGCCATAGCCAAGCCCGTAACCAACATAATGAAAAAGACCTGCGACGATATCAAGTCAACTCTAAAGCGCTATGTCAACATCAGCGGCTATATGCTGATAAATCTTATGCCCGAAATCATCTTTTTCGTGCGCTGGGCAGAGCTGACGGATAAGATCATCGCAAAGGGAATGCCCGTGTGCAAGGCGGAGATTTTACCGCCCGACGACAGAAAATGTTCTTTTAAAGAAATATATAACTTGAAGCTCGCCATAAACAATGTGAACGGCGACAATATAAATATAATTAAAAACGATATCGACTTTGACGATAAGCGCAGGATTTATATTCTGACGGGACCCAACCGAGGCGGCAAGACCATATTCACCCAAGCGGTCGGGCTCGCGATGATGATGGCTCAGTGGGGCGTATACGTTCCCGCAGAGAGCGCTCAACTCAGCCCTTGCGACAATATGTTCACCCATTTTCCCGCCGACGAAAACGACACCGTGGATTTGGGCAGACTGGGCGAGGAAAGCAAGCGTTTATCTGAAATATTTGAGGCGGCTACAAGCCGCAGCTTCATGCTTTTGAACGAAAGCCTTGCGACGACAAGCGTTGCCGAGGGACTTTTTATAGCAAAGGATGTTGTAAAAGCAATGCGCTATTTGGGCGTGCGCTGCATTTTCAACACTCATATGCATGAGCTTGCGCGCAGCCTTGAAGAGCTCAACGCCTCAGAGGGCGACAGCCTTGTTGAAAGCCTTGTAACGGGCGTTCAGCACGGAGAGAGAAGCTTTAAGGTAGCCGTCATGCCTCCGCAGGGCGTAAGCTACGCCAAGGATATAGCCAAAAAATACGGCGTGACTTTCGATCAGATAAAGGAGAGCATAGATACAAAAGGAATGAAAAATGATGAATAACACAAAAACAGGACTTGTTTTAGAGGGCGGCGCGATGCGCGGAATGTTCACCGCGGGAGTGCTCGACGTCTTTATGGAGAACGGGATAAGCTTTCCCGACTGCATCGGAGTTTCGGCAGGAGCGGCGTTCGGCTGCAATCTGAAAAGCAATCAGCCCGGGCGTATTTTGCGGTACAATCTGAAATATTGCCGCGATCCGAGATTTTGCTCGTTCCTTTCGTTGATAATAACAGGCGATATGTTCGGCGCTCAGTTCTGCTATCACGAGATCCCCGAAAAGCTCGACCTGTTCGACACGGAAACATTTAAGGAAAATCCGATGGGCTTTTATGTGGTCGCTTCCGACGCCGAAACGGGAAAGCCGCACTATCAGCGCATTGACTCTGTTGACGACAATTGCTACGAGTGGATACGCGCCTCGGCTTCAATGCCGATCGTGTCGAACATAGTAGAGGTCGAGGGAGGAAAATATCTCGACGGCGGTATCACCGATTCCATCCCGCTACGCTTCATGGAGGGTATGCATGAGAAAAATGTCGTTGTGCTCACCCGCCCGAGAGATTACAGAAAAAAGCCGATCTCGCGTCCGTGGCTCTACAGACAAAGCCTGAGAAAGTATCCGAATCTGTTAAAGGCTGCTAAAAAGCGCTATCTTATGTATAACGAGCAGAGAAGATATGTTTTTCTGCGTGAAAAAGCGGAAAAAGCGCTTGTTATCTGCCCCGAGCAGCCGCTCGATATAGGAAAAACCGAGCACGACGGCGAAAAAATAAAGCGTGTTTATGAAATAGGCAGACAGGCGGCGCTGCAAAAGCTCGATGAAATAAAAAGGTTTATTGAAGATGATAATTGATTCTCACGCGCACATCGGCAGGATCTTGATTTTGAATCTCAGTGTGCGCAAGGTGCTCTATTCTATGGAGCGTTACGGCGTTGATTTTTCGCTCGTCAGCAGCATAGAAAGCACCGAGTATTTTAAACCGGGAAGCCGTTTGCCGTGGCCGCTGCGCAAAACCCAGTACAGCGTGTGCAAAAAGACAATAAGGGCTGCGAAAAAGCACCCCGACAGGCTCGGCGCATTGCTTTGGCTCCAGATCGACCGCCGCCTTCCCGATAAAAGGCTCTACAGCCTTATAGAGAAATACAGAGAATATGTTTACGGCATCAAGCTTCATCCGTTCCGCTCGGCGACCGCGCCCGACGACCCAAAGCTCGAACCCGTTTATGCTCTTGCACGTCATTTCGCGCTTCCGGTCGTTTCACACACCGGGGACTCGGAGCAGGCTTCCGTCCGCCACCTCTACAACGTCGCGAAAGCTCACCCCGATATAAGCTTTGTGGCGGTTCACATGGATTTGGACAGAGAGAGCGAGGACGCGATAGCCCTTATCGCCGAGCTGCCGAATCTTTACGGAGATACAACCTGGGTGTCGCTGAAAAGGACTGTTTACGCCGTTGAAAAATGCGGAAGCAAAAAGATACTTTTCGGCACCGACAACCCGATCGACGGCAAGGATCATATGCTTTACAACCGTGCAGGTCAGCGTTCTCTGTGTCAGGAGTATTTCAACGAGTTCCGCGAAATGGTGAGCGCGGAGGTTTACGACGATATAATGTACAAAAACGCGCAAAGACTGTTCGGGATATCTTTACCTCATAACGAATTAGGGAACCTCTAAAAATTCCCTTGATATAAACGGAGCAATAAAAACGGAGCAATAATATGAAATATCATAAATTGGTTGAAAACGCAAGCAAGCCCACGGGCTTTTGGGGCAGGCTGATGATCCGTTCGATGAACAAGGGTCACGGCGAGCTGACCGAGTGGGCGCTTTCAAAGGCGGAGATCAAAAGCGGCTGCCGCGCTCTCGATGTGGGCTGCGGCGGCGGAATGACCGTCAGCAGGCTGTGCGCCCTGACGGGAAGCGGAAAGGTTTACGGAGTTGATTATTCCGATCTCTGCGTTGAAAAGAGCAAAAAGCAGAACCGAAAATACATTATGTGCAACAAGGCGGAGATCATTAAGGCGAGCGTTTCAAAGCTCCCCTTTGAGGACGGAACTTTCGATCTTGTCACCGCCGTTGAAACATATTATTTTTGGCCTGACAAACAAAATGATTTAAAAGAAATATACCGCGTTTTGAAAAGCGGCGGCGCCTTGCTTTTGGCATTTGAAATGCTTGTTGACGATACAAACCCCGACCGCTGGAGGGCGGTTGAGGAAAGACTCAATATAAAAGCCGTCAGCTCCGCCGAAATCAGCGGAATACTTGAAAAAGCGGGATATATCAATATTAAGACCCATGAGTACGGCAATGAGCGTCTTTGCGTGATTGCCGAGAAGGAGTGATTTTTTATGAAAGCGTTGATAACAGGAGCAAGCTCGGGATTAGGAAGGGAGTTTGCAAAGATACTCGCCCAGCGCGGCTGGGATTTGATTTTAGCCGCACGGAGCACCGAAAAGCTGCAGGCTCTCAAGGAGCAGCTCAGCGGGGTTTATGTAAGAATTATTACGATCGACCTCTCGCGTGAGCAGGACGCCTTTGATCTGTATGACCACTTGAAGGACGAGAATATCGACTTCCTCATCAACAACGCGGGCTTCGGAGCTTACGGCGAGTTTGAGACCGTTCCGATAGACGTCGAGATGAGGCTCATCCACACAAATGTCTGCGCAGTCCATATTCTGACAAAGCAGTTTATTAAGGATATGATCGAGCGCGGAAGCGGCATGATCCTGAACGTCGGTTCAATTGCGGGCTTCTCCGCAGGTCCCAAGATGTCGAGCTATTACGCATCCAAAAACTATGTCGTCAGGCTGACCGAGGCGATCCACGAGGAGCTGCGCCGCAAGAACAGCCCCGTAAAGATCTCCGTGCTCTGCCCGGGTCCCGTCAACACCAATTTTAACAAAACGGCAAACGTTAAGTTTTCCGTAGAGGGGCTTAACGCGCGAGATGTCGCCGAATACGCTTTGGATAAAGTCGAAGCGGGCAAGATGATAATTATTCCGAGCGGCAAAATGAAGGCGGCAAAGGTTCTTGAACATTTCCTCAGCGAAAAAATGCTTACCCGGATCTCCTACAACATTCAGTCGTCAAAAGACGGCAGCGATAAATGATAAAGCTCATTAAAAGGGTTTACAATTGGTATATGCCGTTTCACAAAACCATGACCCGCGACAACATTTTTGCTATCGCGGCGCAAACGGCATTTTTCCTGATTTTATCCGCCGTGCCTCTGGTCATGTTTTTGCTGTCGATTTTCCAAAGGCTGAATATCCCTTCCGAAGCGCTGAACTATCTGATCCGCACCGAGAGCAAGGAATTGGATATAACCGTGTACACGGAATCGCTCGCGAGAATGTACGATGATTCGGTGGGAATTTCAATTATTTCGGCTATTGCAACGCTGTGGTCTGCGTCAAAGGGGATACACGCCATAACCAACGGTCTTAACCGTATTCATAATACCTACGAGAACCGCAACTGGTTTTTGATCCGCTTCCGTTCCATGATACATACGCTGTTTTTTATGCTCATCATACTCGCAACGATAAGCATTATTTTCCTCGGAAACACGATCAGCGATTTGATAGAGCCTTACATCGGGCATTTGCCCGGCTATATTGTGGTGATATACAGCCTGAGATATGTGCTGATGTTTTTGTATCAGGTGTTTTTCTTCGCGATCATTTACCGTAACGTTCCAAACCTGTCAAGGTATAAACGGCGTGAATACGGCATACGCTGCCAGCTTCCGGGAGCGTTGTTCTGCGCGACGTCGTGGCACGTGCTGCTCGTCGTGATTTCGGTTTACGTCACCGATTTCAACGGCTTTTCTATTTACAAGGGTCTTACTCAGCTCGCGATCGTAATGATTTTCTTGTATTTCTGCATGGCGTGCATGATGATAGGCGCTGAAATCAACGTGTATTTCCACTATCAGATCGACTGGTATACGCGTTTTATAAGCATAAGGCACATCCGCAGAAAACACCATAGGAAAAAAATCGAAAGAGCCCGCAAAAAGGAGCTTGAGATGATCAAAGAGAAATCGGACGCGGAAGCGACGGATATCATCAGCAGCAAAAAGTCCGAACTACCCGAAGACAGCGAAGCCGATGACAGCGACAACTCCGAAAACAGCGAAAAAAGCGAAGCCGATGACAGCGACAAGCCCGAAAACAGCGAAAACAGCGAAGCCGATGACAGCGACAAACCCAAATAATGACTATTGACGTTTTTAACCAAAGGGTGTAAAATATTTGTTGAAAAAACTAACTTTTGTTAAGGAGCTACAAAAATGGACAACTGCGTTTTTTGCGGTATAGCAGGCGGAACCATTCCGTCAAAAAAGGTTTATGAGGACGACAAAATCCTCGCGTTTTATGATTTGGAGCCGCAGGCTCCCGTACACGTTCTTGTTATTCCCGCGCAGCACATCTCATGCGCCGACGAGATCAACGAGAGCAACAGCGACGTTATAGCGCACATTTTCGCTAAAATTCCCGAAATCACAAAATCACTCGGTCTGACCGAGGGCTACCGCGTCGTTACAAACTGCGGCAAGCACGGCTGTCAGAGCGTAAAGCATTTGCATTTCCATATTTTAGGCGGCAAACAGCTCGGCGGAAGAATGGTTTAAACGGAGGAATACAAAATGGAAACATATCATATCAATATCGCGGGCGTTGAACGCGACCTTGAAAAATATCCCGTAAGCGATAAGCTTGACATCGCGGCGTTTATTCTTTTCGGCGACGTTGAGGTCACCGAAAAAGCGGCTGAGGCTCTGCTGAAAATCTGCCCCGAGCACGACGTTGTCGTGTCAGCTGAGGCAAAGGGAATCCCGCTCTGCTACGAAATGGCTCGTCAGGGCTGCCGCGAGTATGTTATCGCGCGCAAAAGCATTAAGGTGTATATGCGCAACTGCGTAGGCGTTTCGGTCAATTCAATTACCACCGCCAGAGAGCAAAATCTGTACCTCGGCGAATCCGACGTTGAGTTCCTGAAGGATAAGCGCGTGCTTATCGTTGACGATGTTATCTCAACGGGCGAAAGCCTCGCCGCTCTTGAAGCGCTCATGGAAAAAATCAACGCCAACGTCGTCGGCAAGGCGTGCGTCTTGGCTGAGGGCGACGCAAAAAACAGGGACGATATAATCTTCCTTGAAGAGCTTCCGCTTTTTAAGAAATAGTTTGGAGTTTGGAGTGTGGAGAGTGGAATTTGCGTTTGTTCCGCTTTCTGCATTCTGCTTTTTTATTACGCCGCTATGATAAGGAGAAATTCCCATGCCGAAACTCACCGAAACCGAACTGAAAAAACAAATAAAGAGCCGCAGCTTCTCACCGATCTATGTGCTTTACGGCAGCGAGCAGCTTTATGTGAGAAGATACACCGAAATGCTTGTTGAAGCCGTTGCGGGCAAAACACCGTCGGACTTCAACTTTCACAGCTTCGGCGGTGAAGTGAACCTCGACACCCTTGCGTCGGCTGTCGGGGTCGTTCCGTTTATGAGCGAATACAACTGTGTTTTGGTTACGGATATTTTTCTTGATTCGTATGATTCGGACGGGCTCGACAAGCTCAAAGCGATCTGCAAAATGCGAGCGGAGGGCACAATACTTATCATTTCAATGCCTTCTTATGTTCCCAAGCGGAATGCAAAGGCTTTTGAGTCGATTTGCAAAAGCGCCCAAAAGGACGGCTCTGTAATAAAATTTGATAGTCTTAACGAATCGACGCTCGAAAAGCACATCGGCAAGTGGGTGAACAGTCAGGGAAAATTCATTTCGAGAATCAACGCCTCACGACTTATCAAGCTTTGCGGAACCGATTTGAACCGCCTGAAAAACGAGGTCGATAAGCTCTGCGCCTACACCGAGGGCGAGGAGATTCAGGGCGATTCGATTGACAAGCTCGTTGCTCAAACGCTTGAGGCGAAGATCTTCAGCCTGTCCGACATGGTTCTGTCGGGCAGGGGAGACGACGCTTTTCAGACGCTCGACCGCCTGTTTTATCAAAAGGAAGAGCCTGTTATGATGCTTTATGTGCTGTCAACCGCGTTTACCGATGCTTACCGCGTCCGCGTGGCTGACGAAAGCGGAGTCGATATAAAAACTCTCGCCGAGGATTTTTCCTACGGCAAGCGAACCTTCGCGCTCGACCGCGCCCGACGCTCGACCCGTCAGGTCAGCACCGAAGCGCTCAGAAGCTGCCTTGACGCTCTTGTTGAAGCTGACGTAAAAATGAAATCGGTGGCGGTGAATCCGAGGCTTTTCATTGAACAGCTCACGGCGCGGCTGCTGCTTATCGCAAGGGAGGGCAGGAAGTAATGCTCACCGTTAAGGAAGCCATAATCGTCGAGGGCAGATATGATAAAATCAAGCTTTCGGGAATCGTTGACGCGCCGATAATCGAAACAGGCGGTTTCAGGGTGTTTTCGGACAGGGAAAAGCAGTCCCTTATCAGGCAAATCGCCGAAAAGCGCGGGATACTTGTGCTGACCGACAGCGACGGAGCGGGATTTGTGATAAGAAATTTCCTGCGCGGAATGGTGCCGAA
>JBGUPW010000261.1:0-6175 GCA_045130495.1 Ruminococcus sp. | reverse complement strand
AAAAGGAGGAGAGATAATGGTTCAGGTTAACGTCACCTTGACGCAAACCATAAAAAAGCTGCTCGAAGAAAAAAAGTATGCCACTCTTCGGGACATTCTCATCACCATGATGCCATACGATATCGCGGCGGTGTTTGAGGAATTGCAGGACGAAAAAATGCCCATTTTGTTCAGACTTCTGCCAAAGGAGTTAGCGGCGGAAACCTTTGTCGAAATGGACGAGGAAACACAAAAATTTTTGATTCACGGCTTTTCCGACAGCGAGCTCAAAGAGGTTGTAGACGAGCTGTTTTTAGACGACGCGGTAGACCTTATCGAGGAAATGCCCGCCAACGTTGTAAAGCGTATTCTGCGCACCGCCGACAAGGATATGCGCAAGCAGATAAACGAGCTTTTGAAATATCCCGAGGACAGCGCCGGCTCCATAATGACGACCGAGTATATTTCGCTGCGCCCCGACATGACAGCCGAAATGGCGATAAAGCGGATAAGGCGCACGGGCGTTGACAAGGAAACGATCTACACCTGCTATGTCAATGACGAAAACAACAAGCTGATAGGCATAACCACGGTAAAAGACCTGCTGCTTGCCAACGATGACGACGTTGTAAGAGATTTGATGGAGGACAATGTCATCTCCGTCCACACCCTTGACGACCAGGAAAAGGTCGCGCAGATATTTTCAAATTATGATTTTCTGGCTCTGCCCGTAGTAGATAACGAGCAGCGCACCGTCGGAATCGTCACCATCGACGACGCTATCGACGTTATCCAGGAGGAAACGACGGAGGATATCGAAAAAATGGCTGCGGTTCTGCCCTCGGACAAGCCATACATGAAAACGGGCGTTTTCGGAATTTACCGCAAGCGCGTGCCTTGGCTGCTGATCCTTATGCTGTCGGCTACCTTCACCAGCACGATCATATCATCTTTTGACGCTGTGCTCTCGCAGCTTATCATATTGTCGTCCTTCATTCCCATGATAACGGGCTCGGGCGGCAACGCGGGCTCGCAGGCGTCGGTGTCGGTTATACGCGCCCTGTCGCTCGGCGAAATAGAATTTAAAAGTATGTTCAAGGTGCTTTGGAAAGAAATGCGCGTTGCGGTGCTCTGCGGAATCACCCTTGCCACGGCAAATTTCTTCAAGCTGCTCTTTTTCGACCTGCGCACCTATTCGGGACCGGGCGACCCGATAATGATCGCGCTTACGGTTTCGCTTACGCTTGTCGGTACGATCATAATGGCGAAGATAGTCGGCTCAAGCCTGCCGCTTTTGGCGAGCAAAATAGGCTTTGACCCCGCGGTCATGGCAAATCCGCTCATTTCCACAGTCTGCGACTCGCTTTCACTGCTCATCTATTTTGCGATAGCCACACCGGTCTTAGCGAGCATTACGCCGTAGGCAATCGACAACGGACAGTTGACAATGGACAATTAATGTTAAAAAACCTTCCTTCAAAATCACGCTTCGGTGCGTGCGGTGAAGGAAGGTTTTTTGTTTTTTATGGGAAACTTAAAATTATTAAAGGTTCCCTTAAATAATACAATGTCGTGCTTATGCGCGGCAGGCAATTTTTAGAGGTTCCCATATTTTTGTCTAAAGCGAGTTAGTCTAACGCGAGCTTTTCAAAAACGTCGTCGAGGTAGCTGCCCTCAAACTGCTCCACCTTGCCCGCGTCCACTGTTGCCGCCAGATCGGGGTCTATGGGGAGCTTGGCGAGAACCTTTGTGTTGTACCTTGCGGCTATTTCATCAACGTGACTTTCGCCGAATACGCTGTGGCGCTTGCCGCATTCGGGGCACTGGAAGTAGCTCATGTTTTCAACTATGCCCAAAACGGGTACGTTCATCATCTCAGCCATTTTTACCGCCTTTTCAACGATCATTCCCACCAACTCCTGCGGAGAGGCTACGACGATGATCCCGTCAAGCGGAATACTCTGGAAAACAGTAAGCGGAATGTCACCTGTTCCCGGAGGCATATCAACAAACATATAATCAATGTCGTTCCAGAGCACGTCGCTCCAGAACTGCTTGACCGTGCCCGTTATCATCGGAGCGCGCCAAACGACGGGGTCTGTTTCGTTTTTCAAAAGAAGATTGACCGACATTATCTCAATGCCCGTTTCAGTGCGGACAGGCAGAATACCCAGCTCGTTGCCCACCGCTCTTTTTGTTATGCCGAATGACTTGGGAACGGACGGACCCGTGATATCCGCGTCTAAAATCGCGGCGTTTTTGCCCATGCGGTTTGCGGTTACGGCGAGCATGGAGGTGACAAGGCTTTTGCCTACGCCGCCCTTGCCCGAAACAACGCCTATCACATGGCGCACGGTGCTGAATTCGTTAAGCTTTTCGTGTAAATCGTTTTCGCCGCCGCAGTTGCTGCTGCATGAGGCGCAGTCGTGGTTACAACCCATAATTATATACCTCTTTTCATAGTGTATTTATCAGTATATCACGGCTGCGCGAAGATATCAAGTGAAAAAATGTCATCAATTGCCGTTTCTGTTCTGTCGGTGAAAATCAGCCGACGAAAAACCGTGTCGACGCGGCGGATTTTGCCCGACTTTGTCACAAGAGCGCCGCCTGACTTTCTTTTATCGGGGACAAAATATGTTAGGCTCACGCTTACGGGCTGCTCGGAATCTATCAGCGTGCGTATATTTTCGTTTATCAAAAGAGCGTCCTCGTCGCAAACGGAGGGTCGGCAGTCGGTCAGCCGCGCTTTCTCGCTGATTTGCGATCCGAAGCCCGACAGAGCCGCAAAAGGTGCGAACTGCGCCGCGCGTTCATATGGCGGCATCCGCTTTGACCGCAAAGACTGCGGAGGAGGAAGATTGATTATGTCGGAGTATAATTTATTGCTGTTCATTTTTATTGCTCCATTTTAAAGGAAGTACTAATTAAGGAAACTGCTGATTGATTCACGCCCTGTGTCCGCCTATCTGACGGTTGCGCTCGGCGGCAGTCGCTCCTTCCCTGAAATTCGTTCCCTTGAGAACCGCGTTTTTGCCGTAGCGCGCCCTCAAATTTATAATTGCCTGCTGTATCATTTTTTCTTTTTCGCCGTTTTCCTCAATCGGCATATCAAAAAGGCTCGGCTGCTCGCTTTTCTGAGATATATCAAGACTTTTCTCATATATGGTATGATTCGCTACAATATAGATCCGCCTCACAATCAGGTCGGAGTCGGCTATGCGGTCAAACAATTTAAGCGCGGCGTCGATTATCTTCTGCGTAGAACAGCAAAAGCAGCCTATATTTTCGCTTCCGTGAGCGCGTTTGGGAGTCGGTCTGCCGTAGTAGTCGAGGGATATCTCGCCTTTATATCGCGACCTGCGCTCTTCGTCAAGGAGATTCTCCCTGTCATAGCACACCGTTAGCACGATTTGATCTGTGAGAAGCCCTTTTTTGAACAGGTCGAGCGAAAGCGAATCAGCCATTTCACGAACGATCAGCTTTGCTTTTTCATACTCGTAAGGCTCGCTCAGAACCTGCCCCGAGCTGAGCGACTTGACTCGCGGCTTATACGACTTTATATCTCGCATAGTGCAGCTTTCGCGCCCCCAAGCGTGGTCGATAAGCAGCTCCGCATTTATTCCGAAAAGCTTGTAAAGCAAGCTTTCGTTGTAAAGCGATATACGCGCTACGTCGCCCATTGTGTACATTCCGTATCGCGCCAAGGTGCGGCTGTAACCTCCTCCCACACGCCAAAAATCGGTTATTGGGCGGTGATCCCAAAGAAGCTCGCGATAGCTTTGCTCGTCGAGCTCGGCTATTCTCACACCGTTTTTATCGGGCTTCATACGCTTTGCAACGATATCCATAGCCACCTTGCAAAGATAAAGGTTACAGCCGATTCCCGCAGTTGCGGTTATGCCGGTTTCTTCAAGCACGTCGCGTATCATGGCTCGCGCCAACTCCGAAGCTGTCATACGGTAGGTTTTAAGATAGCGCGAGGCGTCGATAAACACCTCGTCCACCGAATAGACATGGATATCCTCGGGCGCGATATATTTCAGATAAACGCCGTAAACCTTTGTGCTGACGCGCATATATTCCGCCATGCGCGGCGGCGCGACGATATATCCCAGCGCCTTGTCCGGGTGCTTTTGCAGCTCGCTCAGGGAGTACGCCGTGCCGGTGAAGTCTTTGCCCCTCAGTCTGCTTCTTCGCAGACCGTTTACCTCGCCGGCCTTCTGCACAACCTCAAACAGCCGCGCGCGACCCGGGATGCTGAAGCTTTTCAGCGACGGAGAAACCGCAAGACAGATGGTTTTTTCGGTTCGGCTTTCGTCAGCCACAACGAGGTTCGCGTCAAGCGGATCCAGCCCACGCGCCACACATTCAACAGACGCGTAAAAGGATTTTAAGTCGATAGCGATATACATTTTCTCACCTCCGCAGCGGCTGATTCGCAACTATGTTCGAGAATGAATAAATTATAGCATATATGTTCTAAAAATTCAAGAGGTTTATCGAAAATAATTTCGATTTTTATACTATCTTCAATTAAAAAGCTTTAAAACAGATGTCAGCTGTTAGAGGGGTTTATTTTATAATAGTATTATAAAATTAAAAAATCGAGGTGCGCGTCAGGCACACCCCGATAAAACTAATGATTGAATTGAGTTGATTTATAATTTATATATAATTAATCGATTTCATTGATTTGATCAATGCTTGCTTGAAAAGCTGAACTTTGACTCGGTGCCGTGAGCCAGCTTAACAAAGTTTGGATAATGGCGGATAATTACCAGAGCGGCTGCCGCGATAGCCAACACCTCGACCCATACGTTGGTGTAACCCAGATAGAACAGGGAAATGGGGCACGAAAGCGCTGCGGTGCAGGAAGCAACTGACATATATTTGGTGGCAAACAGCACGACAAAGAAAATCGCCATTGCGATGAGCGCCATGCGCCAATCGACAAACCAGATAGTCGCAAAGCCCGAGATAAACGCCTTTCCGCCCTTGAAGCCGTACCATACGGGGAAGCAGTGTCCCAGCATACAGAACAGTCCCGAAAACTGTGCGCCGAACTGCCACATATTGTCAAAGGCATAGTTCATAAACACAGCCGAGGCGAAAACCGGAAGCGCGGTCTTGAGAATATCAATGAGCAGAACCGCCCACGCGGCGGCGTTTAGCCCGTAAACACGCTTAAAGTTGGTGAATCCGGGGTTGTTGCTGCCCGATTTGCGAATATCCTCGTGATATACGAGTCGCGACATAATAATCGCGCCGTTAACTCCGCCTACCAGATACGAAACTACCGCGATAACAAGCAGAGCGATCCCCATCATCATACGCTGAACCTCTCGATGCTCTTGCCGTAGGAGAATATGCCGATAGCGTCAGCGCCGATCGAAGCGCCGATGATCGGTCCGATATAGGTGATATATGTTCTCGCTCCGGGGATCGTTTCCTTGATCATCTCAACAACGTCCTTCGCGTCCTCTTCGCAGTCGGCATGAGCGATGTATACATCGGGATGCTCAATGCCCTCAACAGCTTCGGCTGTAAGAGCGACAAGCTCTTTGAGAGAGTTGAGTCTGCCCTTTACCTTTTTGATAGGAGTATTGTTGCCTACCTTGTCCGAAATGATAATAGGCTTTACGCCGAGCAGATTGCCCATGAACGCCGATGAACCGGTTACGCGGCCTGCCGCCTTGAGCGCGTTGAGGGTGTGAACGGTGACAAACTGGTTGACGTTGTTGCGGATGGGGAGAAGCGCCTCCTCGATTTCCTTTGCGCTCTTGCCTTCATCTCTGAAACCGGCTGCTTTAATGGCGACAACGCCCTCGCCCATGCAAGCGTTGATAGCGTCTACGCAGCAAATAACGGCGCCGGGATAATCCTTGAGGATTGCCTCAGCCTCGACCTTGCCGACGTTTACTGAACCGGAAAGCTTGCTTGAGCAGGCGATATAAACGATATCGTTGCCCTTTTCAAGCTCGGCTCTGAAATATTTCTGAAACTCCGAGGGAGGAACCATTGTTGTAGTTGTGCGTTCGCCTTCTCTGAGCGAATCGTAAAATTCCTTGGGGCTGTAGAATTCCCAATCAAGGCTGGCAGGGGTCTCCTTGCCGTCCTTTACGGTGTTCATCATCATATAGTCGATGTCGTATTTCTCGCGAAGCTCCTTGGGAAGGTCTGAGCAGGAATCGGT
>JBGUPW010000260.1:0-2565 GCA_045130495.1 Ruminococcus sp. | reverse complement strand
TCATCTTCAATGAGATGCCCGCAAAGCTTGATCTTGATGTGGACGAAAGCTTCATGGCGTATTGGGACGAGATTCACGCTCTGAGAGACGACGTCAAGAAATCCCTTGAAACGATTATCAAGGACAAGACCATCAAGAGCTCCCTTGAAGCGAAGGTCACGCTCCGCGCGGGCGGCGATAAGCTTGCTTTCCTCAAGAAAGCGGAGAACGAGCTGGCTGCGGCGTTTATCGTTTCCGAGGTCGTGATTGAGGATAACGGCGGCGAGCTTGACATTGCTGTCGAAAAAGCGGAAGGCGAGAAGTGCGAACGCTGCTGGATTATCAGCAGAACCGTCGGTGCGGACAGCACGCATCCGACGCTTTGCGCTCACTGCTGCGAAACATTAAAGTAAGCTATTTTCCAAAATCGGTGTGATGACTATTACACCGATTTTGTCTTATCAGGAGGTTCCTATGGCAATTGCAGCCCTCATTATCGGTGCGCTGATTGTGGTGATCGATCAGGTCATCAAGTATTTTGTTGCAACAGGATTGAAACCGATCGGCGAATACACTGTCATTGAAAATTTGTTTATGCTCCGCTATGTCGAGAACCGCGGCGTTGCATTCGGTATGTTTCAGGATTTGCGCTGGGTGTTTGTAGCGCTGACTTCCGTCATGCTCATCGCGATCATTGTCTATATGTTCAAGAAGAAGCCGTCGGGCAAGTTCTTTTATATCTGCGCGGGACTGATTATCGGCGGCGGTATCGGAAATCTGATTGACAGGGTTCTCTATGGCTATGTGATTGATTACCTCAGTCTCAGCTTTTTCCCGCCTGTCTGCAACTTTGCCGACTACGCGATTACCATCGGCGTCATTTTGCTGGTTGTTTATATCTTCTTTTTCTCGGATTCCTTCAAAAAAAGGACTATCGGCAATGACTGAGCATCAATTACGCTGTCAGACAGACGGCGTCCGTTTTGATAAATTTCTGGCGGACGCGGATATCGGATTATCCCGCAGCGCGGCGGTCGCGTTGATCGAAAGCGGCGCCGCTGAGGTCAACGGCAAGTTCGCCAATAAAAAGCTGAAGCTGAATGCGGGAGACAGAATCGTTGTCCGCATTCCCGACCCTGTGCCGTATGAGGCAAAGGCGGAGAATATCCCGCTTGACATTGTCTATGAGGACAGCGATTTGTTGGTCGTCAACAAGCCGAAGGGGATGGTTGTCCATCCCGCAGCGGGCAATTATGAGGGTACGCTTGTCAATGCGCTGCTGTACCACTGCGGCGACAGTCTTTCGGGCATCAACGGCGTTCTGCGGCCCGGTATCGTTCACCGCATCGACAAGGATACCAGCGGTCTGCTGATCGTCGCCAAGAACGATATTTCGCACAAGCATCTGGCGGAACAAATCAAGGCGCATTCCTTTACCCGCGAATATGAAGCGGTTGTGTTTGGTCAGCTAAAGGATGACGAGGGAACGGTTAACGCGCCTATCGGCAGACACCCGATTGACCGCAAAAAGATGTGTGTCACACAAAAAAACAGCAAAGAGGCGGTGACGCATTATCAGGTGCTGTGCCGCTACAAGGGCTACACGCACATCAGATGTATTCTCGAAACGGGCAGGACGCACCAGATTCGCGTGCACATGGCGTCGCTCGGACATCCTGTCGCGGGAGATTTGGTGTACGGCGTGAAGAATGAGAAGGTTGATTTTTCGGGACAGTGTCTGCACGCGCGCAAAATTGGCTTCATTCATCCGACAACAGGAGCGTATCTGGAATTCACTTCCGCGCTGCCTGATTATTTCGAGAAGTTTTTAGCAAAACTCAAAAATATATCAAAATAACTTTTTCCAAAAAAAGCTTGCATTATATTTATGTATATGATATAATACTTAAGAATTTGGTTCCGTCGTTCCAACGACGTGGTCAAATAACGGCGAAAGCCGCAATTTGAAACTGATAGTCCGCTGCCGTGGAAGGGTATGAATATCGGGTAAATAATTAGGAGGAAAAAACATGGACGCATTAAAAACAATTGCAGCAGAATCCGTAAAGGAAAGCACTCCCGAGTTCGGTATCGGTGACACCGTCAGAGTTTCCGTAAAGATTCGCGAGGGTGAGAGAGAAAGAACACAGATGTTTGAAGGCACTGTCATTGCCAAGAGAGGCAGCGGCGTAGCCGAGACATTTACTGTAAGACGTGTTGCTTACGGCGTAGGCGTAGAGAGAGTATTCCCCCTGCATTCCCCCAACGTACAGGATGTAAAGGTTGTTCGTTATGGTAAGGTTCGCAGAAGCAAGCTCTATTATCTCCGTGACAGAGTAGGTAAGGCGGCAAAGGTTAAGGAACAGATTCGTAAGTAATTCTCGAATAATAGTTAAAGGGAACTTGCTTAAGTTCCCTTTTTCTTTACCAGACGATAAAGCAGGTGATATCATTGAACGATAAACCAAGCAGACAAGATAACTCAGACCTTTACTCGGATATTGACCTCTCGGTTGAAATCAATCCCGATATGTATCTCAGCGACGATAATCCGAACAGGCATGACAGGTTTGAAGCACTGCATGC
>JBGUPW010000259.1:0-15569 GCA_045130495.1 Ruminococcus sp. | reverse complement strand
AGCCTGCTTCATTGACAAGCTGATTTTTCCGTTGTTTACGGCAAGCACCTTTACCTTGACGATCTGCCCCACCTTTACATGATCGCTGATTTCAGTGATGAATGTAGGCGCGACCTCGGATATATGCACCATGCCTGTTTTGGACTCCGGAAGATCCACGAATGCACCGAATTTGGTGATTCCCGAAACCTTACCCTCTAAAATACTTCCGACCTCAATTGCCATAAAAAATTCTTACCCCTCGATTTTTGCAGTTTGTTCCTTTCGCTTTATTCGCCTGCGACGTTAATAAAAATCCGCTCTCCGTCGCTGACATAGCCGAGATCCTCCTTGGCTATTTTTTCCATATACTCGGCAAGCTCTTCACCCTGAAAGTTCTGAACCTTTTCGAGATAATTGGATTCTATTTCAACAACATTGATTTGCTGCTGCAATTCGCTTAGCTCCGCTTTTTTTTCGGAGATCTTAACACTCTGGTCAATAATCGTTATGACAGCGTAGAACACAAAACCGATTGCCGCGAGGTAAATCAATAAATAGCGCAGCTTGCGCTTTTTCTTCGGTCGGTCAACTTCTTTAAGACCGTTCTCCGAAAGGTCTTCTGCTTCAACCGTGACCTCTGTTTTTTTTGTTTTGGGTTTCTTAAAAATCATTTGACATCCTTTATAAAACTAAAAATTTTGTCATGCCGTAACGTATGCTGCCGCTGAGAGATATCACCGTGCATTTGCACGTTAAGTGAGCCGGCAATAATACATTTCTTCTTTCGGAAGCACGTTAAAAACGCGGAGATCGAAGAAAAAATATCATGGCACCCGGAAGCGCGGAACGAATACAACGTCACGATGCTTTACTGTTTTTATTATACAATAACTTACCTGCAATTTTCAATAGGTATTTGGCAAATAATTTTACTTTTATGCAAATTTTATGAAAGATCGCCTTTAGCGCTCCGATTAAGGTGCAGTATATTCTGCCGAGCAGTCTGCCCGGAAAAAGTCTGTATGCGGTAAAGCCTATGAAGCTGCCGAAAAACACATATAGGCGGATATAACCCGACAGAAAAGCGAGGGAAAAATAAAAAGCCGCAAGCGCCCAGACAAGCATAAAGATCACATCAACGACGATAACAGCCGCTTTGCCGAACGCAAACAAAACCCGCAGAAATCTCAGCACGCCGTAAAACAGCGCGAGTCCGATACCCAGCAGGATAGACCAGCCGAAAGCCGCCGTCTGCTGCGCGAAAGAAAGCTCCACGTGACCGCCCTCTACCTGAAAAGCTTTGAAAAGCGCGGTCGGCTGCCGCCGTCGCCGACGTATTGCAGGGAATTCACCCTTCCCTCAACCATCACGTCACCTGTTTCAAGGTTGAGTCGGTCAATATGCAGTCCGCTGCCCTTTATGATAAGGCTTCCCGCCGTGGTCTTGACAGACACTGTTTCCTCGTTGAAGCCGCTGACGTCTTCGGCTCCCGTTATCGCCAACTTGCCCCTGTTGTCAAGCATAAGCGTGTGTTTTTTGCCCGCGGGCATTTCGTTCATATAAAAAACCTCCGTTATTATTATCTGTATAATATACGGAGATCTTCATTTTATTATTACCGCTAAACTGCGGTGTACATTGTCGCGGCGTCCTCCTTGCGGACGGTTTCCTTTACCTCTGTGACCTTGACCTTTACGGTGCGTGCGCCGAGCGTGATTTCGATTATATCGCCGACCTTAACATCGTAAGAGGCGCGGGCCGGCTTGCCGTTTACCGCGACCTTGCCCGCGTCGCAGGCGTCGTTTGCAACGGTGCGTCGCTTTATGAGCCGCGAGACCTTTAAATATTTATCTAATCTCATAATTACTTTTCCTTTTCAAAAAACCTTTTCAAAAAATCAAAAGAGCCGAACAAGCGGCTCTTCATATCATAGTTTAGGAACTGTGCAGAAAACACAATTAATAGACAGCTCCGAATTATTGGTTTACGATATCCTTAAAAGCCTTGCCTGCCTTGAAAGCGGGAACCTTTGAAGCGGAAATGTCGATGGAATTGCCTGTTCTGGGGTTAACGCCTGTTCTTGCATTTCTCTGACGCTGCTCAAATGTGCCGAAGCCCGAGATCTGCACCTTTTCGCCCGCTGCCACAGCATTGATGATCGCGTCAAAAACGGCGGTGAGAGCTTTGTCGGCGTCTTTTTTTGAAACGCCTGTCTGCTCCTTGAGCACATCAATTAAATCATTCTTTTTCATCTAAACAAACCTCCGTAAAATTATCTTTTCCTAACCTCTGTGTAATTTAGGAACCGCTAAAAATTTTCTGCCGCGCATAACCACGGATTCTTCACGGCATAATATTGCCAAGTACCCTTGAATACGTCAGTATTCCTGCGGAGCTTTGACAATATTCTGCCATAATTTTTCCGCACTTCTGCACAACTTTGAATAATCAGAGAGTCCCTTTACCTATCTTGACTTCATCCCAAAGGGAATCAAGCTGTTCAAGTTCCGCGCTTTTCATGTCTATGCCGCGCTCTTGCGCAAGCTGCTCGACCTTTGAAAAACGCTCCGTAAATTTGTCGCAGGCTTTATACAACGCGTGCTCACTGTCTATTCCGAGAAAGCGTGAAACATTTACAGCCGAGAAGAGCAGATCTCCAAGCTCCTCCTCGCGCTGCTCATCGGTTCCGCTTTCAACAGCCGCCTTTAGCTCGTTATACTCTTCAAGGAGCTTTTCAAGCGCGCCGTCAACCGAGTCCCAGTCAAAACCGACCTTTGCCGCCTTGCGCTGTATCTTCTCGCTGCGCATAAGGGAGGGAAGCGCTCTTGATACGCCGAGCATCGCCTCGGTCTGAGTTTTCTGCTTTTTTGTCTGCATTTTGACAGCGTTCCAGTTTTGCAGCGCCTGAACTTCGTTGTCCGCCGACTTGTCGCCGAAAACATGGGGATGACGGATGATCAGCTTTTTGCAGACCTCGTCGCATACGTCGGAAAGGTCAAAGGAACCTTCCTCGCGTTCCATTTCGGCGTGAAGCGCCACCTGGAGAAGCACGTCTCCGAGCTCTTCCCTGAGCAGCTCCGCGTCGCCGTTGTCGATCGCCTCGACAGCCTCATAGGTTTCCTCGATGAAGTTGGAGCGGATGGATTTGTGCGTCTGTGCCATGTCCCACGGACATCCTCCCGGCGCACGGAGTATTTTTACTATCTCGGCCAGATCGTTGAAATCATATCTCGGCTTTTCACAAAAATCCATATCTGTCTCCCGTAAAACTTGCTTTTGTATCGAACCTGATTTTTCTTACGGTATTCTATTTTAACCAATCAGGTGGAATTTTTCAAGTGTTTTTGCGATTTTTTCGCCTTTTGGAAGAAATTTGATTTCTTCTGCACTAAAGGTGTGAATTATTAGTAAAACTGCCACATAAACGATTATCGCAAGCAAAATCGCAAACACCGTGGTAACTCGCATAAAGAAGGTTCCGGGCAGCGAAAACACGACCTTATAGGAGGCAAAGCCCGCCGCTATGCCGAGAACGACGCCGACGACAAGCGAAATATAGCGGTGAGCTCGCTTTGTTTCACCCGAAAAATGCTTGCCTGCGGGACTGGTTCCGGCTATTAAATGTCCTATGAAATACACAACGGCAATCACGATAACAGCGATAAGAACGCTTAGGCAAATCGCCGTCGCTCTGAAATTATCAGCCAAAAGCCTGTAGCTGAAAAACGCTGCGGCAGAGCTGCACACTGCGGCGATAAACGGCTTGAGAGTCGTGTTGAAGAAATCGGGAACAACTCCGCTGTATTTAATAAGCAGGAACATTCCGATCACGCAGATAAGTGCGTAGGAAACCATCGAACCGGCGGTAGCGCCCTGGATATTGATCGAGGGGATGCTTACGAAAATCCATGAGGTGCAGACCTTTACGATCATGCAGATGGTGTAAAGGATCATTGGGATCTTCACCTTGCCGATACCGTTTAACATCGAGCATATCGGGGTGATAATCGCCGTGAATATCGTTGTGATTCCCATTACAGCGAGCACGTTGCCGCCTATTTGATGTATGGATTCGCTTCGGTAGATCAGCCCCATGATCGGGTGAGCGAGCACACACAGGCCGAACGCCATCGGCAGCGTGAACATCATCGTCATCTTCAGCACCGTGTTAATCGAGCGGCGAAGCTCACCCTTGTCGCCCTTTGTCCACGCGCTGGTGACGTTTGGCATTGCGCTGGAGCCGAACACCTGAGTGACCGCAGTTACAAGCTGCATAAGCGTCAGCGCGTTTGAGTAGCAGCCCCAAAGACTTGTGTGGATCGTGATTTTGCCGCCGACTCCGAAATCCTCGGGACGGTAGAACTGCCCGTACTGATTCTGAAGCTCTTGTCCGTGCGTCTCCGCAAGATTGAGAAGAACATTCTGAATGATGATTGAATCTACAAATGAACCGAGACTCATAATAAGCGCGCCGCCCGCGATCGGGATACCCGTTTTGAGGATCGTAATAAAGGTTTCGCGCTTGCTTCGGGCGTCAACCGATCTTAGATAGTATTCCTCGGGAATACCGTCGCCCTGAATTTTAAATTTAAGGAAGCAGTAAAGGAACGAGCACATACTTCCGAGCGATATGCCCATTATGGCTCCCGAAACCGAAAACGCTATGATCGTGCGCTCTGCGTCGTAGCCGTCCTTAAAGGTCATGCCGAGGAAAGAGTGCGTTTCATGGTAGGATTGCATTCCGAAATAGAGAATGACATAGGCGAACAGCGCGCCGAATATCAACTTTACGACAGCCTCAATGATCTCGGAAATCGCCGTCGGGGTCATGTTTCGCTGACCCTCGTAGTATCCTCTGTAGGCGGAAGCGAGACAGCCGAAAAAGACCGTCGGCGCAAGGCACATCATCGGGTAAACGGCATAGGGTGAATGAATAACGAACTGAGTGTAGGGTATGCTTGCAGCTACGATTACAAGCAGGCACACAAAGCCGAGGATCGCGAAAAACGGAACCGAGATCTTGTGTATCAGCCTTACGTCCTTGTAGCGCTTCTGCGTCATATTCTGCGACACAAGCCGCGAAATGGCAATCGGAAGACCGCCCGTAGCCACGGTAAAAATTACGACAAACAGCTCGAACGCGTTGGCGTAAAGACCCATGCCGAACGAACCGTCGCCGCCCTGAGCGCCGTGCATCACAAACGAGGAGAAGATCCTCTCCAAAATGACCTTGTCAAGCATTCCGAAAACCTTGACAATGACCATGCTTACCGTTAGTATCGCCGCGCCCTTGACAAACGATTTTGAAACGTCACTGTCAAAGTTTTTGATCGCGTTATATTTTTTTACCTTTACCAAATAAATCACCTGTAATCAAAACAATGTGGTCAGGAACCTTGCCGAAATGAATTGTAAATTAATGCGCAGGATAATTTGTTCTGCAAAAGGCAAATTTCGCAGCAATACTGACGCATTGCGAGATATTTAACGAGGTGCAGGGCAAATTATACAAGCAAAAATCACAATTAATTGATAAACAGTTCCTTTTGCTGACGGATTATTATAAACACAACGTCAGGGAGTCTTTGCAGACTCCCCGATAGGATAATCGTTTTATCAGTTGAATTATTCGGCTGCTTTCTTCTCGGCTGCTTTCTCCGCCTTGTCCGCTGCTTTAACGGACTCCTCGGCGTCGGCTGAAATTTCATCAACAGCTTCTTTAGCCGCAGCTACGATATCGTCGGCGGCAGGTGCGGACTTCTCAACAGCTGCGGGCTCCTCGGCAGGCGCGGGCTCTTCGGCAGTGGCGGGAGCTTCGATAGCGGCGGGCTCCTCAACGGGAGTCATTTCAACCTCGGGCTCATCCTCGAACTTGTGGCCGCAGATATTGCAGAACGCCGATTCCTTTGTCACCTGGTTATCGCAGTCGGGGCAAATTTTCTGGTTCTTTATCGCCGCGATATGGGCGTTAACGATAGCGAGGTTCTGCTTAAGCTCGGTGATCTCCTCAACCACCTTGGCGATATCCTCTGAGAGATCCAGATCCTTAGTTGTAGCCTTGTATGTGAGCGTGCCGAGCTCGATAAGCTTTTTTCCGATCGAACGCTTGATCGTCTCCGCAGAGATCATGTGCTTGGAGGTATCATAGATTTCGGCGGCTTTTTTGGAAACGGCAGCAGCTGCCGCCATCGCGTTTATCCTAACATCGTCAAAAATAGAATCAAAGTTTTTCATTATTATCACCTTTCCCGTTTTCAGGCTGCGCCTGTCAATATTTTATTGCTTTGTATTATACCACTATTCGGCGGAATAATCAACCGTAATTTGTCCGTAAAATCGGGCTATTTGCGATTTTCTGTTGAGCATTTCGTCAAATCTGTCTATATACTCATACGGATATTTATAATTGAATATCCGTTCAAGATATCCCGTATTCTGATTTTTCAGTTTTGTGACTCCGCCCGAGCCGCAGGCGAGTATCGTGTGGGTCTCGTCCATGACGTAAACGTTGTAAAGACTTTCAAAGCGCGGCTTTGACCAGCCGACGTTTTCAAGGTTGCCCACCATGCGCGTCTGACGGTAAAGATAATAGGGAATGTAGCCCCGCTCCGTAAGAGCGCTCTGAGCATAATCGACCATTGAGCGTGCGGCGAGCGCCTCTTCCCTGTTAAGAGTTTTTCCCTCGGTGGTAAGAGCTGCGGCGCGCTTCATACAAAGGGTGTGAACGGTGACGCACTCGGCGTCAAGCCCGAGCACCGTGTCGAGAGAGCTTTTGAAGCTTTCCGGCGTATCGGTCGGCAAGCCCGCTATGAGATCGGTGTTTATGTTGTCGAAGCCGCAGCGTCGCGCCAAATCGAACGCGCTCAGAAACTGCCCTGCGGTGTGCTTTCTGCCTATCGCGCGGAGAACATTATCGTTGAGCGTCTGCGGATTTATGCTTATCCTGCCGACGTTATTTTCTTTTAAAGCATAAAGCTTTTCTTCATCTATGGTGTCGGGTCTGCCCGCCTCAACGGTAAATTCACGGCAGCAGGACAAGTCAAAGCATCTGTTCACCGTTCCGAGCACGGTTCTGAGCTGTTCAGCGCTCAGGGTCGTGGGCGTTCCTCCGCCGAAATATACCGTTTCAAGCCTGAGTCCTAAATCACGCGCGATTTTCGCGGTTTCTTCAAGCTCCCTGCACAGCAGGCGAGTATACGGCTCGATAAGCTTTTTCGCGCGTTCAACCGACGACATCACAAACGAACAATAGCTGCACCGCGACGGGCAGAACGGTATTCCGACATACAGGCTGAACGATTCGGGACGCGACATCGAAATTATCCGCTGCTCGTGCCTTTCGGTCGTTTGTGCGAGGTCAAGCTTTTCGGGGCTCACAAAATAATCCTCCCTGAAAATTCGCTCAGCCTCTTCCCTGCCGTGCTCCTCATACTGCTTGCGCAGCAGCTTTATCGGGCGCACGCCCGTAAGAAGTCCCCACGGCTGGTTTATCCCGCTGAAACGCACGAGCGACTGATACAGCAGCTTCACCGTTGAAAGCTCGTTCTGCGGATCACTGTCCGAAAGCGGAGCCGAAAGCTCCTCGTAAAACTCCCCGACAGAAACGCGCACCTCTATACATTCGTTTATTTCGGCTACGATAAACGGCTTTGAAACGCTCTCAAAATCCTCTTTATACACTGTTATTTTCTCATTCGGAAAAAACAGGCGGGTAAGGTTTTCAAGTTCAAACCAAAATGTGTTGTTTTTTATATATAAATTCATATCACAGGAGCCTCATAAGAGGGTTGAAGCGTCTTTCCTCCGACAGTGTGGTGAGCGGACCGTGACCCGGGATTATCCGGTAATCGCCGTCCAGCTCCTTCATGCGCTTCAGCGACGCCGTTATCTGTTGATCGTCGCCCGTCGGCAAATCGGTTCTGCCGTAGGAGCCCCTGAAAATCAGATCTCCCGCTAACATCACTCCGTCAAGCAGAAAAACTCCGCAGCCCTTGGTGTGCCCGGGAGTGTAGAGATAAGTGATCTCGGTTTCTCCGAGCGAAAAGGTCTCGCCGTCCTCAAGCAGCAAATCAGCCGTAAACGGCTCAAAGGGGATTCCGTGAGCGAGAGTGCCGTTCAAGCGGCGGTCTCGGAGAAACTCGGCGTTGTGCCTGCCGGTGACGATCTTCGCCCTGTACTTATCGGCAAGCTGCTTGGCGTAGCAGATGTGGTCGTAATGACCGTGAGTCAGCAGAACGTATTCAAGCTTGCCGCCGTCCCTGTCTATCTGAGCCTCAAGCTCGGAAGAACGCTCGCCGGGATCGCTCACAGCCGCAAGCCCGGTGGCTTCATCGACGATATAGCAGCAATTCGTTCCGATCATTGTGACAGGATATATTTGAATTTTTATCATCTTTTCAAGTCCTTTGAGTTAATATCTATCGTTACGGGTCCGTCGTTTACAAGACCCACCTTCATATCCGCGCCGAACACACCTCGCTCGACCCTTTTTACGCCGTTTTTCAGCAGCTTTTCGCAGAAAAATCCATACAGAGGTTCGGCTGTTTCGGGACGCGCCGCTCGGATAAAGCTCGGCCGTCTGCCGTGAGAGCAGTCGGCGCAGAGCGTGAAGTTTGAAATCACAAGCGCAGAGCCGTCAACGTCGGCGAGCGCAAGGTTCATTTTATCGTTTTCATCGGTAAAAACGCGAAGTCCCGCGATTTTGTTCGCAAGCAGCTCAGCCTCTTTTTCATCGTCCCCCTGCTCGACCCCGAGCAGGATCAAAAAGCCCTTGTCTATGCTGCCGCAAACCTCGCCGTCAACGGTGACGGACGCGGTTGAAACGCGTTGGATTATTGCTTTCATCGGTATATTTCCTTTCGTCTACAGGCGCTTGATCTCCTCGATACCGTTTATTTCCGACAAACGGGAAATCACGCCGCGCAAATGATCCTTGCCCGCAACGTCTATTGTGACGGTGACGACCGCCTTGCCGTTTTTAAGCTCGCGGGAATTGAGCGTGTGAATGAATATGTGCAAATTGGAAAGCTGGATGGTAACGTCCGCAAGCAGCCCCGTGCGATCGTTCGCAATGATTTGCAGAGTACTGCGGAAGGTCTCGCCCGCCTCATGCTCCCAGCGCGCGGAAACCCAGCGTTCGGGCTCCTCGCTGTCGTTCAGGTCCTTTGGAACGTTGGTGCAGTCGCGCTTGTGGATCGAAACTCCGTAGCCGCGAGTGATGTAGCCGATTATTTCATCGCCCGGAAGCGGGTTGCAGCAGTTTGAGAATTTTACAAGCACATCGTCGTTGCCCTCGATTATGACTCCCGACAGCGCACGCTTGCGCTTTACGGGCGCCTTCGGCACGGTTATGGTCTCAACGTTCGCGACATATCTCTTTTGATATTCCTCTTTCAGCCTCGGCATGACCTTCCAAAGCTGGAGACCGCCGTAGCCTACCGCCGCGTAAAAATCATCGAGCGTGTTATACTGCTTTTTCATGGTAACGCTCTTGAAGAACTCTGCCATTTCGTCTTCGGTGAGGTTCATTCCCTGACGTCTGAACTCGCGCTCGACCGCCTGCTTTCCCTCAATTATGTTTTCATCGCGCTTCTCATGCTTGAACCACTGACGGATCTTGGATTTTGCCGACGCGGTTTTGCAAATGTCTATCCATGCGCGGTTGGGGTGTTCCTCTTTTTGCGTTATTATTTCACAGATCTCGCCTGTTTTAAGAGTGTGGTCTATCGGCACGATCTTGCCGTTTATTTTTGCCCCGACCATTCTGTGGCCGACCTGAGTGTGGATCATATATGCCAAATCGATCGGCGTTGAGCCTTTGGGAAGGCTTATGACGTCGCCCTTCGGCGTAAAAACATAAACGTCGTTTTCGCCGAGATCGTTGCGTATATTACGGGCTATATCAGTCGCGTCCTCCGCCTGGAGCTGGTCAAGGATCATTCTCTTGACCTTCTCGATGTTGCGGTTTACTATGTCCGCTCCCTTGTCGTCGGGCTTCATGCCGAGCTTGTATTTCCAGTGCGCCGCGATTCCGTATTCGGCGGTGTAGTGCATTTCCCAGGTGCGTATCTGCACCTCAAAGGGCACCGCCTTTTTATCGAGCACGGTGGTGTGAAGGCTTTGGTACATATTCTGCTTGGGCATGGAAATATAATCCTTGAAGCGGTTCGGGATAGGCTTGAAGATGTCGTGTACCACTCCCAAAACGTTGTAGCAGTCGGAAACGTTATCGACGATCACCCTGACGGCGAAAACGTCAAAAATATCATTGATGCTCTGACCGCGCATTATAGTTTTGCGGTAAATGCTGTTTATGCTTTTGACTCTGCCGCTGATGAAAACGTTCGGGATTGTATCCCTTGTTTTTTCGATTATCTGATGCTTTATCGACTCGATAAACTTTTCTCTTTCCTCTTCATTGAACAGCAGCGCGTCCTCTATTTCCTTGTAGCCTATCGGGTCGAGATATTGCAGCGAGCGATCCTCAAGCTCCTCCTTGACGGTTTTGATACCGAGGCGGTGAGCTATGGGCGCGTAAACCTGCATATTCTCAACGGACTTGTCGCGCCTTTTCTGCTCGGGCATACAGTCCATTGTGCGCATATTGTGCAGGCGGTCGGCAAGCTTTATGATGATGACGCGAATGTCGTCTGCCATTGCGATAAGCATTTTTCTGATATTTTCCGCCTGCTGCTCCTCGCGCGTGGAATACGGTATTTTTGAGATCTTGGTAACGCCGTCTATCAGCTTGGCTACGTCAACGCCGAATTTTTTTTGGATCTCCTCAAGCGGGACCTTGGTATCCTCCACAACGTCGTGCAGGAGCGCTCCGCAAATGCTGTCGGTATCCATGCCGAGCTCCGCAACGATGCAGGCGACCGAGGTCGGGTGCAGGATGTATGGGATACCCGACACTCTGCGCTGGTCGCCGTGGCTTTCCTCGGCAAAGCGGTACGCCATTACGATTTTTCCCGTGTCGCGGGTGTTGCCCGATTTGGACAGAATGTTCAGCAGCTCGTTAAAATCCTGATAGTGAGCGACATTTGAATATTTGCTCATTGTGTTACCTCTCTGAGTTTCTTAATGATTTGCGCCGTCTCAAGGTCTACCTTTCCCGTAACGCTGTTAAGAGAAATGCGGCAGGACTTCAGTCCCTCGCTGATGCGTATAAGCCCCAGCTCATTCATCGCCTCGAGCGCGACCCTTATTTTTCCGTACGAAAGACGGTTATTAAGGCGGCTGACCAGTGTTTCCGCCCTGAAATTATATCCTTTACTTTTACGAAGATAGCGGTAAAGCAGCGCGAAATCGTCACGCGCGGGCAAAATCTCCCGAAGCTGTTCTTTGTCAACAGCCGCGCCGCTGCAAAATGTCTCGAAAACCCGCCCGCTTTGCAGGATCCCGAGCGTGTCCTCATCGTGGGTTTTTATATTCTTAATTATAACCGAAACGCTGCGGTTCCCGTTGAACTCGTTTATTTCGAGAGTTACCGCCAAGTCGAGCGTTTCTCCCTTTTCATATGGGAATTCCTCGGTCGATGTAAAAAACAACATTGCCGGAAGCGTGACGTTTCCGCGTTTAAGCATCAGTTTGAGATGCTTATTATTCGATATAGGAATAATATTCACTAAAGTCATGTTGAACAGCCCGAGCACAGGCGTTGGATTTCCCGCGCCGTAGGGCTGCATTTGCTCCATATCCTCCACCAAATCTACAGTGATGACAGAGGGATTGAGCTTAAAATCTATATTCAAACGGTCAAAGGGCATTTCGCCGAATGACTCTGCGTATTCGTTTATTCTTTTACGGAATAATTCTATATTTTCCGACGGGAGCGAAAGCCCCACTGCCATAGGGTGTCCTCCGTGGTGAGTAAGAAGGTCAGAGCACGCCGCCACAGCGTCGCAGAGCGCGAAGCCCTCAACGCTTCTTCCCGACGCCTTTGCTTCGGCGCCGTCACGGGTAATGATTATGGCGGGCTTTCCGTAAATATCCCTTATCCGCGACGCAACTATCCCGACAACGCCTTGGTGCCAGCCCTCGCCGTCGATAACGATAATCTTGTCCATTGCAACAGACGGGTCAAGCGTTACGCGCTCGTCGATTTTTTGAAGTATCTCTCGCTCTATCTGCTGGCGCTCGGCGTTGTCGTAACCCATCGCGACGGCTATTTCGTTCGCCTCTTCCTCGCTTTCGGTGATCAAAAGCTCCACGGATTTTCCCGAAAGCCCCAGTCTGCCTACGGCATTTATGCGCGGCACAAGCGTATACGAAACGTTGCCGGCAGTGATTTCTTTGCCTGTAAGACCCGCGTTGCGGATAAGCGCGTTTATTCCCGGGCGGTCGGTGTTCATTATGCTTTGAAGTCCGCGCCTTACAAAAACGCGGTTCTCACCCTTTAGCTCAACTATATCGCCTATTGTGCCTATGCTGAGCAGATCGGCGTAGTTATCAAGCAGTGCGTCGGTGCTGCAATACTCGCCCTCAAGCGCCATTATCAGCTTGAAAGCCACCCCGACTCCCGACAGATTCTTGAACCGCGAGGGGCAGTCGGCGCGATGCAGGTCAACAACTGCGCAGGCGTCGGGCAGCTCATTTTGGGGCATATGATGGTCTGTAACGACTGTATCTATCCCGAGCGACTTTGCGTATTTTATTTCCTCGCACGCCGCCACGCCGTTATCGACCGTGACTATAAGCCCGACTCCCTTTGAGCGAAGCCCGTCAACAGCCGCCTTGTTCATGCCGTAGCCCTCGTTCTCGCGCGAGGGTATGTAGTACATCACGTTAGCTCCCGCCGCCTCAAGATAAGAATAAAGCAAGGCGGTGGAGGTAACGCCGTCGGCGTCGTAGTCGCCGTAAACGCAGATGAACTCGCCCGATTCCACGGCGGCGTTGACGCGTTCGCACGCCTTGTCCATGTCCTTTATCTCAAACGGAGAGGCAATCGACCTGTCGTTGTAAAGAAAATCGCGGATCTCATCCTCGGTTTTTATATTTCGTATTTGAAGCAACATGGCGATAACGCCCGGAAGCCCGTATTTATTTTGAATGTCATTTGCTTCTTTTTTATCAGACGGAGCTACTGTCCAAAGCTTCAATTCTCCGCATCCTCTCATTTTTTATCATAATTTAATGTGCCGACGGCACAATTCATGTGCAACAGCACAATTCATTACGTAGTAAATTCATGTGCATAAAGCACAATTCATTCCTGCATCATTGTTCGCATTATGTTCTTCGTTTGAGATACGATCAAACGCAGGCAACAGGAATGAATTGTCCTTCGGACATGAATTGGTTTTACCATGAATAGCCGCGTACGGCATGAATTGAGCGCTTTGGCGCTCATGTTTTTCTTGATTGATTTCCTCGCCTCATTATTACACCCCGGAAGCGTTATTTATCATATCCTCCGCGTGCGAAAGCGCCGCCTGAGTGATATTTACGCCTCCTATTATCCTTGCTAACTCGCGCACGCGCGCCTCGCGGTCAAGTCCGTTTACAACGGTGAAGGTCCGTCCCTGTTCAACGCGCTTTTCTATTAAGTAATGGTGATCGGCAAGCGCGGCTATCTGCGCCTGATGGGTGACGCAAAGCACTTGGCTGTCCTTCGATACCTCTTTGAGCTTCAAGCCGACTTTTTCTGCGGCTGAGCCCGAAATTCCCGTATCGACCTCGTCGAAAATCAGGGTGTCAACGTCGTCTGTGGCGGCTAAAACGGTTTTTATTGCGAGCATCATTCTGGAAAGCTCGCCGCCCGACGCGATCTTCGCCACGGGTCTCGGAGTTTCGCCGGGGTTGGCGGAGATCAACAGCTCCGCCTTATCAATGCCGTCGGAGGTAAGCTCTGTCGTTTCAAAGCTCGGGATCAGTTCCACGTTCGGCATATTCAGAAATCGCATTTCCTCTTTTACCGCAGCGGCAAAAACCGACGCGGCTTCCTTGCGCTTTTCGCTCAGCTCTTCTGCAAGTGATAACGCCTCCTGTTCCGCGCGTTCGCAGGCTTCGATCAGCTCACTGCGGTTTTTGTCGTAGTTCAGCAGCTCCTCCAAACGGGTCTGCATCTGCTCGGCGAGAGCGGGAAGCTCGTCGGCAGGACAGTTGTATTTGCGCGTCAGCCTGCCGAAAAGGTCAAGCCGCTCCTCGATCTCCTCAAGGCGCTGCGGGTCGCTTTCAAGATTGTCGATTGCGTCGCCGATAGCCTCGGTACAGTCGCGCAGGTTGTAATATATATCGGTGAGATCATTTGCGATCTCCTCATATTCGGGATTGTACGCGGCGGCGTTCTGCATAGCGGTCGCCGCCATGTCAACAGCCTCAGCTCCTCCGTCGGCGTCCTCGCCGTCGAGCATGAGCTTCGCCTTGTTGAGCAGTGAAAAGATTTTTTCAAAATTCATCAAAGAGGCTCTTTCCGCCTCGAGCTGTTCCTCCTCGCCTATCTGAACATCGGCGTCAAAAAGCTCGGTTGACTGGAACTGCAAAAGGTCGATTTCGCGCAGCCTTGCGCTTTCGTCGGAGTTTGCCTCGTTTAATTTCTTTTTAAGAATTTTATATTCACGGTATTTTTCTAAATAGGAATTTTTAAGCTCATTCGTGCCGCCGTAGCTGTCTATGTAGCCCAAGTGGGTTTCGGGCGAAAACAGCGCGTAGCTCTCGTGCTGCCCGTGGATATTAATAAGATGAGCGGACAGTCCGCGCAGCGTGGAAACGGTAGCGGGTCTGCCGTTTATTTTGCAGGAGCTTTTTCCGCTGAGGCTCAGCGAGCGCTGAACAACAAGCTCCCCGTCCTCGGTCGGATAGCCCGCTTCCTCAAGAGCGGCGCAGGCGGAAGGGTTCAAATCCTCAAAAACAGCGCTGACAAACGCCGACTGCGCCCCCGTGCGGATTATATCCTTTGAGGTCCGCTGTCCCATAATAGCATTTATGGAGTCGATAACGATACTTTTTCCGGCACCCGTTTCGCCCGTGAGCGCGTTAAGCCCGCTTTCAAAGTCTATTGAGGTTTTTTCGATTACAGCTATATTTTCTATATATAAGGTCTTTAACATATTGTTTCCCCGCCATTTAACAGAGATTTTTTACTATTTACTATTTTTCTTTATCATCTTTATCTATATCTTTATCGTTGGTTTCTTAAATACTGCTTTAATGACTCCGACAGCGCCGAAGCGCTCTCCGAGTCGCGACACGCTACAAAAATGGTGTCGTCGCCCGCTATCGTGCCGACTATCGAGGAATTATCCATCGAGTCGAGCGAGGCGCAAACCGCGTTAGCCATGCCACTGAGGGTTTTGATTACCGAAATATTCTGCGCGGAATCGACAGAAACGACCGAGCTTCCGAAAAGCTGACCGAAGCCCGAGCGCAGGTCAACGCCGTGCTTGTCTGCGGAAGTATAGCGGTACTTTCCGTCGCTTCCGAGCGTTTTTACGAGCCGCAAATCCTTGATGTCGCGTGAAATAGTCGCCTGAGTCGCCTTATAGCCTGCCTCTTTCAGGCGGCTGATGATCTCGTCCTGCGTCTCAACGGGATACTCGGAGATTATTTCCAGTATTTTTTCGTGTCTGCCGCTTTTCATCAAAGTT
>JBGUPW010000258.1:0-10901 GCA_045130495.1 Ruminococcus sp. | reverse complement strand
AGGTGCTCATAAAAGACGTCATCAAAAGCATTACCACCCCGAAAATGATAAACCACGGGGTAAGCGTCCAAAGTTTCTTTTTCATTTGATTACCTATTTATTTCATTATTTCAAAAATTTAAACACACAGCTTTAATTACAGCTTTAATTTCCGGTGATAAAGCTGCTGCAAAAAAAGATCAAACCTCCTGCAAAATCGGCAGGATCATCGGCGAGCGACGCGTGCGCTGCGAGATAAGCTTTGAGATCTCCTCGCGGAGCCTGTTCTTGATAACGCCCCACTCGTGGATATTCTTCTCGGCACAGTCTTCAAGAATAGTGAGCGCAAGCTGTTTCACCTCGTCGAGCAGCGTCTCGCTCTCACGCACGTAAACAAATCCGCGCGAAACTATATCGGGACCGGTTATCACGTGCCCGTCGTAAACGTCGAGTGAGGCTACGATTATGATAAGTCCATCCTGACCGAGATGTTTTCTGTCGCGGAGAACGATACTTCCAACGTCTCCCACGCCGAGTCCGTCAACAAAGACCTTGCCCGCAGGAACCGATGAAACCTCTCTCATGTAATCGTCACAAACCTCTATCGTTTTGCCGATATCTCCTATATAAATATGCTTTTTGTCCATTCCGAGGAACTCGGCAAGCTCAGCGTGCTTGCGAAGGTGCTTCTGCTCGCCGTGAACCGGGATAAAATACTTGGGGCGCACAAGGCGGTGAATAATTTTAAGCTCCTCCTGACAGGCATGACCCGAAACGTGAACGTCGTACATCGACTCGTAAATTACCTTGCAGCCTCTTTTGAGAAGCTCGTCAACGACGTTTCCGACGGTCTTTTCGTTGCCGGGGATCGGATTGGCGGAGATGATGATAAAATCTCCCTCGCCTACCATTACCTTGCGGTGGTCGGAATACGCCATGCGCGAAAGTGCGCTCATAGGCTCGCCCTGGCTGCCCGTAGTGACGAGCACCACCTGCTCGGGCGGATATTTGTTGAGCATATCGATATCTATAAGAATGTTTCGGGGCAGGTAAAGATAGCCGAGCTTGCCCGCAACATCCATATAATTCACCATGCTTCTGCCCGAGAAAGCGACCTTTCTGCCGTACTTTTCGGCGCAGTTGATGATCTGCTGTACGCGGTTGACGTTTGAAGCGAACGTCGCGATTATAATGCGGTATTTTTCCGCTTTCTTAAACAGTCCGTCCAAGCTCTCCGACACCATGCGCTCGGTCGGAGTATAGCCGGGGCGCTCGGCGTTCGTGCTTTCTCCGAGGAGCGCGAGAACACCCTCGTCGCCCACCTTGGCAAAGCTTGACAAGTCAATTGTATCGCCGCTTATCGGTGTGCAGTCGATTTTAAAATCGCCCGTATGAACGATAGTGCCGCCGGGTGTCTTTACCGCGAAAGCCACGGCGTCTGGGATCGAATGGTTGACATGAATGAACTTAACATCCATGCAGCCGAGATGTATGGTGCTGCCCGCGTTAACGGTGTTCAGCTTAACTTTGTTTACAAGGCTGTGCTCGCGAAGCTTGTTCTCTACCAAGCCGAGGGTCAGCGGCGTTCCGTAAAGCGGAACGTTCATTTTTGAGAGCAAAAACGGCAGACCTCCGATATGATCCTCGTGACCGTGAGTGAGCACGATTCCGCGCACCTTGTCCGCATTCTGCTCGATGTAAGAGAAATCGGGAATAACCAGATCGACGCCGAGCATATCTCCGTCGGGGAACGCCATGCCGCAGTCGATCACTATAATATCGCCGTTGCACTCGATAAGAGTTATATTTTTTCCGATTTCATTTAAACCGCCCAAAAACGAAATCTTCACCGGCGGCTTCTTGACAGGCTTGATGCCGTCAACATAGCTCGGTCTGCCACCCGGCTTTTTTCCCGAGGAATGTTTGCCTCCGCTTTGATTATTTCTGTTGTTTTTTGAGTACCAGCTTTGCTTCAACTTGTAGTTTCTTCTCTGGTTTTTAGAACTCACAAATAGATACCTCCGTTAAAAATATTTTTTCCGTTCAATGCTGTTGAAAGCCCAACAGCGTATACTCAGACCCAGTATACATATTTATTACATTTTACCTTAAATTTACCCGTCCTGTCAATATGGTAAAAGAATTATACCGAAATACAGAAAAAATTTTTAAGGGCGGCAACAGCTTTTGGACGGTTCTTTGTCAGTTCGGCTCGCCGAAAGCTTACATCGATTTATACGTGGGAACCTCTAACAATTCCCTACCGCGCAATTGCACACAGAAAAAGGCACTGCAATCAAACCGATAACAGTGCCGCAAGATCAAGTATAGAAAAAAGACAGTTCGAAAACTGTCTTTTTTGGTGCCGGTGACCTTGTTAAGCGGCTTAAACAGTGGCTTTTCAAGGGCTGACAGCAAATTTGACAGCATTTCGTCATTTTTTATGCGATAGCGAGATTGTTTGCTTTCATATACTCGTCTGCTACGGCGAGGTGTTCATTGCGATATTTTTCAAACACGGAGCAGTAGGTGTTGAGCGTGATGTTAATATCGGTGTGTCCAAGCAGCTTCTGCAAAACCTTTGCGGGCATACCCGATTCGATACACCTTGTAGCATAAGTATGTCGAAGCGAGTGCAGGTCAACTTTGCCGTGCACGCTATGATCAAGTATTTCAAAATCCTCAACTGCCTTTGAGTAAGAAGAATTGACCTGATTGGTTGTGATCAGCTTTTCGGTAGTTGATTTGAACAGCAAACCGCTTTTTTTATCGCCGACACATTTACTTACAAAATCTGCAACGTCCTCATTGATATACAGTAACCGCATACCGGCTTCGGTCTTGGTTTCATTGATGACCGTTGTGCCGTATTCGCCTCTCGATACCGTCTTGCTAACGCTGATAGTGCGTTCAACAAAGTCAATATCCTCAACCTCAAGAGCGCAGCATTCGCCGATTCTCATACCCGTAAACATTGAAAGCAGCATTATTTCGCTGTAAAGAATATCCTCTGTTTTCAGAATGTGCAGCAGCTTTATCTGCTCTTCAATAGTCAATGCTCTGACAGGGACTTTCTTTTGCTTTGATTTTGGGCGTCTCATATCGCACATAGGGCTTATATCTATAATGCCTTTGCGTATAGCCTTGTTGAATACAGCGCCGAGAAGCTGATACATCTTGTTGATGCAGGATTGTGAGTAGTCCAAACAGCCCGAAAAGAAATCTATTATATCTTCTTCAGTTACCGATTGAATCTTCATATCAGAGATTGCAGAGAGCATTTTCAAGGTGGATTTCTTGCGGTCATAGCTGCTCTGCCTGATTTCGTTCAGCATAAGCTGTTCCTCGATCATTTTGTCGGCAAGGTCGTAAATGGTCAACGGCTTTTGCTTCTTCGGGTTATGAAGGTTGCCAGCCTGAGCCTGAATATACAGCTCTCTGAGCTTGTCCTTGACGATTTTCTCCGTCTTGCCGTAAACGGTTTTGAGAACCTTTTCTCCGTCGATAATCAAGGTTATCTGTCCTGCAAAGCGGTTGCGCTTTTCTACAAAGTAGACAGAGCCGTCGCCGTGTTGTAATTTTCTTTTAACTGTTTTCGTGCCTTTAGCGTTCATTTTCCGTCCTTTCTAACTAAAGGCAGCCTATCGTTTTCTATCTTGTTTTATCTTATCGCAAAAACGATAGGCTGTCAACAGTTTTATACCCTTCTCTTATCGCTCCACTCCAAGAAAGCCTTTTCGCTTACCTTGTAGTTCTTGCCGACTCTGATGAGCGGAAAATCCGCCCTCATCATCACGGCTCTTGCGGCAGGCAGACTACAACCTAAAACCTTCGCCACATCCTTTGTATTCATAAATTTTATCTGTTCACTCATTTTCAATTACCTTCTTTTTATTATACTATTTTTAAGACTTTCAGGACTTCCAACAGAAGAAGAGATATTATCGCTGCAATATTGATCCAAAACATAACGCTTTTCCTTGTGAAACTCCGTTGCTGTTTGGCTTTGAGCCTTTCAGTCAATTCACTCAGCTCAGTGATGCACTTATATGTATGATCGGCTATCTGCATCTCTGATTGATTAGCCTTTCCCTCGAAACGGTGAAACTGCTTTTCAAATTGTTCCGATAATTGATTTGTCAGCTTATTTAGCTCGCCTTCTAGGTCTTTCCGAAACAGCTCGTTCATATTGATTTGAGCTGCGACGGTGTTCGTCAGAGCGCTTATTTGTTTTGTCTGCTTCTGAATAAAGCTGTTTTGTTCGCCTTTCAAGATTATCCACTGCTCGTTGTATTCCTGCAACGCTTGTTTGAGCAAACTGTTTTCGTATTCTTGCCTGCTTTGGTACGTCAGATTTTGCATTGTTTCTCTCGCCGGTGCCGGCTGTCCTGTTTCCAAATTTTGCAAACTCAAGTATTATCGCTTCCTTCGTATATGCCTTTCCGAGCTTGCTGCCGCGAATAGGCTTATTTTTATTTGGGTGCAAAAAGCTGATCGTTTTTGCCGTGTTGCGTGAGATTGTCACGCCGTATTTGTTCAGGTGCTTTTCAAAGCTATCCATATCGCTGCATAGCCGCTTTGCTTCCGCAATTACCTCGCGCAGCTCCTCCTTCCATGAAGTGCCGCCTTTCAGTACGATTTGTCTTTCCTCGCTCTTGATACGGTCAGACGACGGCTTTCTGAAATCCAGCGTGGAGTACCCGTATTTTGCGGCGATCTCATTTGAGAGGTCTTTCAGCTTGCCGTAATCGCTGTTGCTGTAGTGCAGCATCTTTCCGTTCACAAATGATACGCTGTTCACGATGATGTGACAATGAACGTGGTGCTTGTCCGTGTGCGTGGCAATGATGTACTCATTGTCGGGAAACGCCTGCTGCGCCAGTTCCTCAGTCAAACGGTGCGCTTCGGCAGGTGAGTTGTTATCCTTCGGGTCAAAGCTGTGCTTGAAGTGATAATACTTCCTGCTTTCAAACTTTTGCGCCTTGTGAAACAACTGTGCTGTTTCTGCAAACTGCCGCGCATAGTTACGGTTATCATCTAAAGCATACGAAGTGACAATAGCCGCTTTCTTTTCGTCAGTGATGTAATCGATCGCCTTCGCGGGCTTGCCCTTGCAACCACAGCCTTTGAATAAGGGCATATTCTCACGCTCCTAACTGATCGGACAGCTCGTAAAGCTGTCGATAAGTATTTTGACATTGTTGCAGGGTATTCAGTATCTCCTGTTCAGCTACAGGTGAAAATTGATTCACTTTACGCACAAGCTGATTGAGATTCACACCCTGCCGTTTCAATTCTCCCAGCAGAGGGAGAAAATCACTGATGATGATTATTTCCTTTCCTCTGATGGTTTCGATAAAGAATCCTGTAAGCGACAGACCGCTCACTGAAAGCTTCTTTTGAAGCAAAGCGTATTCTTTATCTGACAGGCGAAACGACACCTGATGTGAACGCACTCTTTTCATATGGCTTTCGCCTCCTTCCTTGGGGGCTTGGGGGTCGCCCCCAACGAGGTGTCATTGGCTTGCCAATGGCGTACCTCGCTATACCCTAAATCATAAATCAATTCACTTCCTCAGCGTTAAATCAATAATGGGGTTCCAACAGAAGAAGAAATCAAGATTGCAAGAATGTGTGTCTATAGAAATTCTGCAACCTTGCGAAAAAGCCCTAAACACACACGGTTGCAACCTTCCTCAATTTCTTCTCCAAAACCACTGACTGCCGATTTTGACAGATTGGATTTGCAGCTTTTTCTTCGCTTCGTCAAGCGTGCGCTTGGCGATATTTCTCGCTTTTGCCTGTGCGGTTATTTTCTTTTGAGGGATTTCATCGGTATTGGCAAACAGCGTTTCTAAAAAACGTTCCGCTTCATCAAGCTTGTTGACGGCGTTCGTGCCGTCCAACAATTCATCCACGCTGATATGATACTTGCCGATAAATGCAAAGCCCGTTTCAGGATTCAGCTCAAAAGCGATCGGCTCGCCTTCGGGCGCAAGACTGCTTTTGCTGTGAACCATCACCCTGATGGTTGGGTTGTTCTTGATTCTTCCGACGATCAGAACGCTTCTCGCTGCCGCTGTAATATCTACCGAGCCGAGCATTCGGTAAGTCGCTTTCATCCCTGCCGATTTGTTCATATGGGCAATCAGCACGATCGCACAATCGTACCTTTGTGCGACTGTCGCAAGGTTTTTGAATACCGGTCTGACCTCGTTGGCGCGGTGCATATCCACTTTTGAACCGAGATATGCTTGCAGCGGATCGAGAATAACAAGCTTTGCCCCTGTCTGCCAAATCGCCGCTTCCAAGTGATGGTCGGTCATCGATAGCTCAATATCTGTTTCATAAATGACCATCACCCGGCTTGCGTCGGCGTTCGCTGCTGTCAGGCGCGGCTTAATGGTATCTGCTAATCCGTCCTCGGCGCTTTGATAAAGCACGTTGATAGGCTCGGAAGCTTCGTCGCTTTCGGGTAACCTCTCTCCGCGCGTCAGCAATGCCGCAAGGTTGAGTACCAGCGTTGTCTTGCCTTCGCCTGGGTCGCCTTGAATGATCGTGATCTTGCCGTAGGGAATGTAGGGATACCAAAGCCATTTTACCTCCGTCGCTTCGACATCCTGCATGTTGATGATTTTCAAATCCTTTTCGCTCATGGTTTTCACCTCCTTCGTGTTTGATGGAAAAAGTTTAGCAAACAAAAACATGGAACACAATGGAATTTCGTTCCGTTGCCTAAAAAACTTATTTTAACAGAAACACTTAACAAAATAAGTGTTCCGATGTATAATAAACTCAAATCAAAAACCAAACTATATGAGATGGGAAGTGTTCCAAAATGGATTCATTAACTGTATTTTTACATCTTGATTCACGAAAACTTTATATTGTGTCTACTCCGATGGTCGATAACGATCCGGTTTTGCTGCATAAGACAAAGCAGATTTCTTTCAGCAAGTTTATTTCCAGTATTTTTGAATATGAGGAGAAATATGTTCAGATTGTTCAGGAATTAACGGATGAGATCACAAAATACGTCAACAGTAAAGGTGAAACAGTCTCCGATATCAATAAGAAACTACTCGATTTAGAACACAAAATGTCTGACAATCTTTTTGCTTTGATAGTTTTGAATATAATCAAAACAGATTTTCTAGCAGCAAGAATAAAAGGCGAAAACAAGTATTTAAACATATTATTATCTGATATCGAAAGAAAACTGGAAATTAAGTATGCTTCTGATTCAAAAGAGATAAAACGGTTATTAGATTTTATAGAAAATGATTTTTGCTTTGAAAAAGATTCGGAATTTTCAATTTCCTCCAGTGTTGTTTTAAAAGTAAAAAACAAAAAACGGCTCATAATGATCCCGATTGAAGATTCACTTGAGCCGTTGATAAATGCTATAATCTATTTGGTTTATGCAGGTAATCTATGGGTACATAGTTGCCCAAACTGTGGCAAACATTTTTTGTCGGATTCTGATGCAGTTTACTGTGAAGAAAAAGCTTGTCAGCACCATATTTTGTTAGATAAATGGAAAAACGACTGGCAAAAGAATATGGAAAATGAAACTAAACATATCTTAGCCGTTTTTCGCGCCTATCTCAGAAAGCAGAAAAAAGGAGTGAAGGACGCAGGTGCTTCTGAGCAAACGATTAATGAAATTGAGAAGCGTATTAAGGAGTTAGGGAAAGAAGCATCTGAAAGAGCTTCTATTTTCAAAGATACGAATACAAATCCGGACAAGGAGTTTATTGACTTTTGTATGGATACCAGAAAACAGTTTAAAGAGGAATGTGATAAGATAAAGAAGGAATTAGAGGGAAAGTAAGGGGAAGTGTGCGCATTTCTTAACATTTTCCCATATTGCTTCCGAAAAAGATAAGGCGCTGTGAAGATCGAAGATTTATTCTTCGTTTCTTCACAGCGCCTTGCGGCATTGTCAGTTTTCGTTTTTGTACCGGTCAAGCAGCTTCAACACCTGCTTTGCCTTTGCCTGCGCGCGCTCGTGACGGGCGAGAAGTGCGAACAGCTCGACGCGGTTGCTTTTGTCGCGGTTGCAGTACCCGTGCGTGGGCATATAATTTTCCACATAATCGGGTTTGTCGATATCAAAGCCGCGTTCCTTCAAATAGCGGAGGTATTCCTGCAACTCGGGAACGTCCTTGTACGCCTGCGGCAAAATGTGATCCACCTGCATGTCCCGAATGGAGTCAATCACTCTGCCGCAATAGGGGCAGGTGCGGTTGTATGCCTTGTACAGCGCCCGGCGAAAGGCTTGGTCATTCTTGGATTGCCGGTGAAATTCCCGAGGCAAAATCGGGATCGTGATCATGCCGTCGTGAACCTGTGTAAAGTGTAACGTCCAGTTTTCGTAGAAGAGCCCCAGCAGATCTGACGCGCGGCGTTCTTTGCCGGTGTTTGATCCGTAAACATACCCGGTTCCCTTTGCTGCATTGATCAAGCTGATCATCGTATGTCGATCCTCGCCGTCCACGATCAGCTCCCTCGCCCTGAGGTTCAGCCGCTCATTGATGATCAAAATCTCACGGCGCAGCAGCGCGAAAAATTCATAGGCAGCATGCTCCGGTTTTGACCAGATCTCTATCCGCAAGTTCTTATCGTCTTCCATTCGGACGATCGCCTTGTGCGTATCCATGCTGCCCAACACTACTCCGCTCAGCCAGCAGTGATTGAGCGCGATATCTGCGCGCAGGCAATGCACCATCAATTGGTGTACCACGCTGTCGGGAAGATAGTCATAACTGAGCACATATTCGATGTGCTGCGGATAGTCTTCCGGGGCGTACAGCGCTTCGTCAGGAGTATTGTTGGTGCAGAGTGCCGGGAAAAACAGCGTTTCACTATCCACCCGGTAGCAGAGGCGGAACGCCGCTGCGACGTCGATAATGTATTGACATTCAAAATCCTTATATGTAATATCCGGCATGGTGCGTTTGTATGGGCGAACGCTCTTTTTCCCGTTTTCGTCAATGAAAAACACTTTCTCCGGCGCTTTGTTGGCGAGCATTTGCTGAATCGCCCACAGTTTGATTCTGCCCTCCTGCGCCTGTGCGGCGCCCTCCTCGATTACGGAATAGATGGCGTTGGTCAGCCAAACCGGATTCAGGAGCTTGTAATCCGCAAATTCCTGCCGCAGGATGTTTTGATGGTAGCTGAAGCACACGCCCAAAATATTAAAGTGGGTCAGTAAATCAGGAGCCTGCTCTTTGGGGATACCTTGCTCTTGGCAAAGCGCATCATATCGCTCCTTGGTGAGATAATTATGCTTGGCGCTTTCCGTGATGACAGCGTCGCGCACGGCTATCCATTTTCGGTTGACTTTTTGCCTAAAAAAACCCGAGTCGGTCACCGTGCGGAGAATGGTCTCCGGCAGGTTTTCCCGGAAAACGTTGTCGTCCGCCTCCATGGCGGAAACATAGACGACTGCCTTGATGTTTGGAAATTCCCGGCGCAGTCCGGATTCGTCAACGGAACGTTTGCCGTCGCTATGTCCCCAACAGTTGATATACAGCACAACAGGGGCGTCCGGCGCAAAGGCGGTTACGTTCCGCAGCCAGAAACGCGCGCGCGGCGTGTTATCAGTGTCGCGCGTCCGCACCGTCACCACATAACAGGCTTTTTCCGAGAGAAAGCAGCGGTGCATTGAGTGCAGGATCGCCTGACCGCCGAAGTCCCACAGATGGATACACACGTCGTTTCCGTCCCATGGGGTGCGGTAGTCCGCGATTTCCACGCCAGGTGTTTCATTGGTGACATAGGGCGCACTGTCTGTTTCCTTGCGGCAGTCGTTTTGGATCCGCCGGATGGTGTAGGTTTTTCCGGCGCCACCGTCGCCCAAAAAAAGCACACGGCACTCGCGCAGTGTCACTTCTTCCTCGCGATCGTAAAGCGAGGGGATCAGCTCGGGGGTGTGTAAAAAAATGGATTTGTCCTGCTCTGTCAGGGTGGTGTGATAGAGATTGATGCAGGAATCAAAGTTCCAAAAATTGTCGGTTTCTGAAAAAGGAAGTTTCCGCAGGGCTAATGACGCGGGAATATCCGGGAGCGTCAACCACGACAAATCCAGCTTGCGTAAGCTTGGCAGTTCACCCAGCCATTCCGGCAGGGAAGTGATGTGGGTTTGGCTAAGATTAAGAGATTGCAGACCGATAAGTTTCCCGATGGATTCAGGCAGAGCAGTGATATAAGTGGCTCCAAGATTCAGTATTTGCAGATTGGAAAGTTGTCCGATGGATTCCGGCAGGGAGGTGATATATGTAAAAGTAAGGTAAAGAAATTGCAGACTGAAAAGTTTCCCGATAGATTCCGGCAGGGAGGTGATATATGTAAAACTAAGGTCAAGAGATTGCAGATTGATAAGTTTCCCGATGGATTCCGGCAAAACGGTAATAGACTCATCAGAAAGATCCAATGTGATTTGCGCTTCTAAATGTCTTGTTTCATACTCAGTGGGTTGATAACCTCTGTCGATTTTTTTCAGTAAACCGAGTATTCTTTTTTCTTTTGTTTTCATGCGCCGCACCTCCTGCTATAAAAAACAAATCGTTCTATTGGTGAAAGTATACCACAGTCCGGTCGACTTGTAAAGACGAGCAATACGGTTTGACACGGTATTTACTCACAAAACCCAAAGCTATATTTTGTCAAAGCTGTTGATTGTATATAAGAGCTGTTTGTGGTATAATTAAAAATCAAGAGTGCCGCTCGATCAAACCGGTCGGCGATTTTGGAAAATATCACTATTGTGCGCGGACAGCACAAGGATTTCAGTGAGAACGGAGTGACAAATCATGCATAAATTAAATGAATTTTTAACATACACAGCGCAGCATTTCGGAGAGCTGGAGGCATATGTGTGGGGCGAGGGTGACAAGCTTGTTTCCAAGACATATGCG
>JBGUPW010000257.1:0-3180 GCA_045130495.1 Ruminococcus sp. | reverse complement strand
TGACATATCCATCGCGTACAAGTCTCTGCACTCTTTATGATTGAACCGCCGTGTACCGAACGGTACGCACGGTGGTGTGAGAGGTCGGCTGCTCAATTAATGGGCAGCCTCCTACTCAATTGTATATTTTTCTCAATATGATATAATAATATTGACAATAGTTGTGCACAACAACACGGCGCACAATAATTATTTTACGGAGGATTTTTATTATGTTAAACGAAAAAGTAATCAAAGGCTTACAGACCATCGTAACCGAACTTTCTCAGCAGGCAGACGGTCATGCGCTTCAATCCAGAATATTTGCCGCAGAGGGCTTTTCCAAGCTCGCAGAGAAGTATGCAGAGCACGCTGCTGAGGAGCGCGGTTGGGTTGAAAAATGCACCGACAGACTGCTCGACTTCGGCGTTGACGTAAAGCTTGAAGCAAAAAAAGAAGGTCCCGTATTTAAGGATCCCGTAGAGTGGATCATGTATGACCTTGAGGTTTCCAAAGCAGGTCTTGCGTGGCTGCACGAGATCACCGAGGAAGCGCGTGAGGATTACACCACCTTTGATATCCTTAAAGCATATTATCAGGACGAGGAAGAAGATGTATACTGGGCTGAAGCACAGCTTGATATCATCGAATGTATCGGCAAGCAGAACTGGCTCTTACAGCAGCTTTAATCGGTAGATCGCTATAAACGAAAGAGAAGTAATCTTAGAAGCGATGAAGAATGCGCCGGTGGGCGCTCTCTCCCGCCTTTGAAAACGTTCATCTGCGTAAATGTTCATCAACGGCGGGACAGAAAAGTATCTTTTAAAATGAAAATGTCGGTGAACCGCTGAACGCAGGCAAAGTCGCGGAGCTGACAGGTCTTGACCGCAAGGTTGTAGATAAGGCGTTCGCCGCTATGAAAAAGGACGGTACCATTGTGTCTCCCGTGAGATGCAAATGGGAGCCTGCCGAGAAATAATATGAGTTTAAGGCTGGCGTTGTACAATATGGCATACGTCAGCCTTTTTCAAAAAATCCGAAAGGAGCGTTGTACCCAAATGGCTGTGACACAGACCATAGAAGGCTGTGATAGCCTGAAACTTGAAAATCAGTTCTGCTTTCCTCTGTACGCCTGTGCAAAAGAGGTAGTCAGGCAGTATCGAAAGCCGCTTGAAAAACTCGGCTTGACCTATACGCAGTATCTTGTAATGATGGTGTTATGGGAGCACGGCGGTATGACGGAGGGCGAGCTCGGCAAAAAGGTACGCCTTAACTCAGGAACACTTGCGCCATTATTAAAACGTCTTGAAAAACAAGGAAAAATCAACCGCATCCGCCCTGAGAATAATGAGAACATACTGTTTTTATCTCTTACTGAACAAGGCGACGCGCTCAGAAACAAAGCGATCGATGTTCCGCGAGAGATGGACGGGTGTATTCCGCTGTCGGACGAAGAACTGATTATCCTGAAAAACTTGCTCGATAAAGCTCTCGTCGGAATGGATCATAAAGCACAAGAGGAATTGTAATACTTTTTTGAAAGGAGAACCCATTATGTATGATGTAATATTCATAGGCAGCGGTCACGCCGCGTGGCACGGTGCGGCAATGTTAGCTCTTGCGGGGAAAAAGGTCGCTATTGTTGAAGAAGATTTAACAGGCGGCACTTGTACTAACTATGGCTGTGATGCCAAAATAACGCTGGACGGTCCCTTTGAGTTTTTAGAGGGAATCCGGAATTACGGTGATTTATGCGTTGATGATATTCCGAGTATTGACTGGAAAAAACTGATGGAATACAAGAAACGCGAGACCAATGATTTATACAAGCAGCTTGACGTACTTATTGGGAATTTCGGAATTGAATTGATCAAAGGACACGGCAGTATTGTTGACAAGAATACAGTCCGTGTTGGAAATAAACATCTCAGTGCAGAATATATTGTTCTTGCAACAGGTCAGCGCAATGCGCGTCTTAAGGTTGAGGGCAAAGAGTACCTGCACGACAGCAGAGATTTCCTCGGAATTGAGGAAATGCCCGAGCGTATTGTCTTTATCGGAGCCGGTGTTATCTCAATGGAGTTTGCCTCAATGGTGATCAAGCTCGGCAAATCCGTAACCGTCATCGAATATTCGGACAGTGCGCTTCGCCAATATCCTGCGGAGTATGTATCGAAGCTCATTGAAAAAATGACCGCTGAAGGCGTGTGCTTCCGTTGGAACGAAAGCGTTTGTCAGATCGAGAAAACAGACAGGGGTTATACTGTAAAAACAAAGTCGGGTTTAGAGGTTGAATGCGATTATGTTTTGGACGCTACTGGAAGAGTAGCCAACTACGAAAACCTCGGACTTGAAAATGTCGGAATAGAAGCCTCCGCTAATGGAATTGTCGTCAATGATCATTTGCAGACGAGTGTTCCGAACATCTATGCAAGCGGAGATGTTATTTGTAAAGCTGTTCCCAAGCTGACGCCGACAGCGGAATTTGAATCTAACTATATTGCCGGACAAATCCTCGGCAGTAAAGAGCCGATTTGTTATCCCGTTGTACCTAATCTCGTCTTTACGCTCCCTCGCATCGCACAGGCAGGCGTAACAGTTGAGGAAGCCAAAAAGCATCCTGAGCTTTACAATGTTTATCCGTTTATGTTCGGCAAAGCTATGCTGTGGCTTGCAAAGAACGAAAAGGATGCAGAGGCTATGTTTATCGTTGATAAGCAGGGCTACCTCGTCGGCGCGGCGCTATATTGCAATGAGGCGGGAATATGGATCGACTTCCTCACTCTTGTTATTAATCAAAAGCTGCGCGGCGGCGATCTGAAAAAGATGATTTTTGCTTTTCCGACAGCTACCTATGCGCTCACGACTACGCTTATCACCCTTTTAGTCCCTTCGGAAATGACCTTTAAGGCGATCAAATTTTTTGAGAAAGGCTTTGTGACACAGGGCTTTGCGATGGGCGGCGAAGAAGGCACAGACAAATTTGATAACACGATCCGTTATCGCTCCTGCCTGTCAAACTACCTGATCGATACAGGCACCGATGTGATCCTTGTTGACACGGGTATGCCTGAGGGAGCGCCTGAAACGATCCCTGATGAGGATACGATGGTTTATACGGGACGCTGGATAAAAGATTATGTATCTGCACTGAAGGATACCGGCTACACTCCCGATCAGGTGACAAAGATCCTTGTTACA
>JBGUPW010000256.1:0-2060 GCA_045130495.1 Ruminococcus sp. | reverse complement strand
TCGATCAGTTCCTGCGAAAAAACAAAAGCAGGCTTTTCTTTGCCTGCCAATCCTCGTACCAACTGTAATTGTTCATCATGTGTCGATGTATCACGAAGTTCGCCAATAAGTCGTAAACCCTCAAAGTGTCCTGCAACAACTCCCCAATCATAAAAGCTTTGCGCGGTTCTGTCATCATAACTTCCGCTCCAAAAATGAAGTACATTTTGAAAAGTTTTATACCCCATTCTGCGACCGTCTGGAATAATGATCTCGGTAATATCATCGTTGAAAATGCTTTTTATGTAGTCGGTGCGTTTTTGCTCGTTATGCTCGGATTCAAAGAAATCGGCAATTTGCTCTTTAGTTGCTTTTAAGTAAGGTGTTGACAACAGAATTGCATTGATGTTTTTGTCACTACTTAAAAACGGCAGGCTTTTATCCTCATGTGTGCGGTCATAGTATTCGCGCTTAAAACCTTCTTCGGTATTATGGCTTTCATTTGTAACCGATATAGCAGCCAGACCGTTCACTCTCAGAATATCTTCGGAATACGCACTCTCAACATCAAACTCACCCTCTGTGTGTTCGATCATCTTTGTGTCACGATTAAAAACACTGAATCCCGAATAACCGTCCGTAAGATACTGTTTGCCTGCGCCGATCGCTTCGTCAACGGTTGTATATTCCATCTTTTCGTCATAGCCGCCGTCGTCGCCTGCGTTGGTGATCACCTGATACACTTTCGGTTTCTCAGCCTCGATTGCAACAGGCTCTTGTACTTCTTTGGGTTCATGCGGTACAGGCTCAACCGTTTTATCGGCAGTGACAGGCTCATGCAGCTCCACTTGATAATCGCCATTTTCGTCAAAATACATGACACCGACGGTAAAGCCTTTCTTGTGAAGCTTGTCGATATAATCGTCCATTCTAAATGCGGGAAATCCGCACATTGGGACACGCTTATTCGCTGAGATTGAACGGCTTGTCAGAGTAAATTCAAGCTCCTTTGCCATTGTTTGCGCGTCGTCGCCTAACGCTTCATAGAAATCGCCGATCCTGATCAGCACAAGCGCATCAGGGTAATTATCCTTTGCTTTGAAATAATCCTGTGCCATAGGATAATAATCGCTGTAAGCGTTTTCAACGGGCTTTGCCTGCTCCTGCCGTTGTTTTTTCAACTCAACGGGAATAGATACTGCCAGCTCCGCATACTCGGCACGGAAAACGTCCATTGTGGTGCGAAACACTTTTTGAAGCTCCTCCGCGCTGATGGACTGCGGCAAAACCGTGTAGGGCATTTCCATTCCGAAGCGGCTCAACAGCATATTGACAACGGATTTTGAGAGAAAATCCGCAGCACTATCCACCTTTAAGAAATCCTCAGTCACAAAAGCTTCCATTTGCTCCATAACTTCGCTATAGAAAATCCTTTGCAGTGAGGTTTCTTCTGATTGGTAAATGCTCTGTACCGCCTTAACCACTTCGTCGGTGTTTTCATAGGCGAACAGCTTCATTTCCCTGTGATTGCCGTTCAGACGTTTATCCTCCACGGTGGTGGAGTGTTGGTAGGTGATCGTGTAACGTCCGCGATTGGCATTATCAAACAAAAGTGTCTGTTTAGAGTACCGTTTCGGCACACGCCCGTAAAGCTGCCATTGATCGTAGGTCAACAGGAGCTCGGTGCCGACATTCTGCGCAAACGCCGCGACCGCGTTATTAAAGCTCATGCGATAGTTAAATGCGGCGGTTTGGAGGAATCGGTTATATTCCTGCGGCGAGCTGCTAATACGCTTTAATGCTTCGTTATACAGCCTATTTAATTTAAGGTATTTTTCATTCATAGGGTACATTTCTCCTTAAATTTTATCTAACTGGAATGGTTGGAAAAGTGATTTACACCGGAAACACCTCCGAAATAAAAAAGTGGACAATTTGTCCACCGGTTTGTATGTATTGCTTGCAATTGCAAGCGATTGATGCTATAATCAATATAGCAAAAGAAATGATTACTTTATTGTAGGAGTGTGACTATTATGGCAAACACATCACCGGTATACGCAAGAATCAATACACAATTA
>JBGUPW010000255.1:0-2460 GCA_045130495.1 Ruminococcus sp. | reverse complement strand
CTTTGGTTCGGAATAGTGTAGTGCTGGCGGTCTATCTCTTGTTTTCGGTTGCTTGCTTCCTTACCGTACATGAGCATTCGCGCCGGGATTGTCGTTGCCGTAGCCCTCCAAAAGATTAACGACGCCCCACGCGCCGAGACCCGCGCCCAGCGCGATAACAAGAATTTGAAGCGTATTGATTGCGTTTGAAAAAAAGCCCATTAAATTCCTCCTGTTTGATTTAGATTTAGTTTTGTCAATGACTGTAAATTGACTTGTAATTGAGTGAAATTGTGTGTTAGAATGTATTTGAAATAAAAATACCGCCCGTTACTGTTAAAACAAGGCGGTAACGAATGATAGATTTAGTTTTTTTGAGGGAGAATCCCTTATCCTCAAACAACAGCCTTCTTATTCCGAATACCGCGCCAAGTCCTCGGCGCTGATTTCGTAATTGACAAACCGCTCGTCCTTTTTCGGCTTGAAGCGGGTCGATAAAAATTCTTCTATGTTAAAAGCGTTCTTCGGATCGTAGTCCGACAGATACTTATAATATGGGTGTTTGGTGATGTCAAACTTGTTGGAGAGAAACGGCCGCACGCCGCGAACCTGCAACAGGCACTTGCCGCCGTCCATGACGGCGATCTCGTCCATTGACATCAGATCCTTGCCCAGCTTTTGGAAATTCTGCCCGTGGCTCTCCTGATTGCCCTTTGTGACGCTCTCGTTATAAAGGTCGATCGTTTCCTTACCGAGCAGGGAATTCCAGCTTTTCAGCGTGGTTTCCTCCTTGCCGCCAAGGAACAGACTTGAATCCGCGTTGCCGATAATCGTGTCGGCATTATCTTTATAAATCGCCTTTAGCTGAGACTGCGCCTGCAAGACAAGGCAAGCGGAAATCTCTCTTGAACGGATCGTCGCCATCAGCCTTTCCAGATTCGGAATCTGACCGATATTCGCCGCCTCGTCGATCAGGCAGCGCACATGAACAGGCAGCCTGCCGCCGTAAACGTCGTCGGCGCGCTCGCACAGTCTGTTGAACAGAATGGAATAAATCAGGCTGATAAGAAAAGCAAAGGTGCCGTCGGTGTCGGACATGATCAGAAACAGCGCCGTCCGCTCGTCGCCGAGCTTATCTAAATCCAGCTCGTCATACATGGTGATCTCCCTAACCTCTTTGATGTCAAAAGGTGCCAGACGCGACGCGCAGGAAATCAAAATAGATTTTGCCGTCTTGCCTGCCGCGAGTTTGTATTTCTTATACTGCCTCAGCGCGAAGTGATCGGGGTCCTTTTGCTCCAAAGCGTCAAACAAAAGGTCAACAGCGTTTTTGAAATTCTCGTCGTCCTCACGCACCTCCATAGCGTTCAGCATCTCAACCAGCGTCGCGAAATTCTGCTCATTAGCCGGCGCTTCATAATAGATATAACCGATAAGCGCGGTATACAGCAGCGTCTCCGCCTTGACCCAAAAATCGTCGCCTGCCTTGCCCTCGCCTTTAGTGTTGGCGATAAGCGTAGTAACGATTTTCAAAATATCCTTTTCGCTGTGAATGTAAGCAAACGGATTGAAGTGCATGGATTTTGAAAAGTTGATCGTATTAAAAACCCTTATCTTATACGGCTCATAAATGACCTTACCCTGCTTATTCCGCACAACCTTTCCGTTCTTATCGCGTTTCGGCGCGCCGCGTTGCAGCAGCTTTCCGCACTCCACCAAAACCGTACCTTTCGGGTCGGTGATAACATAGGAGCTGTGCATTTGCATTAAATTTGGCTTGATGAAAAAACGAGTCTTGCCCGAGCCGGAACCGCCGACAACCAGCACATTCTTGTTTCGGGCGAACGCCGGATTTTTCGGTCTGCCGGACATCATCAAGCCCTCGGTCGCGGTCAGGATAATGTTATTCCACCTATCAGTGTCCATGTACGGCGCAATATCCTTTTTAGTGCCCCAGCGTGCGCTGCCGTATTCGACATTCTTACGGTACTTCTTGGCATTTTTGCTTTTGACATACACCACCAGCCGCACCGCCGCCGCGCCGATTATTCCGATCAGAACGTCAATAAACGAGGAAGGCAGAAAGTGACTGAACGCCGCCGAAAAGCCCTGATTCAAACCCAACAGCTTTACGGAAGCGTCAACACCGGGCGCGAGCCGGATAACCTCGCCGAGCTTAGAAAACAGCCATACAAAAATCAGGTACGGAGAATTCGGTATGATATATTTCCTGATAACTTCGTTTCTGTTCAGAGTTCGGGACCTCCGTGCTCCTTGTTTCGGACGCGGTCTTTTCCGATCGACTGCACAAGCTCCTTGAATTTGCGAAGCTGTGCCACCAGTGACGGTCTCTTGCCGCGGTCAAGGTCTTTATTGGTAAACGCCTTAAACGCCGCGGTCAGCGCGTCAGCCTGATTCGCCTTGAAATATACCGTCCAGCGAGGCGGCTTGCTGCCGACCTCTTTTTCTATGTGATACCTG